>CAJOQP010000025.1 GCA_905236515.1 uncultured Oscillospiraceae bacterium | reverse complement strand
CTTCTTCCGCTTCCGGTTCCTCTTCGATCGCCGGTTCTTCCTCTACGGCGGAAGCTTCTTCCGGAACTTCTGCACCATCGTTTTCTGCTTCCTCTTCCGATTCCGTTTCTTCTTCCGGTTCCTCCTCGGGAACAGCCTCATCTACGGCATCTTCGGAGAGCAGTTCCGACCGGGCCGGTCCCTCTGCGGGAGCCGGTGCGGGAACTTCGCTGGCAGGAGAGGCGACCCGTTTGACCTGATAGCGGCCGCCGCTGATGATAAGATAAAGACAGAACAGGATCCCGCCTACGGTAATGAAGATATCTGCAACATTGAACACCTGAATGAATTTCACCGGTTCAATGACAAACATATCCACTACATATCCGTAAATGGCACGGTCAATGGCATTCCCCAGTGCACCGGCCATGGTCAGTACGGCCATCCAGCGTCCGAATCCGCTTTTGATCCAATGGAAGATCAGCGCGAGGATCACGGCGATGGTAACGGCAGCTGCCAGACCGACAAAGATCCAGCGATAGCCCGGGAAAAGACTGAAGGCGGCACCATCATTATGGATGTTAACCAGTTTCAGAATGCCTGGGATCAATTCCACAGAACCACTGTTCAGAGTAATATTCGCAGTAACCCAGTATTTTACCAGCTGATCGGCGATCAATACCAGTACTACGACGATAGCATACAGCATCCCAAGTATCCCCCTTTCTGTCTATAGCAACAGTTTAACGCAATTATGTCAACTCCGCAACAACTTTTGCGCAGCGCGGGCACAGCCCGGTCTCCGGATCTGCTTCCTCGGTATGAGCCCAGCAGCGGGGACATTTTTCGCCTTTTGCTTCGCTGACAGCAATGGTCAGACCAGTATTGCGGGTACCGTTGCCGACGGTGACATCACCTTCGTCATCGGCATCGATAAGACACTTGGAAACGATAAACATGTCATTGAGAGTCAGGGTCTCGATGGCGGAAACAGCAGCTTTCGCAGCATCGTCATTTGCGTGAAGAACGACCTGTGCATCCAGAGACTTGCCGATCTTCTTTTCGGCACGGGCGGCTTCCAGTACGCCGTTGACATCATCACGGACACTGATCAGAGTATCCCATTTGGCCATGGTATCGGCATCCAGTGCATACTCGGTGAAGGGCTTGTTCATCTCGTTGAGGATGATGTTGCGGGTATCATCACCGTCTCTGTGGGGCATTGCCAGCCAGATCTCATCGCAGGTAAAGGCGAGGATCGGGGCGAACATCTTGGTCAGAGAATCCAGGATCAGATACAGTGCGGTCTGAGCGCTGCGTCTCTTCAGTCCGTTGGGAGCTTCACAGTACAGACGGTCTTTGATGATGTCCAGATAGAAGGAGGACAGTTCCACAACACAGAAGTCATTGATCGCATGAGAGATCACATGGAATTCGTAGTTGTTGTAGCATTCCGCCACCTTTTCCATCAGTTCGTTGAGCTTTGTCACTGCCCAGCGGTCCAGTTCCATCATGTCTTCCGGTGCCACCAGATTGTTGGCATCGAAACCGTTGAGGTTGCCCAGGCAGTAGCGGGCGGTGTTTCGGAACTTCAGGTAGCTCTGAGTGAGCTGTTTAAAGATCTCATTGGAGCAGCGGACATCCACATGGTAATCGGCAGAGCCGGCCCAGAGGCGGAGCATGTCTGCACCGTATTTATTGGTGATCTCAGCAGGATCCATGCCGTTGCCGAGAGACTTGTGCATGGCACGGCCTTCGCCGTCCACGGTCCATCCGTGAGTGATGCACTCTTTAAACGGAGCGCCTTTTCCCAGTGCGCCGACTGCTGTCAGCAGGGAAGACTGGAACCATCCACGGTACTGATCCAGACCCTCGAAATATACGGTGGCCGGCCAGAAGCCCTGGTCATGCTGCATGGCAGCAAAGTGGGTGGAGCCGGAATCGAACCATCCGTCCAGAGTATCTTCTTCTTTGGAGAAGTGCTTGCCGCCGCAGTGAGGGCAAACAAAGCCTTCGGGAAGGATCTCGTCTGCCTCGTGGAGATACCATGCATTGGAACCTTCTTTGGCAAACAGTGCGGAAACGGCATCCCGGGTCTCGTCGGTGACGATAGGTTCGCCGCAGTCTTCGCAGTAAAATACCGGAATGGGGAGGCCCCATTTTCTCTGACGGGAGATGCACCAGTCCATACGCTCGTTGATCATGGACTTCATGCGGTCCTTGCCCCATTCGGGAACCCAGCGGACCTCGTCACATGCATCGATGGCGTCGCCGCGGAAGGCGTCCACGGAGCAGAACCACTGAGGAGTGGCGCGGAAGATGATCTCGCTGTCACAGCGCCAGCAGTGCGGATAGCTGTGGAGAATCTCCTCCGTTGCGAACAGAGAGCCGTCTTTTCTCATGTCTTCCAGGATGATGGGGTTGGACTCAGAAGTAGTGAGCCCTGCGTATTTGCCGGCATATTCGGTGTGTCTGCCCTGATCATCCACAGGGACGACCATCTCGGTGTTATAGCGGCGGCAGGTCTGGAAGTCCTCTGCACCAAAGCCGGGAGCGGTGTGAACACATCCGGTACCGGAATCCATGGTGACATAGTCTGCCAGCATGACAAGAGAGGTCTTCGGCAGGAAAGGATGATCTGCCAGCATGTGCTCAAAGAAGCTGCCGGGATGACGATCGATCACTTTGTACTCGGTAAAGCCGCCCTTTTCCATGACGGTTTCCATCAGAGCTTCGGCCATGATGTAGATCTCGCCGTTGCTGGCTTCCACCAGAACGTAGTCATAGTCGGCGTTCAGCGTGATGCCGAGGTTGCCGGGAAGCGTCCAGATCGTGGTGGTCCAGATCACGAAGTAGACTTTCGACAGATCGACGTTGGAAAGCTTGCCCAGATCATCGTGGATGGGGAACTTTACGAATACCGTGGTACAGGGATCGTCTTTATACTGGATCTCTGCTTCTGCCAGTGCAGTCTCGTCGTGGGGGCACCAGTAAACAGGCTTGAAGCCCTTGTAGATATAGCCCTTCTTGTACATCTCGCAGAAGACCTTGACTTCTTCTGCTTCGAACTCCGGATTCATGGTCTTGTAGGGATGCTCCCAGTCGCCAATGACGCCGATGCGTTTGAAGCCGTCCATCTGAACATCGATGTAATGCTGGGCAAAGTCATGACAGGCGTCGCGGAACTCCGCGGTGCTCATGGCTTTCCGGTCCAGCTTGTTCTGCTTAATGATTGCAGATTCAATGGGCATGCCGTGGTTGTCCCATCCGGGGATATACGGAGTGTAGTATCCGCGCATGGCATAGGAGCGGGTGATGAAATCCTTGATGGATTTGTTCAGAGCATGTCCCATGTGAGGTGCGCCGTTGGAGAACGGAGGGCCGTCATGCAGGTTGAACAGCGGTTTGCCCTCGTTCTTCTTGAGCATTTCATTATATAAGTCCATCTCTTCCCAATGCTTCAGCATATCCGGCTCACGTTTTGCCAGATTTGCGCGCATCGGGAATTCGGTCTTTGGAAGATTCAAAGTGTTGTTGTAATCGGTAGCCATATTAGTTCTCCTCATAAATGTAATAGGGCGCACGTTGTGCGCCCCACATGTTTTCATTCCATTTAGCCCTGGTCATCGAAAGTAAAAAGCTGAGTGTCATCACTTACTTCGGAATGGGGTGCAGCAGCTTCCTCCTCGTTTGCTTCCTCGATTTCCTCTTCAATACCGGAAAAATCAATGGAGGTTGCAGGCTCGCTCTGTATCCGTGCGACAGAATCCTCAATGCTCTTTACTGCATCGTCGATGTCTTTGGAGTCCGTGTAAGGTTCGACCTCTTCTTCCGGCTCAAACTCCGGGATCACCGGAGCAGAAGGAATGGTGCTGGCCGGAATATACTCGGGAACGGTTCCGTCGGTCAGTTCGTCGGAAAGGACATCCAGATGTTTCAGCTGATCCTGCAGCATCTTCTTGGCAGAGGCGATGTATGCTGCAGTGGACTGTTTTGCGTCATTCAGCAGGCTCTCTTCCGCTTCTCTCTTGGCAGCGATTCCGCCCACGATGGACTGAACCTGTGTATTTGCTTCGGCGACAGCCACATCTGCTTTGTGACGGGCTTCCGCTTCAATCTGAACGGAGAGCTTCTGAGCGGAGAGAAGAGCACGATTAAGAGCATCTTCGTTTGCGCGGTATTCCTCGATCTTGTCGACGAGGACCTTCATCTTTGCTTTGAGAACAGAGATTTCTTTCTGAGATGCAGTCAGGTCTGCAGCGACTTTCTCCAGAAAATCATCAACAGAGCCCATGTCATAACCGCCAACTAAAGCTTTCTCAAAGGTTTTTTCTTTAATATCCTGAGGAGTCATAATTTGGCCCACCTTCCTGTTTGAAGTTTCCTATTTTATTAGAATCGAAGAGAATTGCCATCGATTTCTCCGGCATTCTCTCCCATAAGATCCACATTATACGGAGTAATGATATATGCGTTTGTCGCAACGCGTTTGATCTTTCCTTCCAAAGCATATGCGACTCCGGAGAGGAAGTCGATCAGTCTGCGGGAGACATCTTTGGGGGTGTTTTCCAGATTCATCAGCACCGGCCTGCGGTCTCTGAGCTGATCTGCGATCTCTGCAGCGGCCTCGAAGTTCTCCGGATTGATCAGTACTACTTTCATGTGCTGGCCGCCGGTTCCGAGATCCACAACCTTGTTGTTGCGTGATTCTCTGCGGGGACGGGGAGAAGGATTCGAAGCGTAAGGGCGCTCCGCCTGCTGCTGTATATTCTCATTGCTTCCGGAGAAGAATGAACTCTTGCGTTCCGGCTGTTCGTAGTTGCCGCTGGGGGTCTCTACCGGAATCGGAGTCTCCATCTCGTCATCATCGTAAAAATCGTCTTCGTCGTCAAAGGGCTGAGTAAGCTTTTTGATGCCATCTAAGAAACCCATTGATTTGTAGCCTCCTTCTTACTTCAGGTTGTCCCATAATCGCGAGCACCGAAGATCCCGGTCCCGATCCGGACCATGTTGGAACCTTCTTCGATCGCCGTTTCGTAATCATGAGTCATGCCCATGGACAGAAAATCCATGGAAACATTATCGTATTTTTTGTGGTCAATGTCAATAAAAAGCTGTTTCATCTCCTTAAAATAGGGACGGGTCTGTTCCGGGTCAGAATCCGCAGGCGGGATCGCCATCAGGCCGCGGATATGGACATGCGGAAACTGATCTGCCGCAGACAAAACTTCGTCCAGCTCTTCCTTCATCAGCCCGGACTTTGCTTCTTCTCGTCCGATATTAACTTCCAGAAGGATGTCCTGAACCGTTCCCACGGATTCCGCGCGGCGGTCGATCAACCGGATCAGGTCCAGAGAATCCACTGACTGGATCAGATCTGCGACACCCACCAGATACTTTACTTTGTTTTTCTGAAGATGTCCGATGAAATACAGGGGAGCACCCTCGTATGCACCTTCGGCGTTTTTCTGCTGAAGTTCCTGCACACGGTTCTCTCCGCATGCGTCCACTCCGCCGGATACCGCCTCGCGAACGGCAGCGGAATCATTCATTTTTGTTGCAGCCACCAGCATGATCTCGTCCGGGTTTCGGCCGGCCTTTTCCGCAGCGGCGGCGATTCGGGTGCGGATCTCCCCGATGTTGCCTGAAATGCTCATTTTGATAATCCTTCTTTTTGTCTGAGATATTGCGATTCGATGCTGCCGAGGGGCAGCATCGAAGGGTTTCTGTTGTCAGTTTTGTACGTCCAGGACCTTTCCGTCAAATAGGTTTTTCCCTGCTGTGATCAGCGTGTCGCCTTCGTGCAGCGCTGACGCGGAGGTGTCCTGCTTTACCAGATAGTATTCATCGTTGGATGTGAGGATCTCCACGTGTTTCATCTCCACGGTCTTGGCGGTGAGACAAT
This sequence comes from uncultured Oscillospiraceae bacterium, assembly GCA_905236515.1. Taxonomy (GTDB): domain Bacteria; phylum Bacillota; class Clostridia; order Oscillospirales; family Oscillospiraceae; genus UBA2922. Next base: position 33,806 of record CAJOQP010000025.1, on the reverse strand, counting down.
ATACGAAAGAGTTCCCGTCGTCATCCACATGCATTGCAGAGACCGGCACTTTCAGACCGTTGGACTGAGAGAAAATGATCTCAGCAGTGGCGTGACGCATGGCCATCGTCTCAGACAGTGCATATTTGGTGGAGAACACCACGGCACATGTTCCTCCGTCTTCTTTGGAGATGCTCAGAACCGTTGCAGGGATCAGCCCGCTGTAATAGCGGGAGAAACTCAGAGAGACGGAGGCCCCTTCGGAGAGCCGTTTCGCAGTTTCGTCGCTGACAAGGGCAAGAAAATGCCAGGTAAAGGATCGGATGAGCTTGCCGTAGGCACCTTCTTCCGGTTCCGAGGGCTGATTCATCAGATCTTTCAGTCCTGAAACGGAGATGGATGTCACTTCCGCGGAGGAAGCGGATTCAAAACCATCGGTCGTCCGGGTGAAGATCCCGGCGCTGGGCGCCTCGATCATGGCGTCATCATCTCGTGACGCGGTACTGTAGCTTTCCTGTTCCGCTTTGAGTTTGTTCAGTTTTGCCTCCGCCTTGTCGGATGCATCCTGCATGAACAGCAGAGAACTGAGATCCAGCGCGGCCGTGTCCGTAGCCTCATAATCCTGTGTTGCAACGGAGGAAGAGAGCTTTCGCGCCGAGGAGGCAATGCTGTCTTCCCGGCTGCTGGCATCCACCACCGAGGCCGAAGAAGAGAGGAATGTCTCCAACCGGCTGATTTCCCGGCGCAGCTCTGCCAGGTGGTTTGTCTCTTGAAGATCCTCTTCCGAATCCGTGGAGATCGCAAGCAAAGCTCCTTTGGAGATCTCTTTGCCGTCCTCCGCCTGAATACTCAGGAACTGTTTGGATGAGTAGAGGACTTCTTCGTCCCGGATGACGATGCCGTCCGCTTCATCGCTGTCGGAAATGGCATAGGTCTGAACCGGCTCGGTCTTGATATTCTCATTGGTGGAATTCCAGAGCCAGCTGACAATATAAAACGCAAAGGCCAAAAACAGTACGGCTGCGATTATTTTTGTGTAGATGTCGGTTCGATTCAAATCTCCACTTCCTTTGGGATCCCGGCGGCATCCGGAGCCTGCCACAAAGAGAGGCAATGTTTAACGGCACGCGTCAGATCCGGTGTGCTCTGCCAGCGCAGCCAGCAGACGTCGGGATTTCTTCTGAGCCAGGTAAGCTGCCGCTTTGCATATCGGCGGCTTTCCTGTTTTATCTGTTCTATGGCGTCGTTCCTGGTGACCGTCCCGCGGATCGCCCGAACGATTTCTTTGTATCCGATTGCCTGCATCGCCGTGCAGTCGTCATTCAGTCCAAGGTCCAGAAGTGCCTGAACCTCCGGGATCAGCCCGTTCTCCACCATCTGATCCACACGGCGGTTGATCCGGTCATAGAGATCCTCGCGGTGAACATAGTCCAGGGCAATCGTGAGAGCGTTATACCGAGGGGGGATCGCCTGTGTCTCAGCATCATGCTGAGTGATGGTCTTGCCGGTGAGCCGGAAGATCTCCAGCGCCCGGACGATCCGTTTCTGGTCGTTGGGGGAAAGCCGGGATGCCCGTTCAGGATCCACCGCATTCAGCTCCGACCACATAGCTTCGCCGCCCCGCTCGGCATATTCACGGTTCAGCTCGTTGCGAATGTCTTTTTCCCGGTCGGACCGTTCGGCAAAGGACCGTCCGGAAAGAAGGGAGTCGATATACAGACCGGTTCCGCCCACCAGAATGGGAAGATGATCCCGCGCGAAAATGTCCTCGCAGCAGGCGGAAGCCATCTCCACGTACCGGGCAACGGAAAAATTTTCAGAGGGTTCCGCGACATCCACCATGTGATGGGGCACGCCCTGCGTTTCCTCTGCAGTGACCTTGGCGGTCCCGATATCCATACGGCGGTACACCTGCATGGAATCTGCAGAAACGATCTCACCGCCGAGCTTTTTAGCAAGCGCCACACCAAGGGCGGTCTTCCCCGTTGCGGTGGGGCCAGTGATCACCAGTACTTTCTTCGACAATGGTCATTCCTCTTTACACGATTCTTTTAAATTCTTTGTCCAGGTCTTCTCTGGTGTAAACGACGGCCACCGGACGGCCATGAGGACAGTATTTGATCTGCTGGGACACTACGGCCTCAGCCAGAACGAACAGTTCACGAACATCGGTCTTCCAGCCGGCCTTGATAGCGGCCTTACAGGCCACTGTCTTCAGAATGTTGGTCTTTCTGGCTTCCAGATCCACGGTGCGGTGATCCTTCAGCTGCTGGCAGATCTCTTCAAAGGCGGCGGTGACGTCGCTTTCATACATGTCTGCCGGAACGGCGCGGATGATATGGGAATTGTCGCCATAAGGCTCCAGTTCAAATCCGAGATCGGTCAGAAGCTCTCCGTTTTCCTCCAGAAGCGTTGCAGTCTCCTCATCGGTCTTCACGGTTACGGGAACCATGAGGATCTGAGACATAACGGAACGGTCTTCCGTCAGAAGCCGGTCGAAAATGATACGCTCATGGCAGGCATGTTTGTCAATGATGATCAGCTTCTCGTCCTGCTGCACCAGAATGTAGGTGTTCATGACTTCTCCGATCATGCGGAAAGGAGGCACTTCCGAAGAAGACTTTTTCGTCTGCGGTTCCGGATCGGAAGCCCCAGACGGCTGCGGACGAGTAGCTCCAAATCCGTCCAGAGAGGTCTGTTCCGCCGCCGATCCGCCGGAAAAAGCGAAGGGAACCGGAGCTTCATCACGAGGCGCCGTGTTGCTGCGGTAAGACCGTGCAGGAGAATCCTCGTAACGCGGACGGAAGGTCTCCGGCCGGGCCGGGGTTCCGGAAGGACGGAAGGCAGGAACGGAATCAGATTCCGATATCTTTGCGGCATCGGTCGGAGCGGCAGGAGTCGAAAGAAGATTCTCTTTCTGGATCGCCGCCAGCGCAGCATGATAGACCGCGTCGAAGACCTTCTTTTCTTCCATGAATTTCACTTCGGTTTTTGTAGGATGCACATTGACATCCACGGCGCCGTAGCCGATGTCGATATAGAGACAGCAGGCGGGATAATGGCCCACCAGCATGGAGTTTTCATAAGCCTGTTCCACTGCGGCCTGCAGCAGAGGGGACCGGATGTAACGGTTATTGCAGAAGAAATACTGATATGCGCGGTTCCCGCGGCAGGCGGCCGGGGAAGAAACGTATCCCTTGACGGAGACCTTGTCGTTGCTGCCGTTGCAAGAGAGCATCTTGTTGGCAAAATCCCGGCCGAAAATGGCATACATTCCGGACAGGCTGTCCCCGTCTCCGGGGGTAAAGAACTCCTCGGAGCCGTCTTTGATGTAATGGATGGAAATGTCGGGGCGGGAGAGGGCACAGCGGACGGCGGTCTGCGTGCATGCGGTGGTCTCACTGCGCTCGGTTTTCAAAAACTTCCGTCGGGCAGGAGTGTTGTAGAACAGATCCCGCACGGTGATCGTGGTACCGTAAGGGCAGCCGCATTCTTCCATGTTCTGAATATCGCCGGCTTCCAGGATCACACGGGTTCCCTGTTCCGCACCCTGTTCTCTTGTGACCATGTCGATGCGGGAAACGGCGCTGATGGCGGCAAGGGCCTCTCCGCGGAAGCCCATGGTGCTGATGGAATCGAGACCATACTCATCATGGAGTTTGCTGGTGGCATGACGCATAAAGGCAATGCCGGCGTCTTCCGGAGACATTCCGCTTCCGTTATCGGTAATGCGGATCATGGAGGATCCGCCGTTTTTGATCTCAATGGTAATGCTGTCCGCGCCGGCGTCGATGGAGTTTTCCACCAGCTCTTTGATGACGGATGCCGGCCGCTCCACCACCTCACCGGCGGCGATCATATCCGCAACATGAGGAGATAAGATGTTGATATTTGTCATAAAAAAGGCTCCTAAAATCGTATTGCGTTGATAGTTTAGTATAATGGATTTTCATTGAAAGTTCTATATAAAAATGTTAAGATTTTAGAATGACTAACTAATAAAGGAAACGAATCAGTACATGGCAACAGAGCGAAGAGAAATCCCGGAGGAGCAGATCCAGAAACAGGAAGGGATCTGTCGGGAGATACATCAGACGATAAGCGCATCCCACCGGACGCCCCTGGCGATGGTGGACACCTACGGATGTCAGCAGAACGAGGCGGACAGCGAGAAGATCCGAGGGTATCTGGAAGAGATGGGATATCAGTTCACGGAGGATGAATTTCAGGCCGACGTGATCGTGATCAACACCTGTGCGGTCCGGGAGCACGCAGAGCAGCGCGTTTACGGAAACGTGGGAGCGCTGGTCCATACAAAAAAGAAAAAACCGGATCAGATCGTGGCCGTCTGCGGCTGTATGGTACAGCAGGAACATGTGTCGGCAAAACTGAAAAAGTCCTATCCTGTCGTGGACATGGTATTTGGTCCTCACGAGTTGTGGCGGTTTCCGGAACTGCTGCAGACCGTCATGCAGACAAAAAAACGCATCTTTGCAACGGATCCGTCGCAGGGCGCAATTGCGGAAGGTATTCCGCAGCAGAGAGACAGCCGAACCAAAGCTTGGCTGAGCATCATGTACGGGTGCAACAATTTCTGTACTTACTGTATCGTCCCCTATGTGAGGGGACGGGAACGGTCCCGGAAACCGGACGATATCGTAGCAGAAGCCCGGCGCCTGGTGGAGGAAGGATATAAGGACATCACCCTGCTGGGGCAGAACGTCAATTCCTACGGAAAAGATCTGGCGGAAGACGTAGATTTTTCCGACCTGATCCGGCGGATCAACGACATTCCGGGAGACTTTCTGATCCGCTTTATGACGAGTCATCCGAAGGATGCAACGGACAAACTGTTTCAAACGATGGCGGAATGCGAGAAATGCGCGCATCATATCCATCTTCCCGTTCAGTCCGGGTCCAACCGCGTACTGAAAGCCATGAATCGCAACTACACACGGGAGAAATATCTTGGCCAGGTGGAATCCGCGCGGCGCTATATGCCGGATCTTGTGATCACCACAGACATCATCGTCGGATTCCCGGGAGAGACGGAAGAAGAATTCGAGGAGACACTGGAGCTGGTACGGCAGGTGCGGTACGATGCCATGTTCACCTTCATATACTCTCCGCGGGAAGGGACGCCGGCGGCAAAGATGCCGGATCCGTACACCCGCGAGGAAAAACAGGTCCACTTTGACCGGCTCGTGGAAACCGCGAATGAGATCTCTGCGGAGATCCATCACGGATATGAGGGAAAAGATCTTCGGGTCCTGGTGGACGGGCAGTCCGGCCGGGCACCTTACAACCTGACTTCCCGCACCGAAGGAGGAAGACTGGTCCACCTTCAGGGAGATCCATCGCTGATCGGAAGCTTTGTGAATGTGCATATCACAAGCTCCAACACATGGGCGCTGTTCGGAGAGATCCGCAACGAAACAAACTGACAGAAAACGAGGAACATCATGGCAGAATTAACTCCCATGAAAAAACAATACAATAAGATCAAGCAGGAACATCAGGACTGTCTGCTGTTTTTCCGGCTGGGCGATTTTTACGAACTGTTCGATGACGATGCGAAAATTGCATCCAAGGAACTGGATCTTGCCCTGACGACCCGCGATCGCGGAAAGCCCAAGGAAGAACAGACTCCCATGTGCGGAGTTCCGTTCCATTCCGCCGAGACGTATATTGCCAAACTCATTTCCAAAGGATATAAGGTCGCCATCTGCGAGCAGCTGGAAGACCCGAACCTGGTGAAGGGCCTGGTGGAACGGGGCGTGATCCGGATCATCACACCGGGCACAGTGACGGAAAGCTCCATGCTGGAGGACTCCTGCTCCAATTACATCGCTTCCGTTTATTTGGATGTATCCGGCGGCGGGATCGCTTTCTGCGATATTTCCACCGGCGAATTCTGCACGACGTCCTTCTCCGGAAAGCGCGACGCGGTGGAAGGGCATCTCATCAATGAACTGACACGTTTTTCTCCGTCCGAAGTGCTGGTCTCACCGGAGGCCGGACAGAGCACGGCCATCATGGATTTCATACGTGACAAGCTGGGGGCTATGACGGAAGAGGATGAGACCTGGTTTGTACCGGAGAAATCACAGGAATCGGTGGAAACACAGTTTCCCAAAGACGGAGCCGCCCTCAGCGGAAATCCTGCGGCGGTCTGTGCCAGCGGGGCACTGCTTTATTATCTGAAACAGACTCAGAAATTCGATCTGAGCCATATCGATCAGCTGAATGTATACAGCGAAAAGCTGTATATGGAGATGGACTGGACGACCCGGAGAAATCTGGAACTGACGGAGTCTCTCCGCACCGGAGAGAAAAAGGGCAGCCTGCTCTGGGTACTGGACCGGACACAGACTCCCATGGGCGGGAGAATGCTGCGGTCCTGGCTGGAGCGGCCGCTTCTGTCACCGGTTCCCATCAAACGACGGCTGTCCGCGGTGGAAGAGCTTTCCAAGGCCATGGTCAAGCGCGGTGAACTGACGGCAGTCCTGCATGAGATCACCGACATGGAGCGGCTCATCGGACGGATCGTTTACGGTACGGCCAACGGAAAAGACCTGGTGGCACTGGCAAACTGTGCCGCCCAGATCCCGGCGCTGACCCATCAGCTGAAGGATACCCGGTCCCCGCTTCTGCAGGAGATCGGAGAAATGGATCTTCTGGACGATGTCCGGCAGATTATTGAAGAAGCGATCGATGAAAATCCGCCCTTCTCCGTCCGGGAAGGAGGGATCCTGCGGAAGGGATATTCCGAGGAGATCGACCGGCTGCGCGAGATCCGGGACAACGGCGCCCGAATGGTGGCGGAACTGGAGGAACGTGAGCGGGAGAAAACCGGATGCAAGAAACTGAAAGTGGGATACAACAAGGTGTTCGGTTATTATATCGATGTTCCGAACTCCGCCAATCTCACCGAGCCGCCGGAAGGCTATATCCGGAAACAGACACTGGTCTCCAATGAACGCTACTTTACACAGGAACTGAAGGATCTGGAAAACTCTCTGCTCACGGCGAGAGACCGGATCGCGGATCTGGAGTATCAGTATTTTGATCAGATCCGTCTCCAGATTGCGGCGGAGGTCAACCGCATCAAGGCGACGGCCACCTCGGTGGCGACACTGGATGTGATCTGCTCCCTGGCAGAAGTTGCCGTCCGTAACGGCTACACCATGCCGGAAGTCGATAATTCCAGAGAGATCCGCATCACCGAGGGACGTCATCCGGTCGTGGAATGCACGATGAAGGACACGCTGTTTGTTCCCAACGATGCCGTTCTGAATCTCTCGGAGGACCGGGTCGCGATCATTACCGGCCCGAATATGGCCGGCAAGTCCACCTACATGCGGCAGACGGCACTGATCGTCCTGATGGCGCAGATCGGATCCTTCGTGCCGGCAAAATCGGCAACCATCGGAGTGGTCGACCGGATCTTTACCCGGATCGGCGCATCCGATGATCTGGCCAGCGGACAGTCCACCTTCATGGTGGAGATGAACGAAATGGCGTATATCCTGAAGCATGCCACATCGGAATCGCTTCTCATCATCGATGAGATCGGACGAGGCACGTCGACCTTTGACGGCATGGCCATCGCCCGTGCGGTGCTGGAGTACTGCGCCGACAAGAGACGACTGGGTGCGAAAACCATGTTTGCCACCCATTACCATGAGCTTTCTGCTCTGGAGAGCACGATCTCCGGGGTGAAGAACTATAATATTACGGCAAAGAAACAGAAGGGGACGCTGGTGTTCCTGCGAAAGATCGTCCGCGGCGCTGCCGATGACAGCTACGGAATCGAAGTGGCTAAACTGGCAGGGATCCCGGACTCGGTCATCAGTCAGGCCAGGACCTATCTGGAAGAGCTGGAGAGCGAAGAGGGAAAAGCACCGGCGGTGACAGAAACGGCGCCGGCAGAAGAAACGGATCAGATCAGCTTCTACGATCTGGGTGCCGATGAGATCCGGGAGACCCTTCGGCAGCTGGACCTGAACACCATTACTCCGCTGGAGGCAATGAACCTTCTGTATCAGCTGCAGAAAAAGGTCAAAGAGCAATGAACGAAAAGAGACCGGACAGACCCTATCTGCAGTTTCAGAATCAGATGAGCCGGTGGGAGACGGTCCTGCTTCTGCTGTATCTGCCGATCCATGTATTTCTGATGCCCGCGATACTGGAATTCCTGTTTCGCAGTGCAGGCATCTCGTATACGATGATGCAGCTGAATGTATGTTATTATGCGGTCAGCACGGCAATCGTATTTCTCCTGTCCCACCGGTTCCTGCGAAGAAACTTCGATGTTCTCTGCGACCGTCTCTGGGGAGTGCTGTTCACGGTGGTGATCGCGTATTTCCTTCAGCAGGCGCTGATGTACCTTGTGGCAATCATTGAACTTCCCTTTGGGATCGCCGGGGACAATCAAAACAATTCGGCCGTACAGGATATGCTCCAGTACGGATACGGAACCATGTTCGGGATCGTTGTGTTTATGGCACCAATCACAGAAGAAGTGCTGTTTCGCGGTGCGGTATTCGGGACACTGCGAAAGAGAAACCGTTTTGCCGCCTATGCAGTCACGATCCTGTTATTCGGGCTTCTGCACGTATGGCAGTTTGTCGTTCCAGAAAATGACTGGAAGTACCTGATTCATATCATCGACTATATTCCCGCTACATGGGCGTTGTGCTGGGTGTATGAGCGTACCGGGACCATCTGGAGTCCCATTGCGCTTCATATGCTGGTCAATGCCATCAGTGTTACCGCATTAAAATCCCTCGCGTAGATGCTTTTACCGGCGGCAGGAGAGTTCCTGCTGCGAAGAAAGGGACCTTATGAGAAAAACGCACTATGACAAGAACGACATCATAATGGCGCTGCTCATTGTTATGGCGCTGATCCTGGCGCTCCTTACCGGAGTCAGGCTTTTCACCGGAAAGAGAAATGCACAGGCGAAGGCGACTGCTCAGGCAACTGCGGCCCCCACCATCGTGGTCGTGACACCGACACCGCAGCAGGAGCCGGAAGAGGGAGCCGGCGAAACGGAACCTGTTGCCGGCCCGAAAGCCAATTCCGGCGGGTTCATGACACAGACCGGGACCTCGCTGAACCTGATCGTGAACTGGTACGCGGAAGAAGCGGGAGATGAAGTTTCCGTCTATATCGATGTTCTGCTGGATTGTTATACCCTGCACACGGGCTCCCGCCCTGAGGGGATCACCATCGGCGTAGGGAGCAAGACGTTCGTGTATGACTCCGCACCGGTGGATGTGTCTACGCCCGGAGCGGATACGGTGACCCTGTGCAACACGCACATTTATGTTCCCGCTTCCGACTTTGCTTCCGGTCAGTGCCCCATCTATGCCACCTGGAACTTTGGCGGCAGCTACGGCGGACAGCCGCTTCCGGAACTGACGGCGCAGGGAACCCTGACGCTGGAATGAGACAAGGAAATATCTGGATGTTCGCAAAAAGTTTTCAACTGTTGTGAACGGAAACGAGTATAATAAAGAAAAGAATGCCAAAAAGGAGAGACGATCCTGTGTATAAATCGAAGAAACGAAAGATACGGATACTTGCCCTCGTACTGAGTCTGACGGTTCTGTCGTTCTCCATGAGTGCGGCAGCAACGGTCGCTCCTCCGGCGGCACCGGATGGAACACCACCGGGCGGAATGGGTACCTCTCCGGAAGGAGCGGGTGCGCCTCCCAGCGGCGGCGCAGACACGATGACCTATGATTATACCGGAGCGCTCAATGGCGTTCTTTCCGTAGGTGCCGGCCAGCAGCTGGCCTCACGCGATGCCTCCATCGGAGCAACGGATCCGGATCAGAACGCCGCGCTCGTTCAGGCAGGTGGTGTTCTCAGCGTAACCAACGGGACACTTCATAAGACCGGGGACGACACCAACGGAGACAACTGCAATTTCTACGGGATCAACTCCATCTTCCTTGCAACTGGAGAGAACACGCACGGAGCGATATCCAACAGCGACCTTACCTCGGAGAGCGAGGGATCCAACGGAATCTTTTCCACCGACAAAGCAGAGGTGTTTGCCAAAGGCAATGCGATCCACACCAGTGGAAACAATTCCCGCGGCATGGACGCCACTTACGGCGGAACGATTATCGCCGATGATATCAGCATCACTACCATGGGCGAGCATTGTGCAGCCATTGCAACAGACCGAGGCGGCGGCAAGATCTCTGCGACAAACAGCAGCCTGAATACAACGGGAAGCGGTTCGCCCCTGCTGTATTCCACGGGCAATATCCAGGTGGACCACGTGACCGGTACCGCCAACGGCAGTCAGATCGCCGGCATGGAAGGTCTGAATACCATTTTGATATTCAATTCGGATCTGAAGAGCACGATAGAGGGAAAAACGGCCAGCGACCCGGTGGCCAACGGCATCATTATCTATCAGTCCACGTCCGGGGATGCGGAAGCAGCAACGGGCGAAACCGCTACATTCCAGGCGGTAAACTCCCAGCTTACCAGTGCCATTACATCCGGTGCGATGTTCTATGTCACCAACACGAACGCCAACATCCTGCTGTCCGGCTCCGTTCTGGATTTTGACAGCAAAGAAGCAAAACTGCTGCGCATTGAAGGAAACAACTCCAATAACTGGGGAACCGCAGGGGCCAACGGCGGCAAAGTGAAGTTCACGGCAAGGAACGAGACGCTCACTGGAGACATTTCTGTAGATACCATCAGCTCTTTGGACCTGTATCTTCTGGATGGGTCCACATACATGGGCACCATCGCCTTAAAAGAAGCGGAAGAGGAAGAAGAAAAGCAGGAAGACAATATCAGTGTCAGCATCGGCGGCGATTCCAAATGGATCGTTACCGCCAACAGTACGATCGCCAATCTCAGCATGGAAGAGGGCGCATCGATCGAAGACCCCAACGGCAATGCCGTCACGGTCATGAAAAACGGTGAGACGGTCGTGTCCGGAAACAGCACCTTCACGGTCACGGTTACCAATCAACTGAACAGCAGTATCGCAGCAGATGCGAGCAATGAGGTAAACTGGGATGTCATCGACCGCGGTGAATTCGATACCTATTATGAATGTGCTACCACTTTCGGTGAGAACGGGCAGGTCGAACTGACGCCAACGGAGATCGTTGTCAATTCGGAAGAGGACGACACAGCAGAAGCTGCGGAAAACAAATCGGCCAAAAAACAGCTTGCCGTGGATGTCGCCATCGCAGTGGCGGTCTGTGCACTGATCGGGCTGCTGTTGTACCGGAGAAAAAAAGCGAGAGCAAAGAAGTCGGCCTCGGAGAAGAACGACGAGAAAGAAACCAAATAACGAAAAACAGGGACTGGCATCGGGGCACAAGCGTCGGTGCCAGCCTTTTTCAGAAGGTGAGAAATTAGATGAATCCTACACTTAGAGAAGATGCCGATCAGATCGTCCGGCAAAGCATTCAGTCGGTGCTTCCGGATGAAGCAGTTCGAAAGGCGCTGAAAGAATTTAAACCCGGGACAGGAAAGACACTTCTGGTGGCCACGGGCAAGGCGGCCTGGCAGATGGCAAAAGCGGCGGTAGATGTGCTGGCAAAAGTGGACGGCGGTATCGTTATTACGAAGTACGACCATGTCATGGGAGAGATTCCGGGCGTAGAATGCTGCGAGGCCGGACACCCGGTGCCGGATGAGAACAGTTTTCAGTCAACAAGGAAAGCTCTGGATATGGTAAAAAACCTCACCGCGGAGGATCGTGTGATCTTTCTGCTGTCCGGAGGAGGCAGCGCGCTGTTTGAAAGCCCGCTGATCCCTGGGGAGGAACTGCAGGATGTTACCCGACAGCTGCTGGCCAGCGGCGCGGATATCGTGGAAATGAATACCCTGAGAAAACGACTCAGCAGTGTCAAAGGCGGAAAATTCGCGCAGGCATGCGCGCCGGCAAAAGTGCTCAGTATTGTCCTCAGTGATATTCTGGGAGATCCTCTGGATATGATCGCAAGCGGTCCGGCGTATCCGGACCGCAGTACGTGCGAAGAAGCAAAAGCCGTTGTAAATAAATATTCTATCCGGTTATCCAAAGAGGCAGAAGAGCTTTTGGAGATCGAAACGCCAAAAAGCCTGGATAATGTGGAGACCCATATCAACGGGTCTGTACGGGAACTCTGCAATGCGGCGGCAAAGGCTGCACAAGAATTGGGATATGAGCCTATTCTGCTTACCGATCAGCTTTGTTGTGAGGCAAGAGAAGCCGGAAGCGTTCTTGCGAGCATTCTGAAGACGCATGCCGGCGGCGACCGGGCTTTGGCGTTTCTGGCAGGAGGCGAGACGGTGGTTCATCTTACCGGGCATGGTCTAGGAGGACGCAATCAGGAGCTTGCACTGGCCGCAGCTCCGGGGATTGCCGGAATAGATGGCGCCGCAGTTTTTTCTGTTGGAAGCGACGGGACGGACGGCCCGTGTGATGCGGCCGGCGGATATGTGGACGGCACCACAGTGGAAAGTCTCAGGGCACATGGCTTGGATGTCGCAGAGGTCCTGAAAACCAACGACGCCTATCATGCGCTTCAGACCGTGGGAGGTCTCATTGTGACCGGACCGACCGGGACGAACGTCAATGACGTGGCGGTGGCGCTGATTCGAAACTGAATTGAAAAAACTCTGGGATTTCCGAGATCCCAGAGTTTTTTATTTAAGAAGAACAGCAAGTGCTGCTAGGACATATATATGAGCAGGATAATAGAGGTAGAAAAACCATTTGCTGCTCCGTCCTTTCTGTTCGTTATACTGCAGCATAAAAGGAAGCGCGATGATCATGAACCACTGGTAGTTTTCTGTAAACAGGTTTTTCAGAGTAAAACCATAGGAAACCTCTCCGGCAAAGAACAACCCGCAGACCGCAAGGTAGAAGAGGGCAAGAGAGGAACGTTTTTCCATGGTGTAATAGATTCCGATCCCAGCCAGAACCCATAAGAAACCTCCCTCCACATCAAACGGAGACGGGACAACGATTCCAGCCAGCGTCTGGATCCATCCGTCCGGCAGATAGTGTTCTGCAGCTGCAAGAAGAAACGGAAGGACGAGCAGAGCAGCAGCCTGAAGCGGAGTGTCGCGGTCTTTTCTCCGGTCCCGGAGCCACTCCAGAACGGACAGGAAATAAACCGTGTAGAACAGGGTGCTGAAAATGTGGTTTTCGATGGTAACACCGTGGGGAATGGTCAAATAATGATTTACCAGCCAGTTTCCCAGCCCCATCAGGACTGCCGCGATATAAAGCCTGCGGCAGTATGCTGCGCGGTCGTGTGTATAATAGACCCCTTTTGCCACACAAAACAGGAACAGCGGTGCAGCCAGACGTCCGAGCAGACCGAACCAGAACGGAATCGGAAGACTGCCGCCAAGATAGCTGTAGATGTGATCCAATGTCATGGTGACGACCGCCAGAATCTTCAGTTGATAGGTCGTGAATCCTTGTTTTGTTGTTGAAGAAAGTGTCATAAAGTGAATACTCCAAGAAGAAAAAGCCCCGGAACCTGTTCACTGTATGGTGATCGGAGTTCCGGGGCCTTTATCGCAGGATCACTCGATCCCGGTGACAGTATAGTCTTTCGCCTCTACTGCGCTTTTAAGAACCTCATCTGCAACAGGATCGTTCATGGAGACAACAGCAGTTCCTGCCTCATGACTGACCTCTGCAGAAAGCACCCCGTCAAGTTCCTCCAATGCTTTTTTTACGGAGGCCTCGCAGTGCGGGCACATCATTCCTTCAATAGTCAATGTTTTTTTCATGATTTCCTCTTCCTTTGTTTCTTCCTTTATTGTACGCTCCGGATCATAAGTCTTCAAGGGATCCGAAGAACGTTTCTTATGTTTGATCTTCTTATCGTGCTTTGGGTCATAGATATTCATAAGGTTCAGACGAAGGGCATTGGTGACAACGCAGAAACTGGACAGGCTCATGGCTGCCGCGCCGAGCATGGGGTTCATGGTCAGCCCAAGGGACTTCACATAGACACCGGCGGCCAGAGGGATCAGCAGAGAGTTGTAGATCAGAGCCCAGAACAGGTTCTCCAGAATGTTTTTATAAGTTTCCCGGCTGAGACGGATGGCGGCGGCTACATCGGAGAGGCGGCTTTTCATGAGAACGATGTCTGCAGCATCGATGGCGACATCGGTTCCGGCTCCGATGGCGATTCCGATATCCGCTCTCGTCAGTGCAGGAGCATCGTTGATTCCGTCGCCGACCATGGCGACCTTTCCTTTTTCCTGAAGCATGCGGATCACCGCTTCTTTCCCGTCCGGAAGAACATCGGCGATCACTTCATCCACGCCGGCCTGTGTGCCAATGGCCTGAGCAGTCTTCTCATTGTCTCCGGTAAGCATGACCACATGGACCCCCATGTCCTTCAGTTCGCGGATCGCCTCGGCGCTGTCATCCTTCATTACATCTGCCACCGCAATGGTGCCGATATATTCCTTCTCCCGCACGAAGAGCAGGGGAGTCTTTCCCTGAGCAGCCAGCGCTTCCGCTGCCTTGAGAGCGGGATCGGGAACCGTGATCTGGCCGGCAATATATTTCATGCTTCCGCCGAGGATCGTTTCGTCGTCCAGCACGGCAGACAGGCCGTTTCCGGGAAGTGCCTGGAAATCCAAGACATCATAGCGGTCCAGATCCAGCTCCTCCGCTTTTCTCACGATGGCTGTGGCAAGAGGATGTTCGCTCTTTCCTTCCAGGGCATATGCCGTCTCCAACAGATCCGTTTCGTCGATCCCCTCTGCGGGGAAGATGTCCGTTACTTCGGGCTCGCCGCGGGTGATGGTCCCGGTCTTGTCCAGTACCACGATCTCGGAATTGCCGGCTTCCTGCATGGATTCGGCGGTTTTGAACAGAATGCCGTTTTTCGCCCCCATGCCATTGCCTACCATGATCGCTACCGGTGTGGCAAGGCCCAGTGCGCAGGGGCAGCTGACGACCAGAACGCAGATGCCGCGGGCCAGAGCGAATCCGATTTCTCTTCCCGCCAGAAGCCATGCCAGGATTGTAATGATGGCGATCCCGATGACCACCGGCACAAAGACCCCGGAGATGGTATCCGCCAGCTTGGCGACCGGCGCCTTGGTGGCAGCGGCATCGCTGACCATCTGAATGATCTGGGCAAGAGAAGTGTCCTCTCCTACCCGGGTCGCGCGGCAGGTCAGAAAACCGGACTGGTTCAGAGTGGCGGAGGATACGGTATCCCCCGGAGCTTTATCCACCGGAATGCTCTCTCCGGTAAGTGCGGATTCATTGACGGCGCTGGTTCCGTCCAGCACGATACCGTCAACGGGAATGTTTTCACCGGGGCGGACCACAAAAGTGTCGCCGGAAAGCACACTGTCCACCGGAATGATTTCTTCCTTTCCGTCGCGAACTACCGTTGCGGTCTTGGGTGCCAGTTTCATCAGGCTCTTTAATGCATCGGTCGTTTTTCCCTTGGAGTGGGCTTCCAGCATTTTTCCTACGGTAATCAGCGTAAGGATCATAGCGGCGGATTCAAAGTAGAATTCATCCATATAGACCATTGCGGCATCAGTACCGCCATGAACCTGTGCATAAGTCATCAGGAACAGCACCACGGTACTGTATAGGAAAGCGGCGCTGGAACCCAGTGCGATCAGAGTGTCCATGTTGGGCGCCCGGTGAAAAAGGCTTTTGAACCCGCTGACAAAGAATTTCTGGTTGATGACCATGATGACAGCGCTCAGCAGCAGCTGCAGAAGCCCCATCGCCACATGGTTGTCGTGGAAGAATGAGGGCAGCGGCCATCCGAACATCATATGACCCATGGAAAAGTACATCAGAACGAGCAGAAAACCCAGGGACCAGAAGAGTCGGCGCTTCAGTACCGGTGTTTCATGATCTTCCAGTGCGGCCTCTTCTTCTGCGATCTTTGCGGACAGCCCTCTTTGTGTATCGGCGCCGGAGCCCTTGACGGATGCCCCGTAACCGGCATTCTCTACGGCGCGGATGATCTCTCCCGGGGAAGCCGTGCCTTCCACTCCCATGGAGTTGGTCAGCAGGCTGACGCTGCAGGAGGAGACACCCTCCACCGCGGAGACGGCTTTCTCCACGCGGGCCTGGCACGCGGCACAGCTCATTCCTGTAACGGTAAATTGTTCCATACCTGTTCCTTCCTGCCGGGATGAACCCGGCAGTTCCTTTCTAAAGGGTTATTTCATCAGTTTCTGAAGGGTGGCCACCAGCTCGTTGATGGACTCATCCTTTCCGTTTAAAATGTCTTCTTTCACACAGGTGCGGATGTGATTGGACAGCAGTTCCTTGGAAAAGCTGTTCATCGCACAGCTGACAGCGGACGCCTGGGTAAGGATGTCGATGCAGTAGGCATCCTGTTCCAGCATCCCGCGGATCCCGCGGACCTGCCCTTCAATAATATTCAGACGTCGGATCAGATCCTTGTATTCCTGTTCGCTGCGATGCTTTTTCCGATCCCCGCAGCAGGAATGTGCAGATTCCTTGTTTTCGAGCGCTTTCGTATGGTCATCCATAATCAGCACCTTCTTTCCTTTCGGTTTATTCGCCATGATTATATACCCCCAGGGGGTATGTTTCAATAGAGAGAAAGGGATCTGCATCATATTTGACCGAATGGAGCAAATCCTCGAGAAGAAACGTGCTGTTCCTTCGGATGGGAGTAGGGTATAATGAAAAAAACGACACAACAGGGGAGCGGCGAATGATGAAACCAGACAGGCTCACAGAGGAGATCCGGCAGTGGATCCGGCTAAACAGCGAGGAAGAATACGCTGCCTTTCAGCGGAAGCTGCTGCCCACGCTGCCGCCGGAAAAGATCCACGGGGTACGGACTCCGGCGCTTCGGAAATATGCGAAGGAACTGAAAAAACGGGAAGACATCGAAGCGTTCCTCCGGCAGCTTCCTCACGAGAGATTTGAAGAGGATCAGCTTCACGCCTTTATTCTGTCGGAAATAAGGGATCCTTCCGAGTGCCTGGAGCAGCTGGACCGGTTCCTGCCGTATATCGACAACTGGGCGACCTGCGATCAGCTGTCTCCGAAATGCTTTCGGAAACATCCGGAGGTGCTTCCGGAAAAAATCCGGGATTGGATGGCCTCGGAGGAGACCTATGTAATCCGTTTCGGCATCGGAATGCTGATGCAGCACTTTCTGGAGGATAATTTTAATCCTGTATATCTGCAGCGGGTATCGGAAGTCCGTTCCCGGGAATACTATGTAAATATGATGATCGCCTGGTATTTTGCTACGGCGCTGGCAAAGCAGCCGGACGCCGCGATGCCGTATCTGGAAGAACGAAGACTGGATCCCTGGGTCCATAACAAGACGATCCAGAAAGCGATAGAGAGCTATCGGATCAGTGACAGTCAGAAAGAATATTTAAGGACGCTGAGGGTGAAAAATGGAAGAACGAAAGATCAATAAAACGGAACAGCCGATCCCCTATGAGGAACTGATGAAAGGACAGAGACCATGTCCGGAGGCGAAAGCACTGCTGTCGCAGGCCCCGGCGGACCGGAGGCGGGTCATCGTCGTGCTGGATGACGATCCCACCGGGATACAGACGGTCCATGATGTCTGTGTCTATACCAAATGGGACCGGGAGACCATCACAGGTGCGTTCCGGGAAGAGCAGAGGATGTTCTTCATCCTGACAAATTCCCGAGGCCTTACCGCTCCCGAGAGCCGGGAACAGCACCGGACCATTGCGCAGAATATCCTTGCCGCTGCGAAGGAGTCCGGACGGGATTATATCCTCATCAGCCGCGGAGACTCCACGCTGCGCGGCCACTGGCCCATGGAGACAGAGACCCTGAGAGAGACGCTGGAACTTGGATCGAAAAAGCGTTTTGACGGAGAGATCGTGATCCCGTTCTTTCCGGAGGGAGGCCGTTTTACATGGAAGGATGTCCATTATGTCCGTCAGGGAAATGATCTGGTCCCGGCAGGCCAGACGGAGTTTGCCAGAGACAAGAGCTTCGGTTATCACGCGTCCAATCTGCGGGACTGGGTGGAAGAGAAAACGGAAGGACAGGTTCCCGCAGAGAGCGTCTGCTCTATTTCCCGGGAAGAACTGCGCAATGGGGAAGTGAAAACCATTGCGGAAAAACTTGCTTCGGTGGCCAACTTCGGAAAAGTCATCGTCAACTGTACCTCTTATGAGGATCTGCAGGTATTTGCCGCAGCATACTGGCAGGTGCTCAGAGAGGGGCATGAGTTTATGTTCCGCAGCGCGGCGGCCCTTCCGAAAGTGCTGGGAGATGTCAGCGACCAGCCGCTTCTGACCCGGGAGGAGCTCATCGAACCTGATAATGACTCCGGAGGGATCGTTCTTGTGGGATCCCATGTGAATAAGACGACCCGACAGCTGGAGGAGCTGAAAAGATCAGACAGGACCATTACCTATATTACCTTCGATCAGCACCGTGTGCTGGAGGAAGGCGGCCTGGAAGCGGAAGCTGCCCGGGTCCTGGCGCTGGCGGAGAAGGAGATCTGCGCCGGAAGAACAGTGACGGTGTTTACCCGGCGGGAACGGCTGGATCTGGATACGGAGGATCCTGCGCAGCAGCTCCAGATCTCAACCAGGATCTCCGATGCGCTTACCGGGATCATCGGCGATCTGCAGGTGCGGCCATCCTTTGTCGTTGCCAAAGGAGGCATTACTTCCAGCGATGTGGGCACGAAGGCACTTCGTGTAACAAAAGCACTGGTAAAGGGACAGATCCGACCGGGGATCCCGGTATGGCAGACGGGTCCCGAGAGCAAGTTCCCCGGCCTTCCGTATGTGATCTTCCCAGGCAATGTGGGCGGAGATGAAGATCTCCGGCAGATCGTGGAAGAACTGATGAAATAAGAAAACAACAGCGCATAGACCGACAAGTCAGTCTATGCGCTGTAATTATCTGTTCTGTTATTTCAGATGGGGATCGATCCACCGTGTGGCGACCTTCCACCCGATCCAGCCGGCCAGAAAACCGACGAGGATCCCGCACAGCACATCCGAAGGATAGTGCACGTAGAGATAAAGCCTCGTAAAGGCGATCAGTGCCGCCAGCACCATGGCAGGGATCCAAAGACGGTCCTTCCGGTAAAGGAGTGCGGAGGCCGCCGCAAAGGAGGCCGCAGTATGTCCTGAAGGGAAGGAGTAATCCGTGGGAGCCTTGATCAGAAGGGCGATCCCGGTATGCAGATCATAGGGCCGGATCCTTGCGATCAGCGGTTTCAGGATTCCGTTGCAGATGATCAGATCTATCAGAAGAGCGGCAGCAACGGTGAAGCCGACTTTTCGTTTCCCGGGAATGAGCATCAGAACGATGGCCAGAAGGATCCAGATGGCACCCGCATCCCCCAGCATCGTCAGATAGGGAATCACGGCGTCCAGCCACAGAGTTCGGAGGTGCTCCTGTATCGCATCCAGGATGGAAAAATCCAGAGAATAGATGGCTTGGGTCATACGCACAGTTTGTTTCGAAGCCGCTCTTGGACTTCGTCCAGAAATTCTTCGCTGTTAACAGTTTTGACTTCACCGGCAACGAGAAGAGCAAGATCGCCGGTCATGATGCCGTCTGTGATGGTCTCCACGCAAGCATTTTCGAGAGCATCGGCATAATCGATGAGTGCCTGGATGCCGTCAAATACACCGCGCTGCCGGAAGGCACCGGACCATGCAAAGATGGTGGCTACCGGGTTGGAAGAGGGCTTTTCCCCGTTGCGGTAGCGGTAATAATGGCGGGTGATCGTTCCGTGAGCGGCCTCAAATTCATAGTTGCCTTCCGGGGATACCAGAACGCTCTTCATCATGGCAAGTGAGCCGAATGCGGAGGAGATCATGTCGCTCATCACGTCTCCGTCATAGTTTTTGCAGGCCCAGATAAATCCGCCCTTGGATCGCATCACACGGGCGACCGCATCATCGATCAGGGTATACAGATACCGGATCCCGGCCTCCTCGAAACGAGGCTTATACTCCGATTCATACAGTTCCTGGAAGATATCCCGGAAGCGTCCGTCGTACTGTTTTGCTATGGTGTCCTTGGCGGCAAACCACAGATCCTGTCTGCTGGACAGAGCAAATTCAAAACAGGCACGGGCAAAGGACTCGATGGAGGAATCCTTGTTGTAAAGTCCCTGCAGAACACCGGGGCACTCAAAATCATAGATGGTCTCCCGGAACTGGGATCCGTCATCTCCCGTAAACACCAGTTCCGCCTTCCCGGTGGTGGGGACCCGGTATTCCGTGGCGCGGTAGATATCACCGTAGGCATGACGCGCGATGGTAATGGGAGCTTCCCATGTGCGCACGTAAGGATCGATGCCGGGTACGATGATCGGAGTACGGAAAACGGTCCCGTCCAGTGCGGCACGTATGGTGCCGTTGGGGCTCTTATACATTTTTTTCAGATTATATTCTTTAACTCTGGCATCGTTGGGAGTAATCGTCGCACATTTTACGCCCACATGCCATTTTTTGATGGCTTCCGCAGCCTGAAGAGTGATCTGATCATCGGTTTCATCCCGGCGGACGAGCCCGAGGTCATAGTACTCGGTCTTCAGATCCACAAAGGGAAGGATCAGTTTGTCCTTGATCATCTGCCAGAGGATGCGGGTCATTTCATCTCCGTCCATCTCCACGATGGGGTTGGTCATGGTTATTTTCTGCATAAACTCAGTCCTCGCTGTTTCGTAATGCATACCAGTTCATCAGGCAGCCGGCAAGAAGGATCTCCCGTTCACGATCTGTCAGAGGTCCGATGGAGAAGGTATAGCTCGTTCCATTGATGGTTCCGGTGACTTCATCGGCGCCGGATTCCACCGCAGCTCGGATGCCGGGAAGGATCAGCTGATCGCCGGGCTGATAATCAAAGGGGATGTCCTCGGAGAGCGTCAGAGGAAGCATGCCCCAGTTGATGCAGTTGGAGCGATAGCGTTTGGTAGCAAATTTTCTGCAGATGTTGGCGGCGCCGCCAAGGATCCGCTGACAGGAAGCCGCCTGTTCACGGGCACTTCCGTCGCCGGGACACTCGGCAAAGATGCAGGAGTAGATCCCCTTTGCCTGAATGTCTTTTGCTCTCTGCACATACTCCGGATCTCTGCGGGACAGCGCAAAAGTTGCCAGTTTCATCGGATTGGACCGGTAGGAGCTGGTTTCCCCGGAGGGAATCAGTTCGTCGGTCGTAGTGACCGGATCATGGATCACGGAAGCGAGCTCCAGTGTGAGATCCTCCGGCATGGCTGGGATCTCCGGCCAGGGGATGATATTCGGACCGTAGATCAGAGCCTCATCTTCAAGGGGCTTGTCATAGCCGAAGTACACACGGTTTTCGTATACGGTGGAATCGAATCCGTAGCTCATGTCCGCAGGAACGGTGTAGTCGATGTCCGTTGCGGCGGTGAGCACGCCCTGGTTTCTCGCCGTTGCGGCGATGGAGCGGGCGTCCATCAGAGCCACGTAAGAGATCTGGCCGTCACCCGGCTTGGAGCCTTCCCGGTTGGGGAAATTGCGGGTGGTATGGCGGATGCTGAGAGCGCCGTTTCCGGGCACATCGCCTGCCCCGAAGCAGGGGCCGCAGAAGCAGGATTTGAACAATGCCCCGGAGAGCATGAGATCCTGTTGGATCCCCTTGTTGATCAGCTCCACGTTGACGGGGACAGAGGGCGGGTATACGGAAAGATTGAAATAACCGTTTCCGACGGAATGTCCATGAA
Source organism: uncultured Oscillospiraceae bacterium (assembly GCA_905236515.1). Taxonomy (GTDB): domain Bacteria; phylum Bacillota; class Clostridia; order Oscillospirales; family Oscillospiraceae; genus UBA2922. Next base: position 12,099 of record CAJOQP010000025.1, on the reverse strand, counting down.
GGATGGCGGCCGCCTCGGCAATGTTTTCAAACATACCGCCGGCGCAGCCGGCAATAACGCCCTGATCGATCATCAGTTTTCCGCCCCGCAGCTTGCTGGCAAGATCTACTTTCTTTCCTTCCAGCTGCTGTTCCAGCCGTTTTTCCGTTTCCCGGAGGATATCTCCGGCGTTTGCCTGGAACTCATGGATGCTGTAAGCCTCCGAAGGATGGAAGGGCAGCGAGATCATGGACTCCACGGAGGACAGATCAATGGTGATCATGTCGTCATAGCAGGCACCTTCCTGCGGTTCCAGCTTCCGGTACTCCTCACCGCGACCGCGAAGGGTGAGGTATTCTTCCACTTTGCTGTCGGTCTGCCAGATAGAGGACAGACAGGCCGTTTCTGTGGTCATGACATCGATGCCGATGCGGTAATCCATGGACAATTGGGAAACACCGGGGCCGGCAAACTCAAGGACATGGTTTTTGACAAAACCATCCTTATAAACAGCACCGCAGAGGGCAAGCGCCACATCGTGCGGGCCGACGCCTTGCTTCGGCGTTCCGGTGAGATAGACCAGAGTCACTTTCGGATAGGGGATGTCATAGGAATCACCCAGCAGTTGCTTTACGATCTCCGGTCCGCCTTCGCCTACCGCCATGGTACCGAGGGCACCGTAGCGGGTATGACTGTCGGAACCGAGGATCATCTTACCGCAGCCAGCCATCATCTCGCGGGCAAACTGGTGGATGACCGCCTGATTTGCCGGCACATAGATGCCGCCGAACTTTCGTGCCGCGGAAAGACCGAAGATATGATCATCTTCATTAATAGTACCGCCCACTGCGCAGAGACTGTTGTGGCAGTTGGTCATGGCATAGGGGACCGGAAATTTCTTCAGTCCGGATGCGATCGCGGTCTGAATGATCCCCACGTAGGTAATATCGTGAGAGATCAGATTGTCGAAATAAATGTTCAGGTCCGTGCCGGTGCCCTTGTTGTGTGCCGACAGGATTCCTCCCGCCATGGTTTTCCAGGGACTGGCCTCTACCGGAGTCTCACTGACTTTGCACGGTCTTCCGTCATGCCATACGATAGCTTCATTGATTTTGGTGATCATAACTGTCCTCTTTTATCTATTAATGTAATGAATTAGAAAACTCTGTGCTATTATTGCACACGGCATAGTAAAATTCAAGGAAATGCAAAAATATCGATTAAAAATTGCAAAAATTGCAGCACCAAACAGGGAAAACAGGAAAAATGACCGGCAAAATTGCAACTAAAAAGAAAAAACTTGCAAAATCGGGAAAAACATACTATGATAGGAATCACTCTCAGCAAGATAGGAGCAATTTATATGGACAATATTAAATTAGAGGATCATCTGGTAGAGGATCTGAATAAGCTGAATGCGCATATTCTCAACAGCTATCAGATCGACCAGAATATTTCTCTTGCCGATATTAAGAGAGGACTGCGAAACAGCGACGGTACCGGTGTGCTTGCCGGTATTACGGGCGTTGGCAGTGTACAGGGCTATTCCATCCTGGACGGGCAGCGTGTGCCAATGCCCGGACGGCTGTATTACCGCGGCATCAACCTGTTCGATATCGTGGATGCCCATATCAATGCGGGGACCTTCGGATATGAGGAAGTTGTGTTTCTGCTGCTTCTGGGACAGCTTCCGACACAGCAGCACTTTGACCGGTTCCGTGAACTGATGGCGGAAGCAAGGGCGCTGCCGCTGGGATACAACGAAGACGTTCTGTTCCGTGCTCCCTCCAAGAGCATCATGAATCAGCTGTCCCGCGGGATCCTTGCACTGTATTCCTATGATGATAATCCGGATGATACGTCTCCAGACAACATGCTTCGGCAGTCCATGGAAGTGGTGGCGAGAATGCCGCTTATCGTGGCGAATTCCTATCAGGTCATGCGTCATTATCACCAGGGCAAATCCCTGTATATCCACAATCCGGAACCGAACCTGTCCCTGTCCGAGAACTTCCTGCGGATGATCCGCAAGGATAAGAAATACACCGAAGAAGAGGCCAAGATCCTGGATATGATGCTGATGATCCATGCCGATCACGGCGGCGGTAACAACTCGACCTTTACCTGCCGCAGCGTTTCCTCCACCGGGTCCGACACGTACAGTGCCATCGCCGCCGCGGCGGGATCCCTGAAAGGACCGCTCCACGGCGGAGCAAATGCCAAAGTCATGGAGATGTTCGCTCATATCAAAGAGGACATGACGGATACGAAAGACAAAAAGGAGCTCCGGGCCTATCTGGAAGGGATTCTGGACAAGAAATGCGGCGACAAGTCCGGCAAGATCTATGGCCTAGGCCATGCGGTCTACACCATGTCGGATCCCCGTGCGATGATCATCAAAAAATATGCACGAAAGCTGGCGGAGGAGAAGGGCCGTCTGGATGATCTCGAGCTGATGGAGAATATCGAGAGCATCGGCACGAAAGTGATCATGGAACGGAAGAACCGGGATTTCCCGCTTTGTGCCAATGTGGATATGTACTCCGGTCTGGTGTATCAGATGCTGGGGATCCCCGTAGAGCTGTATACACCGCTGTTTGCCATTGCGCGAAGCGCCGGCTGGTGTGCGCACCGCATGGAAGAAGTGATCAGCGGAAAGCGCATCATGCGTCCGGCTTACCGATCCATCCCGGCAAAGAACGCATATATTCCCATCGAAAACCGATAAACAGCAAATTCACTCGCTGCTTTCTTGCAGCGGGTGTTCTGCTCTGACGAAGACCCTGCCAACCTGTGCAAAGATTGCGACAGATTGGGGAAAGGGTCTTTTCTTTTTGGAAATGGTTCCTTACAATATCAATATACGAAAAAAAGACGAACGGAAGCCGGAAAAACGGCGGAACGCAAGAGAGGATTTAATAGAATGCTGAGATTGTACACGGGCGTTGCCGGAACCGGCAAGACACGTGAGATACTGAGACAGATCCGTCAGGCAGCGGAGGAAGGGAAAACCGATCTTCTGCTTATCGTGCCGGATCAGTTTACTTATGAGGCGGAGAGGGAGCTGTGCGAATACTGCGGCAACCATATTTCCATGCACGCAGCGGCGAAATCATTCAGCCGAATGGCAATGCAGATGCTGTCGAACCGTCCGGACTGTGCACCGCTGCTGGATAACGGCGGGAGGCTTCTGTGCATGAACCTTGCCATTGAATCCGTCGGGACGAAACTCGCCGTTTACGGGAACACCCGAAAGAGACCCGAGAATCAGAAGATCCTGCTTCAGGAGATGCAGGAACTGAAGACATCCTGCATTACGGCGGACATGCTGACAAAAACTGCGGAGAACTGCACCGGGCTTCTCAGAGACAAACTGGAAGATCTGGCACTGATCCAGGAGGCATATGAATCCGTGGTGGCAAACGGGCACTCGGATCCGTCCGATCTTCTGAACGTGTTTGCCGAAAGCATTCCAAACGAATTTATATCGGAACAAAGCACCGTTTATATTGACGGATTTTCGGATTTCAGCCAGCAGGAACTGAACGTGATAGAAACCATGCTCCGCATCGGCGCTGAAGTCACCGTATGCCTGAACATGGAAGACTCGGATCAGGAGATCTTTGAAATGGCAAAGATCACCAAAAAACAGCTGGAAAGGATCGCAGAAGACTGCGGGACCGATACCGAGGAAGTGTCCTTTTCCGTCCAGGAACAAAAAAATCCGGCTTTGGCATATTACAATGAGCATCTGTTTTCCTATGAGGAGGCAGATTGGAAACAGGACGAAGGCAGAGATGTGGTGGAGCTGTACAGTGCAGCCACACCGGAAGAGGAGTGCGAGTTCGCTGCCGCAAAGTGTTTGCAGCTGGTCCGAGAGACCGGCTGTCGATGGAGAGATATCGCCATCGCCGTACGAGGATTTGAGGAATATGACACCATGCTGGAGTGCATGTTCCGACACTATGGTGTTCCGCTGTATCTGACCCGAAGGTCAGATCTTCTGGCAAAGTCGCTGCCGTCTCTTCTGCGTAGCGTGTATGAAAACATTGCTGGAGGATGGGATACGGAAGAGCTTCTGGAGTATGTCCGCACCGGGCTTACCGGACTGTCGCCGGAGGAAGGTGATCTGCTTGAAAATTATACGATCACCTGGAGCCTCCGTGGACGGGAGTGGCTGTTTGATGAGCCATGGAATCGTCATCCGGACGGATACGGACATGAATGGACCGACCATTCAAGACTGACCCTCAGCACGATACAGATGCTTCGCCGGAAGATCATGGTACCGATGAAACGGTTCTATGATGCCAGCGTCAACACGCACACCGTCAGCGGACACACGGAAAACCTGGTGGAGTTCCTGGAAAACAGTCAGCTTCCTCAGGTGCTGAGATCCCGTGCTCAAAAACTGAGGGACGAAAATCAGAAGACTGAGGCAGAAGAATATGAGCAGATCTGGGAGATCCTGCTTTCCGCACTGGAGCAGATGAACGCAGTAATGGGAGATGTTTCTGCCGATGTGGAGACTTACGGAAAACTTCTCCTTCAGATGCTCTCTCAGTATGATATCGGGACGATCCCCGTATCACTGGACAGCGTATCCGCCGGAGACTTTGAACGAATGCGGAGAAGAAATATCCGTTATCTCATCGTGCTGGGTGCATCGGAAGACCAGCTTCCCCGGTTTACCGGCGAAGTCGGAGTCTTTACCGAGGAGGAAAAACAGTTCCTCCGGAGCATCGACCTGTCCATGGGACGATGGTCCGATCTCTGGCTCTGGAAAGAGTATTTTACGATCTATAACACCTTTACCCTTCCGCAGGATAAGATGCTGATTTGCTACAGCAGGACTCGCGGGGGAGAATTACAGGAACCGTCCGTGGTAATACGCCGTGCGCAGGAGATCTTTGGCGGGGAGATCCGCCCGGTCAATATCGATATTCTGCGAAGCAACGCGGAACGGCCTGCGGCGGAAATGGCTGCAGAGGCATTCCATGAGCACAGACCCGGAGCAGCAGCGGCAAGAGCCAGACTGCAGAAGGAAGAACCGGAACAATACGAAAAACTCCGGCGAGCTGCCCAGTTCCGCCGGGGAGCTTTGTCGGAAGAAGCGGTGTCCCGTCTTTACGGAAAGACGCTTCGGCTGTCGCCCTCCCGCATCGATACTATGGCAGGCTGCCCGTTTTCCTATTTCATGCAGTATGGCATGAAGGCAGAGGAACGGCAGGCCTCCGGGATTACACCGGCAGAGATCGGAACCTTTATGCATTATGTGCTGGAACATGTTGCAAAACAGATCGCGGAAGAAGGCGGATTCCACACGGTGGAGGAAGACCGGATCCACGAGATCACCGACCAGGTCGTGGAACAGTATGTGAAAGAAGAGATGGACGGTCTGGAAGGACAGAGCCATCGGTTTCGTTATCTGTTTGGACGCCTCAGGGAAAACGTTCATCAGATTGTCGGAAACATGGCGGAAGAACTGCGGGTTTCGGAATTCATCCCCATGGAATTCGAATTGAATTTCAGCGAGGATAAGGATTTTCCTGCCATGCAGCTGGGAGATCCGGAAGCACTGCTGCAGCTGACCGGCATTGCAGACCGCATTGACGGGTGGGAACACGACGGAAAGCTGTATCTTCGGGTCGTGGATTACAAGACCGGAAGAAAGAGATTCGATCTTTCCGAAGTATGGTTCGGCCGCAATCTGCAAATGCTCCTCTATCTGAACGTGCTGTGGAAATACGGAGAGAACAAATATGGGAAAGAGACCGAACCCGCTGGTGTGCTGTACATTCCGGCAAGGGACAATATGCTTTCCATGGATGGTCCCTCCGACGGGGAGAAAACGGAAAAGGCACGAAACAAGGAACTGAAGCGCAGCGGACTGGTGCTCAACGATGAGGATGTCCTGGAAGCCATGGAACGGGGGATGCCAAAGCGGTTCGTGCCCGTTTCTGCCAATAAGGATGGTGTGCTGAAAGGATCCATTGCGGACATCCAGCAGTTTGATCTGCTGATGCAGCATGTGGAAGCGACGCTGACGGAGCTGACAAAACAGATCCGTGAGGGCAATATCGATGCACAGCCCTGGTATCGGAACGCTTCCAGCAACGGATGCAACTACTGCGCTTATCGGGAGGCCTGCCATTTTGAGAACGGCAACCAGAAAGATTCCGTACGATATATGAAAAAATACGACGATCAGGAGATCTGGAATCGGATCGAAAAGGAGGCGGAGGAACGGCATGAGCAGATTTGAACCTACTGCTGCGCAGCGCATGGCCATTGAACTGCGGGGAAGCTCCGTGCTCGTCTCCGCGGCGGCAGGAAGCGGCAAGACCCGTGTGGTGACGGAACGCGTCCTGGCCTCGATCCTTGATCCGGAAGATCCCGCATCCATTCAGGAATTTCTGATCATTACCTTTACCAAAGCGGCGGCAACCGAGCTGAAAAGCCGCATCGGACACGCTGTGCAGGAGGCCATGCGGGAACACCCCGGAGACCGTCGCCTGAAGGAACAGCACCTCCTTTGCCCGCAGGCATCCATCGGAACGATCCACAGTTTTTGTCAGAACATCCTTCGGGAAAACAGCCACGCACTGGGCATTGCACCGGATTTCCGGGTCTTGGACGAAGATCGCGCGGCCATGATGAAACAGTCGGCTATGGACCGGGTCATGGAGAGCCGCTATGAAAAGATGGCGGAATATGAAGGGTTTGAAGAACTGGTAAACACTGTGGGGACCGGACGGGATGATTCCCGTCTGGTGGAGCTGGCCATGGATGTTTATGAAAAGATGCAGTGTCATGCCGACCCTGCCTCATGGGCCAGGGAGCAGAAAGAGCAGTACCTTACCGCTTCCGGGAGAGACCCCGGAGAGACCGTATGGGGACAGGAGCTGCTCCGCCAGGCGGAGGAATTTGCCAGCACCTGGGTCGCCCTGTGGGACGAGACACTGCTGGAAATGGCAAGAGATTATGGGGAAGCGTACGCTAAATGCGGCCCGTCGCTGGAAGATCTGCGGGATCGGCTGAAAGAGTTCCTGCAGGGGACACGAGCCGGCTGGCAGGCCGCAGCGCAGGCCGCGGACATAGAAGTACAGCGGATGACGGTGGGAAAAGCCATCAGCTGTGAATTTATGGATCGTGTCAAGGAGCTTCGGACCACATGCAAAGGCAAGCTTCAGAAGATCACGGAACCTTTTTTGCGTGACAGTCATCAGCTGACTGAGGAGATCCGCTGCATGGCACCTGCCATGTGTGCGCTGATGGATCTGGTCATGGACTTTTCCGAAGAGTATCAGGGAGCAAAACACCGGGCATCCGTTCTGGATTTTTCCGATCTGGAACATTATGCAGTGAAGCTGCTTGAAGATGAAAACGGAATGCCATCTCCTATAGCAGAAGCTCTGACAGAACGTTATCGCGAGATCATGATTGATGAGTATCAGGATGTCAGCGAAGTGCAGGAACACATTTTTAATGCCGTTTCAAGAGACGGGAACAATCTGTTCATGGTGGGAGATGTCAAGCAGTCCATTTACCGGTTCCGGCTGGCAGATCCGCAGATCTTCCTACGGAAATACCATGAGTATGTTCCCTGCGAAACCGCAGAAGAGAACGAACCGAAACGGATTCTCCTCCAGGAAAACTTCCGCTCCCGCAGAGAGATCATCGGTGCGGTCAATCAGACCTTCCGTACCTGTATGTCCCCGTCGGTAGGGGAGATCCTGTATGACGAAGATGCCGCTTTGCATTTCGGAGCAGATTACTATGAGGGAGAAGTGCCGCTTCCTGAGCTGACCGTGCTGGACAGCGGGGACATGGAGGAAGATGACGCACCGGATAAAGTGCGCCGCGAAGCGCAGGCGGTGGCAGAACTGATCCGCAGCCTGATGAGCCGCGGAACCAGAGTGGAGAACGACACCCGACCGCTGGAGTTCGGCGATATCGCGATTCTTCTCCGGTCCGCCAACGCGATAGGGAAGACCTATCAGGAAGTGCTGGAGGAAAATGGGATTCCGGCCAACGCCGGCAGCGGAGGGACATTCTTCCGCACCATGGAAGTCTCAACGATACTGTCCCTGCTGAAAGTGATCGACAATCCTCATCAGGACATTCCGCTGATCGCCGTGCTCAATTCGCCTATGTTCGGTGTAACACCGGACGAACTGACACACCTCCGCAGTCAGCAGGAAGAAGGAGAAGGGTGCTACGAAGCGGTCGTCCGGGCATCGGAGGAGATCCCGGCGTGTGGAAGGTTTCTGCGACTTCTGGAAAAATATCGGCTTCTGGCGCCGGATATCGGCCTGAGCACACTGCTCTGGATGATCTACGATGATCTGAATGCCATCGCCACATATGGTGCCATGATTGGAGGAGAGTCCCGAAGAGAAAACCTCCTGCTCCTGCTGGATTATACCAGAAAGTTTGAAGAGACCGGGTACTACGGAGTCCACCGATTTATTCAGTGGCTGAAGAGCCAGGAAGAACGCGGGACGGTCCCGGCCGGCGCGGCACAGGAAGGCTCCGCAGTGCTCATTACGTCCATCCATAAATCCAAAGGGCTGGAATATCCGGTGGTGATCCTCAGCGATACCGGGAGGATGTTTAACAAGAGTGATTCTAGAGAGCCGGTTCTGGTCCATCCGAAACTCGGCCTGGGCCCGAAGGTGGTGGATCGGGAACAGCGGATCGCGTATCCGACGATGGCGCGTCTGGCCATCCGAAACCGCCTGGAGCAGGAAACCATTTCCGAAGAGATGCGGCTTTTATATGTGGCGCTGACCCGTGCGAAGGAACGGCTGTTTATCACCGGGACCACGACCAATGCGGAGCGTTTTGCAGAGGAAAAAAGAATCCTCGCCCGGCGGCCTATGAATCCGGAACTTATCGAAAAAGCATCTTCTCCGCTTCAGTGGATGATGTATACCTGCCTTGCCGATGACGGCGAACATTTCCGCTGGCAGATCCTCCACGATGTCGGAACACAGAACGAGTCGCAGGAGGAAGAGCAGGTGCAGGAGAACGGGGATGTCGACGAACAATGGATGGCTGCGCTGAATGCTAATCTGAATTATCGTTATCCCCATGAAAGAGATACGCAGATTCCCAGTAAGATCACCGCCACGGAACTGAAACGCCGACTGGCCGGACCGGAGCCGGAACCGCAGCTGGAAGAAAAGAAGCTCATTGCCCAAAACCGATCGGACTTTGAGTCGTTCCATGACTATCTGCGAAGAAAAGAAAAGGGCAGCACCAGAAGAGGGACGCTGACCCATCTCGTCCTGCAGCATCTGGATCTAGACACGGCGGAATCGGAAGCGGATATCCGCCGGCAGATGGATCACATGCAGGAACAGGGGCTCATCAGCGAAGAAGAGAAGAAACTGGTGAAATTGCCATCCATTCTGAGATTCCTGCAGTCGGAGATGGGGACCCGTATCAAAAACAGCGCCTCCGGTCTGCGGCGAGAATACACGTTCTCCGTTCTGGTCCCTTCCATTGAACTGCTTCCGGAAGAAGGAAGCGGGGAGACGATTCTGCTTCAGGGAGCCATCGACTGCTGGTTTGAGGAAGACGGAAACGTGATCCTGGTGGATTACAAGACCGACCGAATCGAGGAAGGATCGCTGGAAGAACATGTGGACCGGTATCGTCCACAGATGAAAGCGTATGCCATTGCGTTGAGAGAAATGATCCGGAAACCGGTCTCCCAGGCATACCTCTGCTTCCTGGATGCGGGACAAACGGTGGAAGTTTCTCTGGATGAGGCCTAAAACCGGGAAAAAACAGGCAAAAACAGCGAAAAAAGTTGTTGCAGACGTCAAACACATATGGTAATATATCCTCTGCACCTTGTATCCAGCAGTCATGCACATCAAGGTAGCCCACGAAGGAGATTACGATTATGAAACAGGGAATTCATCCGAATTACGAGCAGACTACGATTCGCTGCGCTTGCGGTGCTGTTTATCACACCGGCTCTACCAAGAAGGACATCACCATTGAGATTTGCTCCAAATGCCATCCTTTCTACACTGGCAAGCAGAAACTGGTAGACACCAGCGGACGTGTTGATAAGTTCAACAAAAAATACGGCCTCAACTAAGAACAGTAAAAAAGGATCGTCTTTCAGGATGATCCTTTTTTTTCATCCGCAGCCAGCCCATTCCGGACTGGCTCTTTTATCAGGAAAAACAGGTGAGAAGCATCGAAACTACGGAAAAACAGCTAGAAAAGGCAGTGCTGGCAGGTCTTGCAGCATCCAGCATGGACGAGAAGGACCGATCCTGCGAGGAGACTATGGAAGAACTGGAAGAACTGGTCAAGACCGCCGGCGCGCAACCCGTCGGCATGCTGCTGCAAAACCGCCCGACGCCGGATCCGGGAACGTTTCTCGGAGATGGAAAAGTGGAAGAACTGCGGGAATATGCCGAATACAATCAGTGTGATCTTGCGGTGTTCGACAACGAACTCTCTCCCTCCCAGATGCGGGTTTTGGAGGAGCGGCTCGGGATCCGGGTGCTGGACCGCACCGGACTGATCCTGGATATCTTTGCCCAGCGGGCACGGACCCGGGAAGGACAGCTGCAGGTAGAGCTTGCACAGTATCAGTACCTGCTCCCCCGGCTGACCGGCATGTGGACACATCTGGTACGTCAGACTGCCGGAGGGGGAAAATCTCCGGTGGGAACCAGAGGCCCCGGTGAGACGCAGCTGGAAACGGACCGGCGGCATATCCGCCGCAAGATCCAGAAACTGGAGGAAGAGCTGGAAGATGTGCGCAAGATCCGCGCCAACCAGCGAAGAAGCAGAGAAAAGAACAATACGCCGGTGGTTTGCCTTGTGGGATATACCAATGCGGGGAAATCCACACTGCTCAATCAGCTGACCGGTGCGGAGATCCCTGCCAACGACCGTCTGTTCGATACGCTGGACACTACGACGCGGAAGCGCAAGATCGGACCTTCTCAGGAGATCATGATCTCGGATACAGTAGGTTTTATCCGTCATCTGCCCACGACTCTGGTGGAAGCGTTCAAAGCCACGCTGGAGGAACTGGAGTTTGCAGACGTCATCGTCAATGTCATAGACATTTCCAACCCTGACTGGCCGGATCAGGCAGAAGTGGTGGAGGATCTGCTGCGGCAGCTGCAGGTGGAAAAAACTCCATGCATCCGCGCGTTTAATAAATGTGACAAGTACCTGGGGATCCTTCCCCACGGGGAGGACACGGTATGTATCTCGGCGAAGACCGGGGAAGGGATTGATCAGCTGATCGATGCGATCCGGCAGCAGCTGGAACGAAACGCAGTGACTGTAACGCTGCAGATCCCCTATTCGGATGCCGGCGTCGTGGAACAGATCAGCGCAGTCACAGCGATCCAGGAAACGTCATACGAAAATGACGGGATCTACATCCGGACCGTGATCGACCGGGACCGGGTCCGCCAGTTCAAAAAGTATATTCCGGGATATACAGAACCCAAAGAAGAGTGGGAGCTTTAATATGGACGAATACTATATTCCCTCCGGACCGGGAGAATCGGAATACGAAGAAAAACGATCCCGGTTCCTCGGGCACCTCAGACCGGTGGAAACGGAAGAAGAAGCCCGCCAGTTCATCACGGAGATGAAGAAGAAATATCACGATGCCCGACACAACTGCTGGTGTTACCGGATCAGGGGCGGTGCAGTGCGGTATTCCGATGATGCGGAACCGCAGGGGACTGCCGGACTTCCGATGCTGGAGATCCTTCAAAGGGAAGGGATCGAAAACGCCGTCTGTGTCGTGACCCGGTATTTCGGAGGAGTTCTGCTCGGGACGGGAGGTCTTCTCCGGGCATACCAGAAAGCGGCCAAGGGCGCAGTGGAGAATGCGGGAATATCCGTTGTCCGCGCATGGACCAGAATGTGCATTCTCTGTGAATACTCCGACTATGAGAAGATCCGTGCGGAACTGGAGCAGCAGGATGCGGTGATCAGCGACACCGAATATGGTGAAAAAGTGACTCTCACCGTCCTGGTCTCTCAGGGACAGGGAGCATTTATTACGGAAAAACTGCAGGACAGGACCGCCGGAAAATGCATATGTACGGAGGAAGGTACCGT
>CAJOQP010000024.1 GCA_905236515.1 uncultured Oscillospiraceae bacterium | reverse complement strand
TGCCGTGGCAAACAAACATTACTTTTATCATAAGATGCACTCATCCCCTTTGTAATGAAATGATTCTTCGGTATCCATCCGGATCGGTATCTCCTTCGGTATTGACCAGAAGGATCACCGAATCACGGTCGATATGGAACAGGGTCCGGAGTTCATCAGACTGCAGGATTTTCCGAAGGAGGCCATAGGTGACGGCACCGGATTCGCCGGACTTTATCATCGGATCGATTCCTACCGGAAACGCATAGGCACGCATCCCCTCTTCTGTAACGGAATCCTCACAGGCACAGAACCAGTCTGCATAATCTCTGATCACAGGCCATACAACGCCACATGGTGTTCCGCAGTTCAGTCCGGCCATGATTGTAACAGGATTTCCCGTCACCGGATGCACCTCGCCATCACCCATCCGGACAGACTGATAGATACAAGCGGCGTCTTTTGGCTCGATGATGGTTATGAACGGTTTCAATCCTTTCCCACGGCTGATAAAATACGATGCGATCCCGCCTGCCATGGCACCGACACCTGCCTGCAGGAAAACATGCGTTGGTATCGTTCCGTTCATCTGACGATCTGCTTCCGCTGCCAGTGTCAGGTATCCTTCTATGATCCATCCGGGGATCTTCTCATATCCTTCCCAGGACGTGTCCTGGATCAGGATCCACCCATTTTTCTCTGCCAGAGATGCCGCATACTGCACGGTCTCATCGTAGTTGAGCTCCGTGATCTCCGCGACCGCGTTCCCGGCATCCTCTATCGCCTGACGCCGTACTTCCACCGAGCCGCCGGGCATAAAGACATGCGCTTTGCATCCGAACAGTGATGCCGCCCAGGAAACACCCTTTCCATGGTTTCCATCCGTAGCAGTGACAAACTCGATCTCTCTGCACTCTCTGCGGATATCCTCTCTTAAAAATGTAGTATAGTCCGCCGTCTTTTCATCCAGACCGAGCTTTTCACACAGGATGCGGAACATACTGTAGCTTCCTCCCAGCCCTTTAAAAGCCTTCAGCCCGAACCGGGAGGATTCATCTTTTACAAAGATTCCTGCCACGTTCATCTGCTCTGCGGTACACGGAAGTGAAACCAGCTCCGTTTCCTTATAGCACGGCAGGCTCCTGTGAAAATGAAGCGCTCGTTCTGCTTCCTGTTCCGAGAAAGGGATCGGAGTATTGTTTCCCGGATCCGGATTCTCAATTACGTGGAAGGTTCCATACGAATCTTTCATACTCATTCTTTTTCGAACTCCTGTGCTACCTGAACCAGCAGTTTTCGAATCTCCAGATGCTGCGGACAGATCCTCTCGCATTTCCCGCACTTCAGACACTCGGAGGCTTTCCCACGGTCTCTTGTCTGAATAGTGTAGTAATAATCCTGATTCCAGCTGTGGAAGGTGGTCTTCAGATTATAACAGGAAAACAGTTCCGGAATCGGAATGTTTTTCGGACAGTCGTTATCCAGCACACAGTAGTGACAGGCGGTACAGGGGATCATGTTTAAGGAGCTGAAGATCTCCCTCACTCTCCGGATCGCTTCCTGTTCCTCCTCGTTCAGGGAAACGGGCTCCGCCATGAAGCCGACGTTTTCCCGGATCTGCTCCACCGTGGACATCCCGGAGAGCACCATCATCATGTTCTCAAATCCCGCAGCAAAACGAAGCGCATAACTGGCGTTGCTGCCGCCGTGCAGATCATCCAGCACACGCTGGGCTTCCTCCGGAAGGTTGACGAGACTTCCCCCTTTTACCGGCTCCATCACGACCACGGGTTTCCCGTGCTTTACCGCCGTTTCGTAGACCTTCCGGCTCTCAACGGAAGGATCCTCATAATCCAGATAATTGAACTGGATCTGTACCGCCTCGATCTGCGGGTATTCGGTTAATATCCGGTCCAGCACCTCTGCCCTGTCATGGAAGGAGATACCAAAATGACGGATCTTCCCTTCCTCCTTCAGTTCCAGTGCGATCTCATAGGCACGGCATCTCTTATACTTTTCGAAGATCTCCCCATCCTGAGCATGCATCAGATAAAAATCAAAATACTCCACCCCGCATGCCCTGAGCTGCTCTTCAAACAGCGAACGGATCTGATCCTCCTGTGTAAAGAAATGGGTGGACAGCTTATTGGTAAGAATATATCGGTCCCTGGGATAACGGGATGTCAGTCCTTCCCGCAGAGCAAGTTCACTTTTTCCGCTCAGGTAACCGTGTGCGGTATCGAAGTAATTGAGTCCGGAGTCAAGGAATGCATCCACCATCTCACAGAACTGCGGCATATCCACTTCTCCATTTACCATTGGCAGGCGCATACAGCCAAACCCGAATTTACCGTTAATCTCCGGGAAGAACTTATTCTTCATCGATCAACCTCTCCTTTTGGTACAATCTTCATCGAGACAGCATACGATTTATCCAAATTGCTCAAAACCATGCCGCCAACAACCAGTGCGATTCCCAACAGCCCCATTCCGGTGACCTTCTCCCGCTGAAGAAGCACTCCTGCAAGCATGGTCACAAGAGGCACCGCATAGATATACAGATTTGTCTTCAGTGTCCCGATCCGGGCAATGGCACTGTTCCAGAGCACAAAACAAACCGCACTACATATAATTCCAAGATAGAACAGACTGGCAATCCCCTCGGGATTCATAATAGCAGACAGCTGTATTTTCTGGCCTTCCGCCAGCACCATCGGAAACGCGCTTATGATTCCATACAGCATGAGTTTTCTGGATACCAGAAAACTGTCAAAACGCTCCAGCATATTCCGGGCAAACAGGTTGTATACCGCCCATGACATTGCTGATGCCAGCGCCAGCAGATCCCCTGCAGGCCTGAGGTGCAGGACCAGTGCTCCGTTGAGAACGACGAAAACCACCCCAATGAAAGCCACACCATACCCTGTTTTCTGTTGCCGGGAGAGCACTTCCTTTTTCCTGGACAGACTCAGCAGGATTGCAGAAAGGATCGGTGCGGTAGAGACCAGGATGCTTACGTTTGTAGCCTGCGTCAGTGTCAGCGCGGTATTCTCGGTATAGAAATAAAGCGTATTGGCTGCGACCGCCATTGCCAGAAATCGAAGCTCATCCCGCCACTGAAAATACCATACGGGATGAATGATCCACAAGGCAATATAGGCGATTACAAAACGCAGCCACATCAGCTGTATCGGGGTGAGTACAGCCAGCAGATTCTTGCTGACGAGAAAAGACGTTCCCCACGCCATTACCGGGAACACCGCAAACAGATGTCCTATGATGTTATTGTTCGAATGATCGGTACTTCTCACTTTAATAACACTTCCATAATATTAAGGAGCAAATCACATTCCGACTTGCTCCTTCTTGTCTGATATTTTAATTGGTTTTTCCGCGAATGGCAATACATATCATGCTTCCGGGTTTTTTATCCGCTTTTTTTGCTTCTGTTCTCCATGATTCCCACAGGTTAACAGCACTTCACATGTGACATTCACCCAAAAAAATGTTACACTATACGCAAATCACTGTTACACTTTTAAATTTCAATTTGAGAAAGCGGGGGATTTTTCTTGTCTGTAAATAATCGCGATCATTATCTGTTAAAAAATGTGATCGACGCACTGGTAACCAAACTGTATGACACTCCATACAGTGAAGTATCCATTTCGGAACTTTGCCGTGT
>CAJOQP010000023.1 GCA_905236515.1 uncultured Oscillospiraceae bacterium | reverse complement strand
GTGGAGTCCACAAAGGACTGTACCGACCCAAATATCGTGGAGAGGGACAGGTTGATCCAGATAGCCAGTTTGATGGACAGGACAAGAATGATGGGGATCGTCAGAGATTTAAAGCAGAGCGCCACCAGGATAAAAATGGCGATAATGGACAGCGCCCCGGTGACCTTGAAATCCACAGCCGTTGTATCGATCAGTCCCTGTGTGATAGCTCCTTCCCCGGTTATGATCCCGTTGGGATCGGTCTTCTTTATCACCTGGTCCAGCTTTTCCAGCTGATCTGTCATTTCCGGGGTACCGGCAGCATAATCGGAATTTACCATCATCAGCTGTCTGCCGTCCTTCTTGCATATCTCCAACAGGCCATCCGGAAGGATGGACTCGGGGATCGCAGTTCCCACGACACTGTTGTAGGAAAGGACAGAACTGATGCCGTCCAGAGCCCCGATCTTCTCTTCCATGGCAAGGATCTCTCCGGAAGGAAGCGTGTCATCCACTATAACAAAATGCGTACAGGCCATGTGAAAGTCTTTTTTCAGGATCTCAAGGCCCTGCAGAGAATTGAGATTCGCCGGCAGTGCCCGGTCCATATTGTAGTAGACCGGCATTCTGCTCTGCAGAATATAAGTCGGGATCAAAAGCAGGAAAAACAGGACCACGAATCCACGGCGGTGTCGCATCACGAAATTATTGAGCCCATGAAAGCTCGGCTTCAGATTCCGATGCTGATACTTTTTGATCTTGTCTTCCATCAGAAGAAGGATGACCGGCAGGATGAACAGCACTGTAAGAACGCCGAACAGCACACCTTTCGCCATCACGAATCCGATGTCAAACCCCAATCCCAGTTTCATGAAGCACAGGGCAACAAAACCGAAAAAGGTCGTAAGGGAACTTCCTGTCAGTGCGGTAAAGGACTTGGCAACGGCTTCGGCCATTGCCTCTTCCCGGGTATCGAAATGTGGTTTCTCCTCCTCATATCGGTCGATGAGAAAGATGGAATAATCCATCGTCACTCCCAGCTGAAGCGTTGCGGCAACACACTGTGTGATAAAGGAGATGGATCCCATCATGAAATTGGTCCCCATGTTGTACAGCACGGCGATCCCCAGTGCAAAGAGGAGGACCAGCGGAAGAAGCCACGATTCCATCAGAATCGCCATGATCAGCAGTGCAAGGCTGCTGGCAACGGCAATATAGAGGAACGCTTCATGCTCCGTGATTTCGCGAATATCTTCCACAATCACCGTGAGTCCGGACAGATAGGACTGCCGGTTTAACAGTCCCTTGATCTCCTCAATGGCATCCAGGGTCTCATCAGAGGATCCTGCCGTTTCGTATTGTACCAGCAGCATGGTCTTTTCCCCGTCTCCGCTGAAAAAGACACTCTGGATCAGATCCGGAAAAATCTCCTGCGGTATCGTTACATCCGCAAAATTATCCACCCAGAGAGTCTGGGAAACACCGGGTACTTCTCCGATCTTTTCCTTCAGTTTCTTGGTCTCTCTCGGCGTCATACCGTCAGTGATGACAATGGACATTCCCGCATTGTGAAATGTCTCATCCAGAATCTGTTCTCCCTGAACAGATTCCAGTTCATCCGGAAGATAAGTAAACAGATCGTAATTCACTTTTGTACACAGAAACCCGATGGCTGCCGGGATCAGCAGAAGCAGAGCGATTATCAGCACCAGCCTCGGATGCCGGGTTTCCCAAAAAGCAATCTTTCTCAATTTTAAACCCTCAATCTATTATTCGTACTAAGTGTAGCGATTCTTTTCGGGACAATCAAGCTGTTTTCTCGTGCAGGAACAGAATGAAAAGGGGTATTTACGCAGGACAGCCTTTTGAGATATAATATTATAGTTAACATAACTATGGGGTGATGATGTGGGACGCCACAGAATCTATAATAATAGTAATTACGAGATCCTATCCGACATTCCCGCCAGCGATACAGGATATCTGCGGCAGATTCGCTGCCGCTGTCCGGATCTGCTGCAGCCATGGGACCGTTGCAGCCATCGTGCTGTCCGTTCCCGAGGAATGGTAACGCAAAGCATCATCGACCGGTGTGAGGATGAACTGGTGAGCCTGACTTTTCTGCGAAACAGCTTCGTCTGTGAGGAATGCGGAGCCTCCGCCATCGCATGGGATCCTGAATATCCTGCTTCTGAGTCTATCACACCGGAAGCGCGGGAGTTCCTGGCAAAACAGGTGATTTCGGAATACTATTCCACGCACCGGTCGGATATCGTTCCTCTTCTGAAGCACTATATCCAGTCCGGTCTGGAATGTCTGACCGGAACCTACCGGGAACGTTTTTCGGATATCGCATACTGGGCGCAGCCGGAAGGGATCCGCCTGACACCCGTCACTTTCCGAAATCGGAAGATCTATGTCGTGATGGGATCGGAATCGGAATCCGGAGAGTCTCCGTTTCTTCTGACGCTTCTTCCGGACACTTCCGAGGATACACTGCATGCCTTTCTGGAGAAGATTCCGGAACCGACTGCCGTGCGTTTCATCATGACGGAGCTGAACGATCCGATTCTTCCGCTGATGCGGGGTCTTTTCCCGGATTCTGTTTTTACGTACTCCAAGGATTCGGTCTCTCATCTGTTCGAAAAATACTCCGGCGAAACGGAAGATGCTTCCCGGGATGCCCGTGTCCGACAGGCAAAGCAGCTCTTTCAGCGCATGTTTTACTCCGGCTCCGAGATGCTCCGAAGTGAGATGAACCGCTGGGAAGATAAAATGCTTCTGGATGAATCTCTGACGACCCGGTCCCGCAACCTGCTTCGTCAGCTACTGGAACAGCTCCTTCGGGCGGATGTCTCCGCACTGGCGGAAGTTCCGCGTTTTTCCGGCAGCTGGCTCAGCGGACATGATATTGCGGAGATCCTCCGGGTCATGGATGAAAACGGAATCTCCTATCTGGATTCGGAAATGATGCTTCTCCGCTCGGATGCAAGCCAATACCGCACCGAGGGTCTCCCCCTCAAGACCGGCTATCGTACGGACCCCGCTCTTCTCTCTGTTCAATACATGGAAGACACCCCTCTGGATCTGTTCTTACAAATGTAAAAGGCGGTGAATATCTTGGCTCTTGAACACAGTTTAGTTCCATCCGCAGACTTTTCCTCCGTATTCTCCAGTCGACCCCCACGTTCTCTGGAGTCGGAAGAACAGCATTCCTATTATGAGGATTATTCTGAATACGGCACCGCACATCAGTATGGGAAACGAAGCTCGGAACGGGTCATTCGCAATATCGTACTGGGGAGTATTATCACCATGGCCGCAGAAGGCGGAATCGCCATTGCAGCCATGATGTCCGCCCGCAACGCCAACAAGGTCCTGGCCGCCTCCGGGCTCTCCTCGTTGTACCTGACCAGAAAAACGAAAAGGACGGCAGGTATTTCCGGATGGCTTGCCCTGGCTGCCGTGCACGGGACTTACGGTATCGCAGTTGCGCTTCTCAAGTTGTATGCCCGCCGCCCGGAACTGTTCCAGTTTTCCGATTGAGTTGACAAAAATTAAAGGCGCGCTGTCCGCGTATGGACAGTGCGCCCTTATTATTTCAGTTATCGTTCAGAGTTCCTGCTCAAGAAGATCCAGCAGTTCCGAGATCCGTTCCATCTCATCCAGGGTGTCAGTATCAATCACAACATCGAACTGATCCTCGATGGCTTCTGCCAGACCGTCCGTCGTGAGGTTGGACCACTTCAGAACATTCTGAAAGGAAGAGTCCTCCTCCACCTGGATGGAATCGTCTTCGAACAGCTCACCCAACGATTCGTTTAATCCGTCCAATATTTCCTGTCTCTCCATAGCGTACCTCACAAGCAAGAATTACCGCGACATACAGAGAGCTCTCTGTAACGGTTCTTGGTTGATTATAAAATACGGAATACGCCTTGGCAACTATTCCCATTACGGAACCGGAAATATCTCTTTTTTGCACTTTTTTCTTCTATGTTTTTCCCTAATATTCACAAATCTTTTTTCCCTTCTTCCGTAGTACGCTTTGAATCATGTGTTGCTTATGCTACCATATCATTTGCTCATCCATGATAGGATAAACAAAAACCGCATGCGGGAGGTCGCATTATGGAATACAACATTAAATGGAAACCGGAAGAGAACGGAGACCATCGCCGAAACCGAGAGATCAATGAGATCCTGGCGGATACCATGGAGGAACTGTTTCCTCTGGAAGCTGGTGCCACGATCCTTGAGATTGGCGGAGGAAACGGAGCTTTTGCCGAAGTCGCAGCCGGCAGAGGGTATGTCCCCACAGTACTGGATTGCGATGAAGATCAGCTGAAATCCCTCCCCTCTTCTGTAGCAACCATTTCGGCTGACTGGGCATCTATCGAGGAATCTGATCCCCAGCTGGCTGAGAAATACCATGTTGTCGTCTCTAACTTCAATACCGCAGTACAAAGCGTTGATGAACTTCGCAAGATGAACCACACCGCAGCGGAATGGTGTATCGTCAACCGTCTTCTCATGTATAAGGAGCCCATGATTGACCGGATGGCAAAGGCTCTGGATCTTCCAGTGAAACCGGTATATCCCAAGCTGAAACAGGACTATATTCAGTTTAATACCAATTCCGTGATCGCCGGCCACCGTGCTGACGTCCATTTCAACGATCTCGTTTGGGAGAATCAGCGGTCAGTCCCGGAGGCAGCGGATCGTTTTCTTGCCGTGTACTATTCCGGTAAGGAGATCCCGGAAGGAATGGCGGAGCAGGCTTTAAAAGCAGCGGAAGCTCTTGCCGTGAATGGAATCGTTTCAGATCCGGTGTCGGCTCATGTAGCGCACCTTCACTGGAATGTCAATTATCGCTGAGCGCTCAAAACAGATAAAGTAAAACGGTTTTGTCCGGCAAACTGTCGGCCAAAACCGTTTTTTCATATGATCCTATCGATGGATTCCGAAATCTCAACTTTACGGTACTGTTCTTCCACCAGCCACTGTCCGTTATACAGCGTAAGATGGATCAGGGCACAGTTATCGATCCATGGCAGCCAAAACGTTTCCTGGGGTTTATCCAAAAGATAATACAGCATCGCATGAAGCGTTCCGCCGTGGGAAACGACCAGAACCGTATCATCGTTCTCACTCTTCTTCAGATCCTCCAGAAATGCACCAGCACGATCGACGACCTGCTGCATGGTTTCCCCATTTCCCTGTGGTGTAAAGTCAAAAGGTTTTCTCATGAACTCTTTTGAAAGCTCCGGGTCCAGGGAATCAAATCGGACACCCTCCAGATCACCCAGAGCCACTTCCTTCAAACGGTCATCCAGAAAGAATTCCGTCTCATCCTTACCCGTTGCGATCCTGCAGGTCTGGACCGTACGGTGGAGCGGACTGCAATAGATTCTCTGAAAAGTCAGTCCGCGCTCTTCGATCTTCTGCCGGACCTGCTGTGCCTGCCGGATACCGGCCGCATTCAGATCGGAATTCGACTGTCCCTGCAGAGTATGCTGCTCATTCATTATAGTCTGTCCATGCCGCAGTAAATATACTTCCATAAGTTCTCCCACCAAAAACAAGCGGGGTGTCCCCCGCTTGTCTTATTTCTCCTTACAAATCAGAAAACAGATCCTCGGAATAAACTCCCTGTTCAAACAGTTTCTGGAATTCTTCCCGCACTGTTTCCACATCTTCCTTATATGTCATGCCGAACCAGCGGTCTTCTGTCCGAAGAACCTGCACCGAAACTTTTTTGTCCCGTACCAGGGCGCCAATATGCTCCGGAATCAGGAATTCTCCTTTCGTCATGTCTTCGTTCTGTTTCAAAAACTCCACGAATCCATCTTTCAGCATCTCCATATACTCCGGAGTAAGTCCCCAGAAATTCATGGATGCCAGAGACTCCATGTTCAGCTGCACGCCTTCTGCTTCCGCTCCGTTCTCCGTCTTCACGATATGTCGGGTCTCCACGACATCCGTCAGATAACCGTTTTCATCCGCCTGGCAGATACCACGGGTCACCTCACCGTTATCACTGAGAGTGTTCTTCAGAACAAATCCGGCCATGGCAAAAGCACCGGGCTCTTTGGGATCGTAATCCTGAAGGAAATTGTAAATTAGACGGAACGCAGATTTTCCATAATAGTCATCGGCATTCAGAACCGCGAAGGGGCCCTGGATCATACCATCGCAGGCAAGGACCGCATGTCCGGTTCCCCATGGTTTCTTGCGGTCTTCCGGGCAGGAATAACCCTCCGGGAGATTCTGCAGTTCCTGATATGCATACAGAAGTTCCACGCCGCGTTTGGCACAGACCTCTTCGATTCGATTTCCGATCACATCCATAAATTCGTCCTTGATGTCTTTACGGATGATCACGATGATTCGATCAAATCCTGCCTCAATGGCATCGTGGATCGTGTAGTCGATAATAATGTGTCCATTGGGACTGATTGTCTGCAGCTGCTTGATTCCAAGTCCAAACCGGGAACCAATTCCTGCTGCCATGATCACTAACGTAGTATGCTTCGTGTCACTCAACCCTTTCTGTTGCGTTATTGCACATGGTTATGAACGGATTCGCCATGTGCCTCTTCTGTTTTTATCCATACGACGTTCTGCCCAGGATCCTTCAAATTCCGTGATATGTGCGTGGGGGGACGCACTCCAGCTCTCCAGTGGAAAACTGTTCCGGCTCTGTTCCATCGGAAGGATGCGGGAGATGCTGGTTGCGGGTTCTGCAGATTCCACCAGTTCATCCTCTTTCAGTGTTGCAATGCAGATGATCCTGACGGTATCTTCCCTCTCCTGCTCCTGCCGACGTTCGAAGAAACCCGTAACTTTCTCGCCGACAGCGACATGAGAAATAAACGGGAATGCCTCCTCATCCAGCCATACAAATTTGGGAAGTCCGATGAGGAATAATGCGGAATCGCTGCCGTGCGGCAGCACCGTAGTCATCATCTCTCCCAGTGTCTCGATCTGCTCATCAAACTCCAGCATGGAGATCTCGGCTGTAATGATCGCCGTACCACAGAGATCATCCATGGTAATGTCCATCAGATCTCCAAATCCGGCATTTCCGTCCGAGCTCCACATATCCTCTTCATAAAACTGTTTCATGTGATGATATGCTTCATAGCTGAACAACTGGCTGTGAGGCGGATAGTATTTTACATCAATCGTTTTTAAACTCATGGCTTCCTCCGTCGATCGGCTGTTCCGATCCCTTTCGGCTGCCATGTATAGTTCTTTTATTATACATGGCGGCATCTGTTTTTTCTATATCGTATCGCGAATTATTTTCTGTTCCGGCGGTCATGGCAGTGCGCATAATGTCCCACCGGCAGGTTTATCATCCTGTCATGGACTGCTCCGGCTCATCGCCAAACAGTTCATCCAGACTCTTCCCCAGAACTCTACATATAGAACGACAGAGCTTGATTGTGGGGTTGCAGGTACCTTGTTCGATGGAATTTATGGTCTGCCTTGATACTCCGACCGCCCTGGCCAGTTCCGTCTGTGTCATATCCAGCTCAGCCCTGGCGACTTTGATCGGTATATTGCGTCCCATAATAAAATCACCTTATCCATCCTACCTTGTGCAACAATATTTGTCAATTATATTTTACATATTATCAGTTTTATTTTATATTTTGTCAATTATATTTGACTTTTAACCATGATTCATCCGAATAGCGATTCTTTCTGCCGATAAACGCTTTCCTTTTCCACGGAATCTCCATGGATTCCCTCCTGTTTTCGAGGTACAATAGTAGTAAT
>CAJOQP010000022.1 GCA_905236515.1 uncultured Oscillospiraceae bacterium | reverse complement strand
GATGATCGCAACTACTGTAATCCACAGATTCTGCTGCCGGAAAAGCCGGCCGATCTTGGAATCGGAAAAGCCCAGCACTTTCAGGGTGGCAAACTGATAATCCTTTTCTGAGAATGATAGGATTCCCATGTTATAGAGGATCACAACAGCCAGAACCGCCGCAAAGAATATGATCAGAAGGATCATGGAGTTCATGGTCGCCAGCATATCGTTGACGCCATCGGAGACGGAGTCAATGCTCTGAATCGTGGATACTCCTGGGATCGACTGCCCCTGGATATCTTCATCGGTGTATGCCGAATCCGGATAATAGGGGATGCCGAGCCGCTGGTAATAATACCGCGTCATGGTCATGTTCTGGTTCTGAGGATCCCGGTTCAGACCGATAATCTCCGACTGGAACACGTCATCAAGTCCGTTGATCCGCCAGGTGATGGTATCTCCGACCTGATATCCGTGAAGTTTGGCGAATTTTCTTGTTACATACACTCCGTAAGAAGACAGCTTCATCGGTTTGTTGCGGGTGTTCAGGATCTGAATACTGCCTTTGGAATCGTCCACATAGGCGTTGGTCACGATAGCCCCTTCATCCGGATCGTCCACCTCGATGCTCAGGGACATGCTGGTACGATCCGTATAGTTTTCAAGCAGATCCATCAGCTCTGGAACTGTGATGGAAGGGGAGAGATTCATCCGATACTCATAGTGGTTGATGTCGTTCAGCTCCAGCTTCAGATAGTTATGAATGGAATCCCGCATTCCGAGACCGGCTACCATCAGGACCATACAGCCGGTGATTCCCACCAGTGTCGTGATGGTTCGTGCCTTGTTTCGCAGAATATCCCGAAGATTCCAGCGAGTGGCAAAGGAATACGAGCGGAAGCGCTCTCCCGTGGTGAATCGGAGACTTTTCTGCTGAACTTTCGGCCGTTCTACCCGGAGAAGCTCTGCCGCAGGCTGGCGCAGCAGTTTTCTCGCGGTGAGATAGCTGGCAACGCAGGTCAGAACGACGCAAAGGACAAAGATGAAATAGGAGCTGGGATTGATCGCATTGGACCAGCCGGGGACTTCGTAGTATTCCATTTCCATCCCCAGGAAGAAATGCCCCAGTCCGAAATAGCCCAGCAGCAGTCCGCATATTCCGCCCAGGATGCTGAGGATCAGTCCGTAGGAGATATAGTGCCACGTGATGGCTCCGGTAGAATACCCCAGCGCTTTCATAGTGCCGATCTGCATCCGTTCCCGGTGAACCACGCGGGTCATGGTAGTGATGACACTGAGAAGCGCTATGAAGATGAACAGACCGGAAAAGATACCGACATAGGAGTCTCCTTCTTCGATCTCCCGCTGGTAACCAGCTTCCGACGGTTCGTCATGTATGTCCATGACCATCTGAGCATTTGCGACTTCGTCCCGGATCGCGGAACGGAGCGCATCGGCATTCTCCGTGGAATCCAGATCCACCATGATGGAGGTGTAAGTATCACGGGTGATCCCTTCCGCAGAGAGGAACGCATCCGTCATCATGGAGGAGGGGAGATAGAGAAAGCCGTAATCGGTATGGGAGGGGAAGATCTCGGTCTCGTCTTTCGTGTCATACACATGATCCGGAACATTGCACAGTCCGAGGACCGGAGCCGTAATGTCCAGCGACTGATAAGTGATATGCAGGGTGTCTCCAACGGCAATGCCGGCATTTTCCGCATAGAAAGAATCCAGCCAGAAACCGGTCTTATCCTCTCCATAAGGTTCCCCATCCACGATATGAATGCGGCAGATGTCGTTGCTGGAGATGAAATTCAGTTCGGCCTTATGACCGTCAAAATTTTCAATGTTGGCAAGGACCGTGTATTTGCCTTCCGCGTTCAATACATGCTCCATGCCACGGATCTGCTCCAGATCATTGCGATCCAGTTCGCCATAGGCATCCAGATCCTGCAGGTTGCACTCCTCATAAAACCGATCGGCAGAGGCGCGCATGCCCAGCATATAGGATTCGATGCCGGTATAGGCCATGACACCGATAAGGATCATGAGAAAGATGGTAATAAACTGGGATATGCTTCGACGGATATCCCGCAGCATTTTTTTGTGAAGCACCATTACCAGCTCACCTCGGATATGGCTTTCGGCGCCGGATTCAGTTCATTGGACTGGACTTTTCCGTTTTTCAATTGGATCACCCGGTCCGCGATCTCTGCAATCAGAGTGTTATGGGTGACCACGATGACGGTTGTTCCATTCTTTGTCTGGTCCCGCAGCAGCTGCAGCACCCCGACGCCGGTATTGGAGTCCAGTGCACCGGTGGGTTCATCACAAAGCAGCACATCGGGTTTCTTCATGATGGCTCGGGCGATGGAGACACGCTGCTGTTCGCCGCCGGACAGTTCCGATGGGAATTTGGTGGCGTGTTCCTGCAGGCCGACACCGGCCAGAACGTCCATTACATCGTAGTCCGTTTCCGTCACATCCCGAATGATGCCGACATTTTCTTCCACGGTGAGGGTAGGCATGATGTTGTAAAACTGAAACACAAATCCCACGTTGGAAGCGCGGAACTTCGTCAGCTGTTTTCCATTCATGGCAGCGATGTCCTGATCTCCGATCCGGATGCTGCCGCCGGTGGGGGAGTCCATCCCGCCCAGCAGATTCAGCAGTGTGCTCTTGCCAGCGCCGGAGGGACCCAGCACAACGACGAACTCGCCTTTTTCCATGGTCAGATCGATGTGATCCAGTGCGTAAAACGTTTTCTCTCCGCTGCCGTAAGCACGGGAGACCTGTTGTAATTCAACAAAACTCATGGTATTGATTCCTTCTTTGAGTTATATATTTCTAACTTAATTAGTTTAGCATAACAGCTTAACCGAATCAAGGTAGAAAAAGCCACCCCGAAGACATCTCGGGGTGGCGGAAACAGCCGTGACAGAGCTCTATTCTACTTTTACGATCGCTGCCATACGGGCAGGCGGGATCTTTACGACTTTCCGGTCATAGGTGATGAGACCGTTGAGTTCATCCTCCACATCCGTCAGCTGTGTATATACCGCAGCGGACAGCCCGTCTTCCCAGGCCGGGAGGATCTGTTCCTCATACAGCTCCTGCAGAGCGTTTTCCAGCTGCAGTGGAGATTCCAGCTTCTTATAGCCGAAATCCTTTTTGCTGAAGGTGTGGTCAAAGACCTGATGGTTGTATCCTCCGAATTCGGAGAGGACCACCGCGCGTCCCAGCTTGTCGGGACGGAAACGGTATTTCCGGAAGTAGACATGCAAACTCTGAATGTCGCCGATCTTCTGATCGTGCCATCCGGATGCATGGTCGATGAGACGGGAGCGGTCGATCTGACGGATATCCTCCACGACCTTCTCCGCATCGAACTGTCCCCATCCCTCATTAAAGGGAACCCACAGGACGATGCAGGGGCAGTTGTATAGAGTCCGGACCATGTCCCGAACTTCCTGCCGAAATTCTTCCCGGCCTGCCTTGTCTTCCCTGCCAAAGGCAGCATAGGCGTTGTCCTTGCGGTGCTTTCCCGTGACCAGAGGAGCGGAAATGACCAGCGGATTATAGACGTTGGCGCCGCATGGTGCATCCTGCCATACCAGCATTCCGATACGGTCGCAATGATAATACCAGCGCAGGGGTTCGATCTTCATGTGCTTGCGCAGCATGTTGAATCCCATATCCTTGGCTGTCTGGATATCAAACACCATGGCAGCATCGGAGGGAGGGGTGTACAGGCCGTCCGGCCAGTACCCCTGATCCAGAAGACCGTTGTGGAAATAGGGTTTTCCGTTCAGAAAGAGGCGAGGGACCCCGTGTTCATCGTTCTCCACGGAAAGAGAGCGGTAGGCAAAATAACTGAGTATGTTGTCCTCTTCACAGGTAACGGTAAACGAATACAGTTCCGGATTTTCCGGTGTCCAGCATGTGAGATCCTCAGCGGGGATTCGGGCAGGAAGAGGGTAGTCTTTCCCCTGGAAATGGACCACCGGGCGAGTCTTGCCTACGATCTCGGCTCCGATCTCCACGCATTGCCGGTCGACTTTCGGAGTAATGATGAGACGCTTGATGTACGTTTCAGGAACGCTCTCCATCCATACGGTCTGCCAGATGCCGCTCTGGGGCGTATACCACATTCCGCCACGCTTGTGCCTCTGTTTGCCGTGAGTGTGATATCCCTCGTCGGTGTTATCCTGCACGCGAACCTCCAGAAGATTATGCTCGGTCAGGTACTCGGTGATATCGATACAGAAGGGAAGATAACCGCCGGTGTGTCGGCCGACCTCCTGATGGTTCAGGTAGACGACAGCCTCCTGATCCACCGCACCGAAGTGCAGGAGCACCCGGCCCTTGTTGAAGGCCTCCGGCAGGAGGAACATCCGCTGATACCAGAGATACTGATGGGAAAAGAGCGTTTTCTCCACACCGGAGAGCGGAGCTTCCGGAGAAAAGGGGACAAGGATCGCGCCATCCCACACTGTCGGCGGCTCCGCCGATTCCGTGATGGCATAGCTCCAGATCCCGTTCAAGTTCAGATAGCTTTCCCGCATCATCTGCGGCCTGGGATACTCCTGCAGGACCATTTCCTGTTCCAGTTTTTCGCCCCATTGGGTGATCATATC
>CAJOQP010000021.1 GCA_905236515.1 uncultured Oscillospiraceae bacterium | reverse complement strand
TATTACATGCACTCCTCTGCTTTCCATCTCGTGGTCAAACTTATTGAGATAGATATTTGCCAGCAGTGGACTGAGAGGTCCCCCTTGAGGTGAACCTTCTTCCGTTTTGACGTAGAGTCCGTTTTCCATGATTCCACTTTTAAGGAACTTCTTAATGAGTTCTATTACCCGTTTGTCATGGACTTCCTCTCTCACCATATTCATTAGCATGTCATGGTTCAGCGTATCGAAGTATTTGGAAAGGTCGATCAATACCGCTTGGGTATATCCTTCCTCCGCATATTCCTTCACCTTTTGGATTGCCATCTGTGCACTGCGCCCCGGTCGGTAGCCGTAGCTTCCGTCTGAGAACAGCGGCTCGAAGATTGGGGTCAGTTGTTGGGCTATTGCTTGTTGTATGATGCGGTCGATGACCGTTGGAATTCCCAACTTTCGTACTCCACCATCTGGTTTCGGGATTTCCTTCCGTCGCACCGGCTTTGGTTTGTACTTTCCACACCGAATTTGTTCCAGAAGTTCCGTCCCATGTTCTTTCAGCCATGGAAGAGCATCCTCCACCGACATCCCGTCGATTCCGGGTGCTCCTTTATTGGCTTTCACCCTCTTGTAGGCCTTGTTCAGGTTGTCCCTGTCCAGTATTGCCTCCAACAGGTCTGCACCGTCCGCTTCTTCGGTTTCCCGTATGCCAATACTCCGCGCTCCTGCATACTCTTCGTGTTCCGCACTATCCCTTTGCAGGCAGCCCTCGTTTCCGAGGTATTCTGCTTTCTCCATATTGACCTCCTTCCTCCGTTCTTCGGACTTACGATTGTTCGGCCCTTCCTTCTTACGAAGTACTATGGCCTCTGCTGACTTCTCACAGTTCGTTGTTACTACGGTCCCTTTCGAAAGTGTCTACTCGTTCTCCGCCTGTGAGATCTCCCCGGGTACTCACACATTCTTTCCCTCTTATACCCGCCATGTTTACTACCGTCGATTCCGTGCAGTTATTGGGCTTTGGCTTCATAGGCAGTCTTACCCTCGCCGATAGCCTGACATGATTTCTGTTCGTCGGGTCAGAGTTTTGCCTCCACCTTCCTTCAGATTCCACCTCGCGATGGACACCCTTGGTTTCGGCTATGACCTTCCCACTGCCGGGTGGTCTCGGGACTTTCACCCTTTAGAACGTGCGCTCGCCGGGCGCACCTAATAAAAGCAGTGGTTTCCTTGTGAAACCACTGCTTTTTTCTATTTATCCGTATTGTTCGATCAGGTATTCCATTGCATGTCGGTAACCGTCAAACCCTTCTCCGGCGATAGTCTTCTCTGCCGCAATAGAGGTATAGGAAAACTGTCGGAATTTATCTCTGGAATAGATGTCGGAAAGATGTACTTCTACGGTGGGTATACTTACCGCCTTCAGTGCATCCAGAATGGCAACACTGGTGTGGGTGTATGCTGCAGGATTGATCACAATTCCGTCCGTATGGTCGAAATAGGCTTTCTGGATCACATCTACGAGATCGCCCTCGTGGTTGGACTGATACATCTCCACTTCCACGCCCAGCTCTTCCGCCCATTGAGAGATTGACTGCTGCAGTGCCTGAAAATCCTGTTTTCCATAGATGTCCGGTTCCCGGATCCCCACCATATTGATATTGGGGCCGTTGATCACAAGAATCTTCACAGCTTCAACTCCTTTATGATCATTTTTGCATTTTCATATGCATTCACACAGTGAATGGTAATATCCGACCATCCCCGGTATTTCGGCATACGTTCCTCGATCAGTTTTTCCAGCGGCGTGGACTGAGAGACCGGTCTGCCGGATTTCGACAGTGACGTCATATCCTCCCGGTCCAGAAACACGATCACACTGTTCTGATGAAGGAGCGGATAGTTCTCTTCGCGCGTAACGACTCCTCCACCGGTAGCGATGATCAGCCCGCTTTTTCCGGAGAACTCACGCAGCACCTCAGTCTCCACTCTCCGGAACGCGTCTTCTCCATGCTCCGCAAAAAACTCTGGAATGCTGCAGCCGATCTTCTTCACGATCTCCGCATCGATATCCACCAGTTTTCGACCGGTAAGTTTTTCCAGTTTCTTTCCGCAGGAAGTCTTACCTGCTCCAGGCATGGCGATCAGTGCGATGTTCATCATCTGGGATTCCAGCTTTTCAATGATTTCCTCCACACGCTCCTCCGGGATCTTCCTGTCAAGGAACCGTTCCGCCGCGGCGATCCCCTGGGAAACCAGCATGGACAGTCCGCCGGAACAGGGAATCCCTCTTTTCTCCGCATCCAGAATCAGCTGTGTACGGTGAGGGTTGTATATAACATCGAACACGCCTTCCAGGCATGGCAGTTTCGAAAGAT
This sequence comes from uncultured Oscillospiraceae bacterium, assembly GCA_905236515.1. Classification (GTDB taxonomy): domain Bacteria; phylum Bacillota; class Clostridia; order Oscillospirales; family Oscillospiraceae; genus UBA2922. The sequence goes on along the minus strand of CAJOQP010000021.1, from coordinate 16,137 downwards.
CAGCCAGCGACTCTCCATTATGGGGATACATACCCACGGGAGTTGCGTTGATCAGAATCTGGACATCATCATGGTCATAAAGGTTCTCGAAGTTCAGCTCCCCTTTTCGGGACACGGTAAGAATCTCCGCTGCGCCTAGATCCTGTAAGACAGCACGTATGGTGGGAGCAACTCCACCATTTCCAAGGATCATGCATTTTTTATCCTTCACAGGGACGCCTGCACGTTCCACCATGTAGGCGAACCCGGTATAGTCCGTATTGTCACCCCGCATTCGTCCGTCTTTCAGACGAACCACTGTGTTGACGCTTCCGATCTTTTCCGCCTGAGGTGTGATCTCATCCAGATATGGAATGACTGCTTTCTTATAGGGAATGGTGACATTGAAGCCGTCAAAGTCATTGTCCTTCATGAACGTTTCCAGCTGATCCCGCTCCACTTCGATCAGATCGTAGCGGTACCCTGCTGCCATTTCATGAATCTGCGGAGAATAGCTGTGTCCAAGTTTCTCTCCCAGCAGTCCGAACCGACCGTTCCGTGTCTTCTGAAAGGCGCGGCTGAGCCGCATGACATCCTGGAAGAATTCCAGCACATATTCATCCATAGGGGATGACGCATGCTCCTGAAGTTCCTGCAGATGTCCGCGTTCCCGTTCCGCATCAAACACCGGCAGCCCCCGTTCCTTTTTATAGGCAGCGACACCGGCACTGACTTCCATTCGCTTTAAAAACAGATCTACCATTTCTTCATCGATCTCATTGATCTGTTCTCTTAGTTCTTTGATATCCATCCGATAATCCGCACATCCGAAGGACGCGCGCTCCTTTCCCTAGAGAGTTCTCTCCATGTTCTCCGGTTGACGCTGCATCAGATCCATGATGGTAAGAGCGGCCGCCGCTTCCACCACAGGACGCGCCCGGAGCACCACACAGGGATCATGGCGTCCCTTAATACACAAAGTCGTGTTTTCCATGGTATCAAGATCCACCGTCTCCTGTTCCTTTCCGATGGAAGGTGTCGGGCGGAACACCACATCGAACAGAATCGGCATACCGTTGGAGATTCCTCCGTTGATGCCGCCGGAGTAATTCGTTGCTGTGACGACTCTTCCGTTTTCCATTCGCAATGCGTCATTAGCTTCACTGCCTCGCATGGAAGCAAGACGGAAACCGGCACCGAACTGGATTCCTTTTACAGCGGGGATGGCAAACATGGCACGAGCGATCTCCCCTTCGATGTTTTCTCCCCGGTCGGGACTGCCAATACCCGCCGGAAGGTCGGTGATCTGAATACCGACAATGCCGCCGACACTGTCGTTCTCACTTCGTGCCTGAAGGATCACTTCCTCCATCTGCTCCTGTGTGGGATGATCCACTCCGCCGATGTTGCGAATGACGGAAGTGACCTCGATCCCCTTCTGTTTCAGATACAGCTTTGCCACGGCACCGGCAAACACCAGTGGTGCTGTCAGGCGTCCGGAAAAATGGCCTCCGCCTCGGATATCGTTATGTCCGTCGTACCGCACCCATGCGGCGAAGTCCGAATGAGACGGACGAGGCTTCCTTTTAAACTCGGAATAGTCCGAGGAATGCTGATCGGAATTTCGAATCATAGCACACAGCGGAGCCCCTGTCGTAACATCGTCCACAACTCCCGAAACAAGTTCCGGAAGATCCGACTCCTTGCGGGCAGTGGAAGTACTGTTCTGTCCCGGAGCACGGCGTGCCATCTCTGCGAGGATGAATTCCTTATCCAGTTTCAGTCCCGCCGGAACACCGGTAAGCACAACTCCGATGGCAGGCCCGTGGGATTCTCCGAATATTTCATATTTCACTTATGATTCCTCCTCTTGTCCTCCCAGTCTTCTGTAATCCTGATAAAAAGACGGATACGATTTGTTGACGCTCTCCGCCTGCTCGATGGTGATAGCGGAATCCGTCAGAAGAGACATCACCGCCGCCGTCATGGCGATTCGATGATCGTTACAGGAGCTTACCGTCGCTCCGTGAAGAGGCTTTCCGCCACAGATGATCATTCCATCCGGTTTCTCAGTATAGTCAGCACCGAATGCGTTCAGCAGAGCGCACACCGACTGGATCCGGTCGGATTCCTTGATACGAAGTCTCTCCGCATGTTCGATGCGCGTCTCGCCTGCCGCCCGGCAGGCAACTGCCGAAATCACCGGTACAAGGTCCGGGATATCCGATGCATCCAGCGCAATGCCGGAGAGTTTTTCCGGGGAAACGGTAACCGAATCCTCTGTCTTCTGAATCCCGGCACCAAATCGTTCCAGGACATCCAGGATCTTCCGGTCCCCCTGTGCAGAATGCAGATTCAGCCCCGTCACGGTGACCGCCTGAGGGCCGATGGCGCCTGCGCAAAGCCAGAAGGCGGCGTTGGACCAGTCTCCCTGCACGGTACTCTCCGTCGGCATGCGATAAGTCCCCTGGACATGGTATGTATCCCCCTGCAGAGTCACATCGATCCCTGCCAGGCGCATACACTCCACTGTTATATCAAGATAGCTGCCAGACTGGATCTCGCCGGTCATGCGGATGGTACCTCCGCCCATCAGCGGAAGGGCAAAGAGCAGTCCGCTGATAAACTGTGACGATACGTTTGCTGCAATGGAAAAATCCGGATCCGACAGTCTCCCGGAAATCAGAAACGGCTGTGTTCCCTGCTGTGCCAGCACGGCGCCATGACGGATCAGTTCCTCATACAGCGGCGACAGCGGCCGCTGGCTGAGCCTTCCGTGCATAACGAATTCCCCGTCGATCCCCAGTGCGCAGGCCACCGGAAGCAGGAATCGAAGCGTGCTTCCGGATTCTCCGCAGTCCATGGATGCCGAAGACGGCAGAGCTGTCCGGTCCACCGGTATCACCTCGATCACGCCGTCCTCATAGGTGATGGATGCTCCCATGGCGTTAAGGCATCGTATGGTAGCCAGGATATCTTCCGATCCGGAGGTGCAGAAGATACGGCTCGGTTCTTCAGAAAAAGCTGCACAGATCATCATCCGATGGGCATAGGATTTCGATGGGATCGCAGGGATCACCCCGGATAATGCATCCGTGTTTACTGTTACAGTCATGTTGATTCAATCCTTCCCTGCAGTGATCTCATATCCCGCAGATCAGATACTCCTTGGCTTCTTTCAGTGTAAGCCGGCGGATCTCACAATCCCCCAGCGCATGGGGAATGATCAGGCTGATGGAGTCTCCTGCCCGCTTCTTGTCATGGGCAATGGCATCCGCGATCTCCTCCGGCCGGTACATGGACGTGGTAGGAAGGGACAGTTTGGACAGGATCTTAATGATAAAGTCCGCAGTCTCCTTGTCACAGTCACCGTTTGCCTCCGCAGCCCGGGCAATGATGGCAAGACCAATGGCTACGGCTTTACCATGGGGCACGGCATATTGGGACAGCTTCTCAATGGAGTGGGCTGCAGTATGCCCGAGGTTCAGCAGGGCTCTCCTGCAGTTATCCCGTTCATCCTCCTGGACGATATCCCGTTTAATGGTGACGCATTTCTCAATGATCCGCTCGATGTTACGCTCCGGTTCCAGTACCAGAGACAGGATCTCCGGATCTTTCAGGATCCCGTATTTTACAACTTCCGCACACCCGTCGATAAAAACCTCTCTGGGAAGAGTCTCCAGCGTGGAATGATCACAAAGCACCATCTCCGGCTGCCAAAAGGCACCTGCGAGATTTTTCCCGCTGGGCAGATCCACTGCAGTCTTTCCTCCCACGGAGGAATCCACCATGGCAAGAAGGGTCGTTGGGATCTGAACATAACGGATCCCTCTCATATAGGTCGCGGCGGCAAATCCTGCAAGATCTCCGGTCACACCACCGCCCAGTGCAACGATGATATCCGAGCGGGTGATGCCGTTTTCCGCCATGTAATTGAGGAGCCGGACATACATTTCCGGGGTCTTGGACCGCTCTCCGTGGGGATAGACGAAAAGATGAGTATCATATCCGGCGCTCTTCAGGCTCTCGCCCACCTTGGAAGCATAGATCTTTGCCACTTCATCGCCGCAGACGATGCAAGCGCTCTCACCGCCAACTTCCTTTTTGATCAGACTGCCGGACAGTTTCAGTAGATCCCCATCGATCAGAATGGGATAGCTGTTTGATGCTTTGACACGTACTTCAGTCATGAGCTCCATCCACCTTTACTTTCATTTGCCTGCCCTCCTCCAGAAGTTCCTGGAGCCGGTCGGCGTCTTCTTCGTTAATGGCATTGCGGATATCCGTCACCGACTGGATGAAATGATCCAGCTCCGCCACGAGGTTTTCCCGATTTTCCAGAAACAGCTGCGTCCACATAACGGGATTGAGACGTGCCACACGGGTCATATCCTTATAGCTTCCCGCAGACAGTCCCGTATGCTGCTCTGCACTGGGACTTTTAATGTAGCTGCAGGACACCACATGGGCCATCTGGGACGTATAGGCGATCATCCGGTCATGATCCTCTGCCGTAGCAAACGTGATCCGTCCGAAATGACAGGGCGCCAGAAGGTCCTTGATGCTCTGCAGGAAATTGATATCGTCAAAATGAGGCGGTACGATGACCATCGGCTGTCCCTCAAACATTCCGGCAAAACTGTTTTTGAATCCGGAATACTGGGTTCCGGCCATGGGATGACCTCCCACATAGGTAAAACCGTATTTTTCGGCGACCTCGAATCCTACCTTAGTGATTTCCATCTTGGTTCCGCCGCAGTCCATCACCACGCCGTTCTTATTGAAGATTGGGCCGTATTTCCGCAGATAATCGATGGTATCCTGTGGAAACAATGCGATCAGGATCAGGTCACACTGGGGAATGGTCGTTTCATCCAGAAATCCGTCGGCCACCCCTGCCAGCATGGCATACTGGGAAACGGCAGGTGTCCGGTCATACACATACACCGTATGTCCCGCACTTTTATAATCACGGGCAAAGGAGCCGCCGATGAGTCCGATGCCTGCTACTCCAACAATCATTTCAATGCCTCCCGGATCTTTCTGATCTTCTCACACAACGGACCGAGCTGTTCCACCGCAATGGACTGCACACCGTCGCACAGTGCCTTCGTGGGATCCGGATGGATTTCAAGCAGAAGTCCGTCGGTACCCGCTGCGGTAGCCGCACAGGCCATAGCGGGAACGAATTCTGCATTACCGATGGCATGACAGGGGTCGGAGACCACCGGAAGATGACTGAGTTTGTGTACAACGGGGACCACGGAGAGATCCATGGAATTGCGGGTAGACTCCGAAATGGAGCGGATGCCCCGCTCGCAGAGGATCACGTTCCGGTTGCCCTCCGCCAGGATGTATTCGGCACTCATGAGCCACTCCTCCACCGTATTGGCAAGTCCCCTCTTCAAAAGCACGGGCTTACTGGAATGCCCCAGTTCCCGAAGCAGGGAAAAGTTCTGCATGTTCCGTGAACCGATCTGAAGGATGTCCACGTCTTCATAGAGATCCAGATCTGCCGCATCCACCAGTTCCGACATAACGGGAAGCCCGGTGGCTCTCTTCGCCTTCAGCAGAAGATCCAGGCCCTCTTTCCCCAGCCCCTGAAAGGAGTAGGGCGACGTACGGGACTTGAACGCTCCGCCCATGAGGATACGGGCGCCGTTCCTGTGTGCCGCTTCCGCGACCTGAAGGATCTGCTCTTCCGATTCGACTGCGCTGGGTCCTGCGAACACGGCAAAGTTCCCCCCGCCGATCTTCGTTCCGTCGGACAGCTCCACCACGGTATCTACCGGATGGAACTTGCGGTTGGCTGCCTTAAAGGGTTCCGACACGCGTTTGACGCTCTCCACGATTTCCAATGCTTCCAGAAGCTCCGTATCCACACGGCTGACATCTCCCACAAGGCCTACGATGGTAGTATTTCTTCCGGATGAGATATCCGCTTCCAGCCCCTGCGCCTTCAGCCAGCTGACAAGATTGGCGACCTGCTCCTCGGTTGTGCTTTTCTTCAGTACGACGACCATTTTGTTTTTCCTCCGAATAAAAAGAAACGTGCAGTGGATTTCACTGCACGGATGCTTTCATCAAGACGTTCTGCACATGCGAAATCCCTATTACCTCATTATAACAAAGTAATAGCCGGAATAGGAATATTCAAATGCAGAAATCTGTGTATTCATGGATTTTTCCAATCCTTAAAATTTAGTTCTTTAAAGTATAAAACAATCATATGGTACTGTCAAGACTTTTCCGCACTTCAAAACGATGCAAGACGGATCCGCAGATCCGTCTTGCACAGTAAGCAAATGGGATTATTTGATGGTGATGATCAGCTCGCCAGCCTTGACATTGTCGCCGGCCGAGACCAGAATGCTTTCGATCTCGCCGTCCATACGGGCTACGATGGAAGTCTCCATCTTCATGGCTTCCACTACTGCCAGCACCTGATTTTCCTTGACCTTTTCGCCCTTTTCCACATTGATCTTGGACACAAGCCCCGGGATCGGTGCGCCGACCTGGCTCTTGTCCTCCGGATCGGCCAGAGTGACCTGTTTTGCGGCGGATGTTGCAAAGGGATCGGGTACTTCCACTTCACGAGCCGTTCCGTTGAGCTCAAAGTGCACGGTACGGGTACCGTCGGGGTTCTGGGAACCGAGGCCCAGGTAGCGGATGACCAGAGTCTTGCCGTCGGCGATATTGATCTTGCTGGTCTCGCCCATGGCCATACCGTTGAAGAACACGTGAGAGCCCATGCGCATCATATAGCCGTATTCCTGTCGATGCTTGCAGTAATCTTCCACTACTTTCGGGTACAGCACCCAGGAGATGACCATCTGATCCGAGGGATCCGGCTGGAATTTGGAAACCTGTTCCCTTGCCCAGTCGAAGTCCACCGGCTCCATCAGTTCGCCGGGACGGCAGGTAATGGGCTCCTCTCCCTTCAGCACGATCTTCTGCAGCTCTTCCGGGAATCCCCAGGACGGCTGACCCATCATGCCCTTCATGTAGGACACCACGGAATCCGGGTAGCTCAGCTGAGCTCCTTTGGTGAGGATGTTCTCCGGTGTCAGATCGTTCTGTACCATAAAGATGGCAAGATCTCCCACCATCTTGGAAGACGGTGTGACCTTCACGATGTTGCCCAACATATCATTGACGCTCTTGTACATCTCTTTAACATCCTGGAAACGTTCGCCCAGACCCAGAGATACGACCTGCGGATAGAGATTGGTATACTGCCCGCCGGGGATCTCGTATTTGTAGATATCCGTTACCGGTGCGGTGATGCCCGTGTCGAAGTTCTTGTATCTCAGGCGGACATCTCCCCAGTAATCGGTGAGGTGCTGCAGCTGATCCAGATCCAGACCAGTGTCTCTCTCCTGTCCCTGCAGAGCAGCCACCACGGCATTGAGGGACGGCTGACTGGTCAGGTGTGACATGGAGGAGATGGCGCAGTCCACGACATCCACACCAGCTTCCGCCGCCATCAGCAGCGTAGCCACCTGATTGGAGGTGGTGTCATGAGTATGCAGATGGATGGGAACACCGATCTCCTGTTTGAGTTCGTACACCAGTTTCTTGGCAGAATACGGTTTCAGCAGGCCCGCCATATCCTTGATGGCGATCATATGAGCACCGCGGCGCTCCAGTTCCTTTGCCATTTTGATATAGTATTCCAGGGTAAACTTGTCGTTCTTCGGATCCAGGATCTCACCGGTATAGCAGATGGATGCTTCACAGAACTTGCCCTGTTTGAGCACTTCGTCCATGGCCACTTCCATGCCGGGGATCCAGTTAAGGGAGTCGAAAATACGGAAAACATCGATACCGGCCTTGGCAGATTCTTCCACGAACTTGCGGATGACATTATCCGGATAGTTCGTATAACCGACAGCGTTGGCGCCGCGCAGCAGCATCTGGAACGGAATGTTGGGGATCTTGGCCCGGAGCATCTCCAGACGCTCCCAGGGATCCTCAAACAGGAAACGGAATGCCGTATCAAAAGTGGCACCGCCCCACATTTCCAGAGAGAAGCAGTCCGCTTCGATCTCCGAAGTGCCTTCGGCACCTTTCAGCATGTCTCTCGTACGCATGCGGGTACTCAACAGAGACTGATGGGCATCGCGCATGGTGGTATCGGTGATGAGAAGTTTCTTCTGATCCATGACGAACTTGGACAGCGCTTCCGGGCCCTGATTATCCAGAATAGGCTTCAGTCCCTCTCCCCGTTTGCCGGTGACCGGCGGGAAACGGGGGCTGTCGAACTGATCGCGTTCGGTGGAGGGATTGGCCACCTGAATGTTTGCAATGTACTTCAGGATACGGGTGGCACGGTCTCTCGCCTCAACGATATCGAACAGCTCCGGTGTCTCATCAATAAACTTCGTGGAGCACTTTCCGGCGCGGAACGTGGGGTGCTTCAGGATATTCTCCACAAAGGGGATATTCGTCTTGACACCGCGGACATGGACTTCGCCCAGTGCGCGGCGTGCCTTGTTCACGACGCCCTCGAATGTGTTGTCGTAGGACGTGATCTTGACCAGCAGCGAATCATAATACGGAGAGACGCTGTAACCCACGCCGGTACATCCGCCATCCACACGGATCCCGTAACCGCCGGGAGTACGGTAGGATGTGATCTTACCGGTATCCGGAGCAAAGTTGTTGGCCGGATCTTCCGTCGTGACTCGGCACTGGATGGCATAGCCGTTCATATGTACATCGGACTGATCATGGATTCCGATGAGATCATTGGTCAGGGAGTACCCTTCCGCAATGAGGATCTGGGCACGGACGATATCCACACCGGTGACCACCTCGGTAACAGTGTGTTCCACCTGGATGCGGGGATTCATCTCGATAAAGTAATGATTGCCGTCGCGGTCCACCAGGAATTCCAGCGTACCGGCGGAAACATAATCCACATATTTGGCGATTTTTACCGCATCCCGGTACAGAGCCTGACGAGTCTCTTCGGGTACGGAGAATGCCGGAGCAAATTCCACGACCTTCTGATAACGTCTCTGAAGAGAGCAGTCTCTCTCTCCCAGATGCACCACGTTGCCGTATTTGTCTCCCAGCACCTGGATCTCGATATGTTTCGGATCCACCAGGAATTTTTCCATGAAAATATCGTCATTGCCGAATGCCTTCTGCGCTTCGCTCTTGACGAGATTGAACTGGACGCGCACATCTTCCTCATTGTCGCAGCGGCGCATGCCTCGTCCGCCGCCGCCGGCGGCAGCTTTCAGGATGACCGGGAAACCGAAATCATTGGCCAGCTTTACCGCTTCGTCCGCATCCTTGATGGGCTCTTTCGTTCCGGGAATCGTGGGGACCTGGCAGGCCCATGCGATCTTCTTCGCTTCCAGTTTGTCTCCCATCTTTGCCAGAACATCGGAAGGAGGTCCGATAAAGGCAATGCCGGCATCTTCGCAGGCCTTGGCAAATGCGGGGTTCTCGGACAGGAATCCATAGCCCGGATGGATCGCGCTGACGCCACGCCGTTTGGCAAGGTCGATGATGGCCGGGATATCCAGGTATGCCTGCAGCGGGCTCTTATTCTTGCCGATGAGGTATGCTTCGTCCGCTTTCATGCGGAACAGAGAGTTGATGTCCTCATTGGAATACATCGCTACCGTATTGATGCCCAGATCGTGGCTGGCGCGGAAAATACGGATCGCGATCTCACCTCGGTTGGCGGCAAGGATTTTTTCGAATGTCGTTGTTTGCATGTATTTTACCATCCCATCTCTCATGGATTTTTTACGTTTTTACATATTAAATAACAGAGTTAAAATTTATTTTATACTAAAACACAGGTAAGAATCAATCCCTCTTTCCGAGGGAAAAGGGATTTCCTTTGCGGAATTTGCCCGGGATTCCGTTCATATCCCCATCATCTCATCACTTTTTGGATTGCGCAGCGCGCAGTGATCATTCCCGTGAAAAGCAAAACACCGGCGACCCGAAAGTCACCGGTGTACTGCTATTGCCGCTAGGGCTCGGTTAATAACCTGCACAAACAGCAGGTGGGTCGCCTAGGTTCTGTTTCACTGCTTCCAACATCCGGTTTTGGCCGGGAGGCCTGCAATCCGCAGACTCAAAATCGGCATCCCTTATTAAAAGTGTGGGTCTAAGCGAGCCCGCAAATGACCACGCACAATGCAGATAATATTATTCGTCTTCGTCCTCCTGGGCAAAGATCAGCTGCTGATAGGCTTCATAGACTTCCATCTCATCCATGTCATTGATGGTATCGAAGACCACTTCGTCGTCCTCGTAGAGATTCTCCAGAAAAACCAGTCCGTAATCCGGGCTGTCCTTGGGGACGTCCATGGGAAGAAAGGCCGTGAAGGTGCGATCCTTGTAATCAAAGGTCTCAATGATCTCAAGATCCACCGTATTGCCAGCTTCATCGATCAGACTTACAAAATTGATTCCGTTGTCTTCATTCATGGAAAACACACCTCTTTCGAAATAATCTTACATGAAGCCATAAAGGAAATCAAGCATACGCAACCGTGTTTTCCGCTACCGAAAAGGCCTGAATCAAAAGTTTTTACATATCGACGAAAAAAACAGGCCAGTTCACATAAAAATGTTAAATTTCAGAAAAACTTCCCGGTATCGGTTTCTTTCTTCCTTATTATATGGTACAATTCATGAGATAATGGAATCCATATGTGGAGGTATACCCATTCATGAGCAAGAAGAAAAAAACTGCATCCCGCACAGCAGGTACCGCGGTACGCACCGTGGGCAGCACCATTGGAGGCGTGTTCAAGGTCCTTGGCACGATCCTTCTGATCTTCATTTTGTCCGCTCTGCTGTTCGGCTGCATTTTTGCATACTACGTCAAATCCACTATCACTCCGAACATCAACATCAGTTTGGATGATTTCTCCGTCAAGCAGTCCAGCTCCATTCTCTATGAAGCTTCTCCTGACAACTGGCAGCAGCTCATCGAGCTGTCCGGTTCGGAGAAACGTATCTGGGTGGACTACAACGATATCCCCCAGTACATGGAACAGGCGGTCATCTCCATCGAGGACAAGCGCTTCTACACACACAAGGGTGTGGACTGGTACCGTACTGTCGGTGCATTCTTCAACATGTTCCTTGGCATGCGCAATGACTTCGGCGGCTCCACTATCACCCAGCAGCTGATCAAGAACCTGACCAAACAGGATGACGTTACCGTTCAGCGTAAGCTGCTGGAGATCTTCCAGGCTCTGGAACTGGAGAAGAAATACGACAAACAGGATATCATGCAGTGGTATCTTAATGTTGTTTATTACGGAGAAGGAAGCTACGGTGTTCAGGCGGCAGCCCAGACCTACTTTGGAAAAGATATTCAGGATCTGGACCTGGCCGAATGTGCAGCCATCGCCGGCATCACGAACCTTCCCACTTATTATGATCCCTTCTACTCCCTGGCCAACAACAAGGAACGTCAGGAGATCATTCTCCACGAGATGTACAAGCAGGGCTACATCACGAAAGAAGAATGTGATGCCGCCATCGCAGAAGAACTTCAGTTCGTCCGTGGTGAAGAATACACTTATACGCAGGAGACCTACACCTACTACGAAGAGACCGTCATCGCCGACGTCATCCGTGATCTTATGGAGGAAAAAGGCATCAATGAGATCGCTGCCAAGCAGCTGGTCTACAACGGCGGCTATCAGATCTACTGCTGCATGAAACCGGATATCCAGCAGAAAGTCGATTCCATTTATCAGAATCTGGATGCACTTCCCCAGTCCTACTCCAACCCCACTGGCCAGCAGCTGCAGAGCGGCATCGTGGTCATGGATCCACACACCGGTGAGATCGTGGCTCTGGAGGGCGGTACCGGAAGCAAGACCATCAACTTCGGCCTGAACCGTGCCGTGGACACAAAACGTCCCGCCGGCTCTTCCTTCAAACCCGTCGCCATCTACGGACCGGCTACGGAATACGGAATCATCACTCCATCCACTCTTGTCCTGGACGAACCGGATCAGACACTGAAAGGAACCAGCTGGTTCCCCGCCAACTCCGGAAACTCCTATTACGGTGTGGTGACCATCGCCGAAGCACTCAAACGCTCGCTGAACACTGTGTCCGCACAGATCCTGGATAAACTGACGCCTCGCGCTTCCTACGATTTCCTTACGCAGAAGCTGGGCTTCACCAGTCTCATTCAGGCCGACTGCGACTATGCTCCCCTTTCTCTGGGTCAGCTGACCAATGGTGTCACCGTCCGGGAAATGGCACAGGCCTTCTCTGCCTTTGATAACGAAGGCGTCTTCACCTATGCCCGCACCTATACGAAGGTGACTGATTCCAACGGAAACATCGTCCTGGACAATACGCCCAACACCATCCAGGCCTTTTCCGCCAACACTGCCCACATCATGAGTTACATGCTCAAGGGTGCTGTCGACGGCGGTACCGGTTCGGAAGCCCGTCTGGGCAACATGCCCGTTGCCGGTAAGACCGGTACGACCACAGACTCCCGTGACCGCTGGTTCGTAGGTTATACTCCCTACTACTGTGCAGCAGTATGGACCGGCTACGACACCCCCGCCGTAATGAACTTCAGCGGCAACCCCGCCTCCCAGATCTGGCACAGTGTCATGGCTTCCATCAGCGAGGGTCAGGAATATCAGGAATTCCCGGAGGCGGAACTGGGCAGCGCTCTGAACACATTTAATGTTTCGTACTATTATGACGACGACGATGACGAGCCGGCCCCCACTGCCACTCCGGCTCCAGCACCGGTTGAAGATACCGATGAAGAAATCGTCGATGGCGGCTCGGAAGATCCCAGCATTGCGGACGACGAAGCCGCGTAGTGGCAAAAGCAACAATTATTTAAGCAAAAAACTGTCATATTTGACATCAGCAGTGAAATATGTTACAGTATGGCAACAACCTTGGAGGTGGTATTCGTTGGCAAAGCCAAACACACTGGAATACAAGGGTCATCCCCTGATGCGTAATGGAAACATCATCTATTACGGAAGCATGGACGACGACTACATTATCATGATGCAGATCCTGGATACTCAGAAAGTAAAGGATTTGGATGTTGCAACGAAAGTATCCATTCAGCTTCAGCTGACCGATACCAGCGTTCGCGCAAAAGATCGGATCGTGAAAGCAAGCGTTAAGGATGGTCTTTACGACGCAATGGACATTGCATCAATTTGGCTTGACCGCGCTCTGGCTTCAAGGTGAGAGCATAAAAAAATAAACAGAAAAGGACTTGTTAACCAATGCACAAGAAAGCTATCGCTGCCGGTTTGGTTTCTTCCGTACTGGCAGTAACAACGATTGCGTCGGCAAATGCTGCATGCTATGGTGTTGCAACGGTTACCGGAGGTTCTGTGAACGTTCGTTCCGGCCCCTCCACTTCCAGCGGCGTCATTGCAACAGCCAATGCCGGAGATGTTGTTGTCATTGAGGGAAACAGTAATAATTTTCACAAAGTGGTATTGAACGGTAAGGAAGGTTACATCTCCGATGATTATCTCTCCTACTCCAATTCCGCAGACGGCAATTTCGGAACTGCCTACATCACCGGTTCGGATGTCAACGTTCGTTCCTCTGCAGACACTTCCGGCGCCGTCGTAACCACCGCACAGGCCGGCACTCCGGTAGAAGTGATCGGCGTCAACGGCAGATGGTACAAAGTTCGCGTAAACGGGCAGACCGGTTATGTGAGCGGACCTTATGTGAGCTACAGCTCTTCCGGAAGCAGCGCAGCTTCCTCCGGAAGCGGTTCTGCGGTATCCGGTACTGCAGTGTCCGGATCCAACAGTTCCCAGGTCCGTTACATCAAGGGAAGCAGTGTTCGCCTCCGCTCCGGTCCTTCCACCTCTTCCGGTATCCTCAGCACCTGCAATAACGGTGCACAGGTCACACTGAACAGCGTCAGCAATGGCTGGGCTTATGTGACCACCTCCGATGGAAAGACCGGTTATGTGGCAGCCGCTTATCTGAGCTACAGCCCCCAGGCAGAAGTCAGTGCTCCGGCACAGTCGCAGAGCTGGACCGGTTACATCAAGGGCAGCAATGTTCGTGTACGCAGTGGCCCGTCCACTTCCTACAGCATTCTGACAACTCTGAGTAACGGAACTCCTGTCACTGTCACCAGCCAGAACGGATCCTGGGACGGTATCACCGTCAACGGCCAGAGTGGTTACGTCAGCAGCGTTTACATCTCTTCGACGAAACCTGTTGTTTCTGCATCCCCTGCAGCATCCTCGAAGGGTCAGCAGATCGCAAACACCGCAGTTCAGTACGTGGGTTATCCCTACGTATACGGCGGCACGGATCCTTCCGGTTTTGACTGCTCCGGATTCGTAAAATACATTTTCGGGCTTTACGGAATCACTACCAATCGAACTGCAGAAGATCAGGCCAAGAACGGCTATGCTGTCGATCGCAGTCAGCTTCAGCCGGGCGACATCATCTGCTTCTCTTACGGCAGCGGTTATATCGGACATGTGGGAATCTACATCGGCAACGGCCAGTTCGTTCACGCATGCAACTCCGATACAGGCGTTATCATCACTGATTTGAATAGTTCATCCTATACAAATCGTGTGGCAGCTTGCCGCAGACTTGTCTAACCGTGTATTCCAGTATTTCGATCCAGCCTTTTGGCTGGATCGATTTTTTTACATCTGTGTCATGATTGTTTTCACAACTGGTGATACACTGTACCTAGTTTTATTGCAAAGGAGCGTTATCATGGAAGATGTATATGATTATCTCCGATGGCGCGGAGATCTGAACATGCTCCATTCCCCATTAAATGAGATTGATGCCTATATTCTTGCAAAATTCGGCACACTGAATCTTCAGGACATCATTCCTTCTGAAGGCGGAATGACGATCAGTGAGGCCATGCTGAAATTTGAAAAGGCAATGGAAGGACTTCCCGAGGAGGATGTCCGCGGACACTCTTCCCCCAACAACCTGAACGTTATGCGGATTCTGCCCGGTACCGAGCGATTCCGTTCTCTTGTGGTCAGTGATTACATCAAGGATATCCGCGAGAAGGAAGACCTGCAGTTTTCCGCTGTTACCTTTGATCTGCCCGATGGCAGAAAGATGGTCACCTTTCGCGGCACAGACAATACCATGGTCGCCTGGAAGGAGGATCTTCTCCTTACCGTTTTGGATGAGATCCCCTCACAGAGAGATGCTCTTTCCTATCTGATGAGGCAGTGTGAGAAGTCCTCCTGCCCTATCATCCTTGCAGGGCATTCCAAAGGCGGCAATCTGGCAGAATACGCTGCGATGATGATTCCAGAGGAATACCAGAACCGTATCACGGACATTTACAATTTCGACGGTCCCGGCTTCTACAAGGATCTTAATGATGACGAACGCTTCGCCCGGATCCGTTCCCGGATCCATAAATACACTTCCCAAAACAGTATCGTAGGCAGACTTCTCATTGAGAGTGCAGATACGATCATCGTTCATACGGAGGAATCCGGCTGGCGTGCTCACGACGGCTTTAACTGGGAGGTACAGCGCACTTCCTTTGCCCGGGATGATGATTACTCTCTTGTCAGCAATGCGCTTCAGAGCGGATTTAACGGCACTGTAGAGAGTGTACCGTTTGAGAACCGCAGGGAATTTATTGACGATCTCTTCGATACCCTGTATGAGAATGATGTTCATTTTCTTTCCGACCTCAACCGGAAGAAACTGCAGGAGATGTCCTCCGAAAGCCCGGAATTCTTCAAGAATGCTGGCGTAGGCACTCTGATTTCTCTTGTGAGCAAGGCATACCTTCAGGAGACTATGTCTTCCGTAGCCAGTGCACTGCCACCGGCTCCTGCTCTGCCCAAACTGTCAAGGAGGAAATTCTCCCGTCTTCGTATCAAGAAAGCCGATGCGGAAGAGGACACTCCAGAAGAATTAACAGCGGAAGAAACTGAAAAAACCGAGGAAAAAGAGGAAACCGAATAAGTATAGTTTTCTCCGGTTTTTTCCTCCAGTTTTTCCTTAAGAATCTCTTGACATCACCACACAGAAGTGCTAATATAATCGAGCGTCAAGAAATGCGCGAGTGGTGGAATTGGCAGACTCGCTAGATTCAGGTTCTAGTGTCCACTCCGGACGTGCGGGTTCAAGTCCCGCCTCGCGCAC
>CAJOQP010000020.1 GCA_905236515.1 uncultured Oscillospiraceae bacterium | reverse complement strand
GCATCGGCCTGACCCGTACCGAGCATATGTTCTTCAACGAGGATCGCATCCCCGTGTTCCGTCAGATGATCTGCTCCGATACTGTCGAAGAGCGTGAAGCTGCTCTGGCAAAACTCGAGCCCATGCAGCAGGCTGACTTCGAGGGCATCTACGAAGCAATGCAGGGTTACCCCGTAACCATCCGCTTCCTGGATCCTCCTCTGCACGAGTTCGTTCCCACTGAGGAAGCTGACATCGCTGCTCTGGCAGAAGCTCAGGGCAAGACCGTCGAGGACATCAAGGCCATCATCGCCGGCCTGCACGAGTTCAACCCGATGATGGGTCACCGTGGATGCCGTCTGGCAGTAACTTATCCGGAAATCGCTGTCATGCAGACCAACGCTGTTATCAAGGCAGCTCTGGCTGTTCAGGCACGTCACCCCGATTGGACTATGGTCCCCGAGATCATGATCCCGCTGGTTGGTGAAGTCAAAGAGCTCAAATACGTCAAAGACGTTGTTGTGAAGGCAGCTGACAAGGTCCTGGCAGACGCCGGTTCCGATATGAAGTACATGGTCGGTACCATGATCGAGATCCCGCGTGCAGCTCTGACTGCTGATGAGATCGCAAAAGAAGCTGAGTTCTTCTCCTTCGGCACCAACGACCTTACTCAGATGACCTTCGGCTTCAGCCGTGACGACGCTGGTAAGTTCCTCGGTTCTTACTACGATCGCAAGATCTACGAGAACGATCCGTTTGCACGTGTCGACCAGGTCGGCGTTGGCAAGCTGGTTGCTATGGCTGCAAAACTCGGTCGCGAGACCCGTCCCGACATCCACCTGGGTGTCTGCGGCGAGCATGGTGGAGATCCCAGCTCTGTTGAGTTCTTCCACAAAGTTGGTCTGGACTACGTGTCCTGCTCCCCGTACCGTGTTCCCATCGCAAGACTGGCTGCAGCTCAGGCAGCAATCAAGTTCCCGAGAGAGGACAAGTAAGATCATTCTTACCCATTAAACAATACGGACTGCAGATCTTTGGATCTGCAGTCCTTTTTTGATTAAAATAAGCCGGGTGCCGTTCAATCAGCACCCGGTGTTCTGTTTTGAAATTATTTCTCGGTATTCGGTTTTGCGACTACCAGACAGTCATGACCGAACCCGATGACCACAGCATCGGAACCGGAAGGAATGGCATCGGCGCCCTCCTCGGTGATGGCAGGGAAGAGCTTGCCGGCTATGTTCAGAGTGCCGGTCTGCTCAAACCCGATATCGGATTCTGCTTTCCCGGTCATGCCCGCCAGTGGGCTTGCCCGGAAGGTATAATCCGGAGTCGGCATGAAATGGCTGGGGATGGGAGGTGTCACGAGCAGTTGAACCACGGCGCCGCACAGAAACAGGATCAGCTGGATCCATGGCGCCAGATGAAACAGCGCAGCGATCAGCGCCGCCAGAGCGCCTACAGCATACCAGATGGCCTGCAGACCCACCGTCATGGATTCGATTACGAGAAAAATCACGATCACAACGGCCCATAACAGCCAAAGGGAAGCACCGCTTAAGAATAACATGAGTCATCACCTCCGAATATGGTCTTATTATAAACGGAAGAGTCTTTCTTCTCAAGATTTTCTTTCCCTTTGTATGGAATGGAGCAGGGTCGAAACACGGTCTGTGGCGCATTTAACTCTTTTAAAATAAAACTTCTTTACTTTCACACTTTAGAATGATAAAATGTGTTCCGAGAGAAAGCCATCACGCTGGTGACATTTTTTAAGGAGACAAATGTGAATAAGATCAATCGTAATAAGAAAAATGAACGTATGTATCAGGCGATCCTTTCCCTGAAGACACTGGAAGAATGTGAAATGTTCTTTGATGACCTGTGTACTGTTACGGAACTTCAGGCTATGGAGCAGCGTTTCCATGTGGCAGAGTGCCTCAGCAAGGGAATGATCTATAACGACATCCTCACGGAGACCGGCGCGTCCAGCGCCACTATCAGCCGTGTCAACCGTTCTTTGCAGTATGGCAAGGGCGGATATGACGTGGTATTTCCCCGTCTCAACGGTGAGGAAGAAGCAGACAAATGATGGATGCCTATCAGTCGCTGTCGGGATTTTATGACAGCCTGACGACGGATATCCCGTACGAAGCATTTGCAGATTATTATGAATCGGTATTTCAGCAGCATCCTGGAGATTTCCGGATGCTGCTTGATCTCTGCTGCGGCACCGGAACACTGACCAGGATTCTGGCACAGCGTGGATACGAGATGATCGCAGCAGATGCTTCGGAAGAGATGCTGATGCAGGCCAGAGAGAAGTGTGCCGGCCTTACGGTACCGCCTCTGTTTCTCTGCCAGGAAGCGGCGGAACTGGATCTGTACGGAACTGTGGATGCCGCAGTATGTTCGCTGGACGGAATGAATTATCTTCCGCCGGAGGATCTGCCGGAGGTGTTTCACCGTCTGCATCTGTTCATCCGCCCCGGTGGTCTTCTCATCTTCGATATCCGCACCCCGGAGTCCTTTGCCGCACTGGACGGAGGGATCTGGGTAGATGAGACAGAAGACGTCTTCTGCCTCTGGCGTTCAGAATTTGATTCTGAGGAGCAGATCATGTATTATGACATGGATCTGTTTTCTCCGGAGGGACAGCTTTGGAAACGGGAGCAGGAGGAACATATTGAATATGCCCATGCTCCGGAGTTTTTGAAGCAGGAACTGCGGAAAGCCGGTTTCTCGGAACCGGTTATTACCGATCAGGCGCCTCAGGGTGACCAGGGACGTCGGTTCGTTATTTGTATCAGAGAGGAATAACTACTTATGGATCGAATCATCCGTGCTATCGCAGCCGACAACTATATCAAGATGTCCGTCATCGACGCGAAGGATACCGTCCAGCGAGCGGTGGATATCCATCATACTTCCGTCACTGCTTCTGCCGCACTTGGCCGGGCGCTTTGCGCTGCCTCGCTGCTGGGGAACATGCTGAAAGAGGATGACGGATCTGTGACCCTGCGTATCAACGGCGGCGGCCCGGCCGGGACCATTATTGCTGTCTCGGATTCGGAAGGGAATGTACGGGGATTCATGAATAATCCGCAGGCGGATCTTCCTTCCCGGGAAGACGGCAAACTGGATGTGGGTGGTATCGTCGGAAGAGACGGCCTTCTGACAGTGAGCCGCGATCTTGGATTGAAGGAGCCTTATGTAGGATCCACGGAGCTTGTAAGTGGCGAGATCGCGGAAGATCTCACCAGTTTTCTCGTCAACAGCGATCAGGTGCCTTCTGCCTGTGGACTGGGAGTTCTGGTCAATCCCGACGGTTCCATCAAGGCAGCCGGCGGTTTCCTTGTGCAGCTGATGCCCTTCGCTCCCGAAGAGACGATCTCAAAACTGGAGGACAATATCTTCTTTATGGATCAGCTCACTACCATTCTGGATGAGGATGGGGCAGAGGAACTGTTCAAACAGGTACTGAAGGATTTCGATTCGGAGATCCTGGGAGAGGAGCAAATCGAGTATCGCTGCAGCTGCTCCAGAGAAAGTGTTTCCAACGCGCTGCGCAGTATTGGGAAAGACGAACTGGAAAAAATGATCAAAGAGGGGAATGAAGTCTCCGTCGGATGCCAGTTCTGCGATGAGAATTACGTTTTCACGATTCCGGAACTGCAGGAACTGCTCCCATGAACATCTTCTTCTGATTAAAAATCCTTCTAAAACGCGCCATTATATTATTGACATTGATATCCGTATCTTGTATAATAATCAAGCCGCTGAAAAAGAGCGCAGATGGGAGCGTAGCTCAGCTGGTTAGAGCACCTGCCTTACAAGCAGGGGGTCACTGGTTCGAGTCCAGTCGTTCCCACCACGATTTGCCTTGGTAGCTCAGTTGGTAGAGCAGCGGACTGAAAATCCGCGTGTCGTTGGTTCGATTCCGACCCAAGGCACCAAATACGGAAGAAACCTCGGTTTCTTCCGTATTTAAACAGAATAAGCGGGCATAGCTCATCTGGTAGAGCGCCACCTTGCCAAGGTGGAGGTAGCGAGTTCGAGCCTCGTTGCCCGCTCCAATGGCGACATAGCCAAGTGGTAAGGCAGCGGACTGCAAATCCGCGATTCCCCGGTTCAAATCCGGGTGTCGCCTCCAAAAAAACTCCGACGTGTTTTGACACGCCGGAGCTTTTTTTTGTTCTTCGATTAATCACTCTTCACCGGACACTTCCACCACACCATCTTCCTTGACAGTAATGGTCATGCCGGTCTTAACGTAATCCAGAAACTCCTGTCCCAGGCGGTCTACCACAGGCATGGACACATCCGTCCACACATCGCCCAGGATCGCACCTGCAGCGGCAAGGGAATCAATGGTCTCGGAAAAGAGCATGCATGCCGGCTGCTTTCCCATCTGGCAGGCACCGAAGAGGACCATGCCGCCGGTAGTGGATCCGATGGTCATGGGCAGGCACAGTGCTTTTGCCAGCATGGATTTTTTATAAAGATCCGGGTTGCTCTGATCGCCGCATTTGACTTTCTTGTCACCGAACTGCAGTGCCATCTGGTATGACGCCAGCGTGTTGAAACCGCCGTGAGACACCAGCGCTTCCGCGGTGCAGGTGCCCGGAACGATCACACGGCCCTGAAATGTTTTCATTGCGAACTCTCCTTTCCGGTGATGATGTCCAGGATCTCCGCTTCCGTGTAATACCGCGAACTGGTATAGGTACGCAGTTTGTTGGAAGAGGTGATGACCGGCTTCTTTTTACACAGTGGATTATTCATATACATCAGCGGGCAGATATAACTGACCACGACGCCGGCATCCGCCAGTTTTCCGGCCCGTTCGGTCTTCTCAAACTCTTTGATGACCGGAGTGGAAGCGGTAAAGACCGTAGGTACCGTGACTGTTGTCCGGCCGTTTTCCTCCAGCTGTCTCGTTACATTGTCCGTCCAGTCCTCCAGCTGTTTCAGCGTCATGTGCGGACATCCGACGAAGCACAGTGCCGGCTTCGCGTCCGGATCCTTCCAGATGACCGGATAGCTGTCCTTGACCCGCTGCAGTTCCGCATCATCGATCACATAGACCTTTGCGTCCTCGCGGATCAGTTTTTCACCCTGCTGCTTGGCTTCCGGTGTCAGATTGTCGATGTGATACAGGCCTACCGCGCCATTGGAGGCGCAGGCGGCACCGAAGTCTTTCAGATAGGTGGTCGCCTCATCCGTCAGTTCCGTTCCCAGCCATTTGTCCAGCCCTTTTACATAGGGCACGTCTTCCATTACTTTCAGACCGATGGCGGAACCGAGAAGCTGAGCTTCCGGTTTGTGTTCGCATCTGACTTCCACGATCCAATGCGCCTTGCGGCCCTCATCGGTAAGCAGACCGAATTCCGGAACGAATCCCGCAACGGAGCCCATCACTTCCAGGATGCCGGAATTGCGGTTGCACCGGGCACCGAGGACGGAGTTTGCATAGATGACCGCGGAGCTTTCCGCCCAGGACAGGATGTCACCCTGTTTTGGAATGTTTCCCACCTGCGGCAGATAACTGGTGCAGGTATAACTGTCTTCGTCAAGCAGTCCCATTTCCTCCAGCTGTTTTTCGTAGGAAGCCTGACGGCTGTACATGAGTTTGTTAAAAACGATGTCTTCCAGAAAACTGCTGGGAACATTCTTGTCCAGCGGCCGGGGGTCCGCCGTGAATTTCTGCTGGCTCAGAAGGCCTTCATCCAACAGCTTCTGATAGAGGTCATACACCGGTCCGAGGGTTTTCAGACCGAAGCTGATGACGGTGTGTCCGTATTCGCTGGTGACGGGAACCATGCGCTGTGCATCAAAAGCATCACCGTACATGACGAGGGTCTTGACGACTTTGGCCATGGTTTCGCCTTTTTCACCATCCAGCAGCGCCTGCTGCTCGGGTGTAAGTATCATGAAAAAACCTCCTCCTTTGTATGGTATTATTTCCCTGATTCCATTATATACCATACGGTGACGGAAAAAGCTTATTCAAATATAACGATCGGGCGTCAAACAAACGATTTTTCACATATCAAACAAGAACCCCGGCATGTTTTTGACATGCCGGGACAGGTTTTGCCGCTCAATTCAGGATTTTGCCAGATTTGCAAGATATCCTATGATGTTGTCATTGATACCACCGGTGAGAGCACGATTGTAATTGCACAGGAATGTACCGGAAATGAGGATCATCATGGCTTCCGCTTCCTTCGCTCCGGCCTCTTCACCGTAAACGGCTTTAAGGCATTGTTCCATGATCTCCCGCCATTCCCGAAACTCGTCTGTCACCATTTTTCCGATCTCTTCACTGTAATGACCGAGAACATAGGTCTGAGTAGTGGCGTTGGGACGCAGTTCGCCTTCCGGCGCCTCCGCCACGTAGTTCATGAAGTCATTCAGATATGCCAGATTGGAATCATAATCCTTCCGGTTGTGAGTACGGAACCAGGTCATACAGTGCTGGGTCATGTAATCTTTCGTGTATTTGACGTAGGTCAGGATCAGTTCATCCTTGTTTTCAAAATAATTGAGAAGCTTTGGATGAGACATGCCTGCCTCTGCCGCGATATCCCGGAGGGAAATGGTATCGATGGGCTTTTTCTCTATGCAGCGCTGGAAAGCCATCAGGATCTCCATACGCACTTTTTCTTTATCAACGATGATAGGCATGGGTCAACGATATCATATTCTTACCAAATGGTCAATAAAACTGTTGACAGGAGGGAAAAGGCATGTTATTTTTTATTTACCAAGCGGTCAATAAAAAACAGGAGGAACCGATCATGACTCTGAAACAAGAGAAAAACAGAGCTAAGTTTCTGGACAGCAGACTGGATGACGATACCGCGGCTAAGGTAGAAAAGTGGAATCTGGCTCTGCTTGGAGTAACGCTTCTGCACGATGCAGATCACATCATGCAGGCACATCGCTGGAACTATCATATTCCGCTGCAGCTTTGGATCATTAATCTTGCAGTCTATGTGATGCCAGTAGTCTCCGAGTTTCTGATTCGCAATAAACGACCCTCTTCCTTTGGCGCAGTTACTGCCGGCGGACTGCTTACCACACTGGCTTTTGAGAAAGTGCATTTCTGGAAACCCACCACCGATGTCTGGGGAGTGTGGAACAACAATTATTTCAAGATCAACAAAGGTGTCTGGCATGAAGGCCAGTTCATTCAGGGCATCACCTGGTACGACTGGGTACTTTTGCTCGACCTGGTCGCGCTGTGCATCCCCATGACATACAAGCTGTTGAAGATGCGCAAGGAGTACAAGGAACAACTCGAAAAGTAAAGACGATTGCGGCGGCAGAGTACAGGGGACTCTGCCGCTTTTTTGAAGGGTGCAATTATGAAGACAATCAATCTGACCATTCTCGGCATGGACTGTGCTGCCTGTGCTGCCACTTTGGAGAGATCGGTCCGACGTCAGAAGGGCATACAGCAGGCGACCGTGAACTATACCACAGGAACAATGGAACTGGACTATGACGACACGGCCATCATGCTGGAAGATGTGGTTTTATATGTGAAAAAAGCAGGTTACCGCGTCCCTGTGGAGGAGGCGGATCTCGCGCTGGCGCCGGACGCGGACAGAGATTCCGTGAAGACCGCTTTGCGCAGCGTTTACGGCGTGTGCGATGTGGAAGATTGTCCGGACGGGAATCTCATGGTGACGTTCCGCCCGGTAGGAGTCGACGGTCGGATGCTGCTGGATGCGGTGCGTTCTGCCGGTACGTCTGCGGAGGTGACGGACTTCCGCGCCGGGGAGGAGTATCATCAGCTGGATACAAGGATGAGGCTTTTTCGGACACTGGTCACCGCCGCCGGGCTTACGGCTCCGATGATGCTTGAACTGCATCCCAAGGCACAGTTTCTTCTTGGTACGGCACTGCAGTTCGGTCCCGCACGTTATTTCCACGCCGGTGCGCTGCGAAATCTGAGAAACCGGACGTTTGGAATGGATCTTCTTGTTTCTCTCTCCAGTTCCATCATTTATCTCTACAGCTCTTTTGTCGCGCTGACAAGAAAGAGTAATTTCACGCTCTATTTTACTTCACAGGGCGTGCTGCTGAGTTTGATCCTTTTCGGGAAATACATGGAACAGGTCGCCGCAGGAGAAGCCGGCTCCGCCATTCGGAAGCTGCTGCGTCTGCAGCCGGCCTCCGCATTGGTCCGGAGAGAGGGTGAATGGAAAGAGATCGCGGTGGATCAGATCCGTACCGGAGACGAGATCCTGCTTCACCCTGGCGAGCGGGTTCCTGCAGACGGTGTGATCATCTCTGGCGGGTGTGCAGTGGATGAATCCATGCTCACTGGTGAAAGCATGCCCGTGGATAAAAATGCGGGAGACAAGCTGGTGGGCGGCAGCCTGAACCGGTCCGGTTCCGTTACCTATCAGGCCACGACCCTTGGGAAGGATTCCGTCCTCTCGCAGATCGTTTCCATGGTGCGGAAGGCTCAGATCGAAAAGGCGCCGATACAGCGCTTTGCAGACGCGGTGGCTCAATGGTTCGTCCCCGGTGTCGTAGCCGCAGCAGCCAGTACCTTTGCACTGTGGTTTTTCGTACTGCAAAAGGGGGATCTGGAAACGGCGATCCTCAATTGCTGCGACGTGCTGACGGTCGCCTGTCCCTGCGCGCTGGGGCTTGCGACACCTACTGCACTCATGGTCGGCTCCGGAGCAGGCGCAGAGCGGGGTGTTCTCTACAAAAACGGCGGAGCGCTGGAGAGTGCCTGGAAGGCAGATACCATCATCTTTGACAAGACCGGAACTCTCACAGTGGGTAAGCCGATACTGACGGATATCTGCCCGCTGTCCGGCGTGACGGAGGAAGAACTGCTTTCTGTCAGCGCTGCCATCGAGACCCATTCCGATCATCCGATCTCAAAAGCGGTGACTGCATATGCAGGAGAACAGCAGATCGAGTTTGAGACAATACAGGTATCCGATTTCATGTACTTTCCAGGACGCGGCATCACAGGAGTGATCGCGGGAGAAAAAGTCCTGTGCGGGAACCGGGCTCTTCTGAAAGAATGGAATATTCCGCTTGCAGATCTGGAACAGCTTCCGGATCTCCGCAAAGAAGCGAAAACAGAGCTATGTGTCGTAAAGAATAAGAAGATTCTGGGTGTCCTCGGCGTAGCAGATGTGCTTCGGGAGGATGCGGCGGCGACGGTGAAAGCGCTGAAAGACGAAGGGAAAGAACTGTGGATCCTGACCGGTGACAATGAGGAGACTGCCAGAGAGATCGCAGTGAAGGCCGGTGTTGATCATGTGCTCTCCGGAGTGCTGCCGGAGGACAAGGCGCGGAAGATCCGGGAACTGAAAGCACAGGGGAAAACGGTATGCATGGTAGGCGACGGCATCAATGACACACCTGCACTCGCTACGGCGGATATCTCCGTCGCCATGGGTACCGGATCGGATATTGCCATCGAGTCCGCTTCGCTGCTTCTGCCAGCCGGGAAGCTTTCAAAACTGCGGGAGGCGTTCTCTGTTTCCCGGAAGACCATGGGAACGGTTCGGCAGAATCTCCGCTGGGCACTTGCCTATAATCTTGTCAGTATCCCTGTGGCGGCAGCGGGTTTTCTGCACCCGTCTCTTTGTGCCATGGCGATGTCGGCAAGTTCCATCGGTGTGCTGATGAATTCTCTGAAACTGCAGAAGCTCGGGAAGAGCAGGGAGAGGAAACACATATGGAAGAAGTAACATTGAAAACATATGTAAAAGGGATCTACTGCATCCAGTGCCCGGAAATAATCATCTCCGGACTTCTGCAGACACGGGGAGTCATCGATGCTGATGTAGCTTACTTTCAATCTCTGGTCACCGTGACATATGATCCGGAAATCATAACAGAGGAGAAAATCTTCCGCCTGCTGGATGAAATGGAATACACTCCCATTCCGCGAAGACCGACCATATCGGAACAACTGGCATACAGGATCGGTTATCTTTTCCGCGGAAAGGACAGGACAGGAGAGGAATAACGATGAGTACACTTGAATTCCGCAAACGGCTGGACGGGATCATCTGTCCCAACTGTACAGGGGATATTGCCCGGAGACTGACCCGGGAAAAGGGGATCAGCAACGTGAGGGCAAGCTATATTCGAAGTGAACTGTCACTGAATTATGATACGGAGGTCATGTCGGAAGAGAGGATCGAAGAAATCCTCCTGAAAATGGGATATCCCGTGGGAAAGGGAAGAAACAACGTTATCGCAGATGCACTGGGGATCCTTTGCATCGCGGTGCTGTATTTTGTCTTAACTTATCTTACGGGCATCGTTCCCATGCCGGAAACCGGAGGAAAACTGTCTCTTGCGATGATCTTCTTCACCGGTCTATTGGGAGGAGTACACTGCATCGGGATGTGCGGCGGGATCATGCTGACCCAGCATAATGCAATCGGTTATAACGGTGGAAGGCTGCTCGGCTACACCATTATGGGGATCATCTTCGGTGCGGTGGGAAGCGTTCTTGTCTTCAGTCTGCAGATAAAAAGCGCAGTGTTTATCATTGCAGGGGGACTGGTGATCCTCATCGGACTTCAGATGTGGGGGATCCCGTTTCTCAGAAAGCTGCGGCCGGGATTTCCTTCCCCGTGCCGGTTTCGCGGAACTCCGTTCCTCATTGGAGTGCTGACTGGGATCATGCCCTGCGGCATGCTATCCTCCATGTGGCTCGTAGCGGCCTCCGCCGCTTCGGCGCTCAAAGGCGGGGAAGTGATGCTGGTATTCGGACTGGGGACCTGCGTCGTCATGCTGCTGTTCGGCGGTCTGGGCGATGCGCTGACACGAAAATACAACAAATATATCCTCAAGGGCAGCACCATGCTCATTATCACCATGGGACTGATGCTGATGATCAAAGGGATCCGGCTTTTGTGATCCCATACGAGGGAAAGGATTGCTCCGGGTCTTCCGGAGTTTTTCTTTTTCGCGAGACAAAAAGGTCCGCATGATGTAGAATGAGGACACGGTTTTGCCGATTAGAAGAAAGAAGAGGAACAGGCAGTGAAGAAACTGATCATCATACTGGGCGTCATCGGCGTATCGCTGTCGGCACCGCTGGTACGCATATCCACGGCGCCGGCTATGATCCTGGCGTTTTACCGCGTGGCGATGGCATCGGTCATTCTGCTACCCTATGTCCTGGTTCGCAACCGGGAAGAGATGAAGGGGATGACGAAGAAAGACTGGATCCTTGCCGTGATCAGCGGCGTCTGTCTGGGACTTCATTTCTCACTGTACTTTGAATCCCTGCGGTACACCAGTATCGCTTCTTCCGTGGTGTTTGTGGATACGGAAGTGTTTTTCGTCGCTCTTATCATGCTGATGGTGTTTAAGGAAAAGATCCCACCCTTGGGATGGGCAGGGATCATGGCGACCTTTCTGGGAAGTGTCATCATAGCACTGTCGGATTCCGGCAGCGGAGAAGGTGCGCTGCTGGGAGACATGATCGCTCTCACCGGTGCTGTCGTTGTGGCAGTGTATACCATCATCGGCAAGGTCCTCCGTCAGAGGATCAGTACCACGACCTATACGCTCCTTGTCTATATTGCGGCATCGTTGACGGTACTTGTTCTGCTTCTCATCACCGGTGTTCCGCTTACCGGGTATCAGCCCGTAGACTACTGGGCAGCATTCGGTATGGCGGTATTCTGTACGCTGCTGGGTCACAGCGTTTTCAGCTGGGGCCTGAAATATGAAAGTGCCGCATTCATTTCCAATTCCAAACTGCTGGAACCGGTTTTTGCCAGTCTTATCGGCATCGTACTGTTCCGGGAGATCCCGCGTCCTGCGGTGATCCTGGGCGGCCTCATCGTCATCGGCGGTGTGTTCCTGTATACCCGGGTGTCCGAGTCAACAACATCTTGAAAAAAAGCTTGCGAAAAGGGCAGCTCCCGAAAAAGGAGCTGCCCTTAAACTATTTGGGTCGTTATTCGTCATCCTGTGTTTTCTTCCCGATACGGAACAGAAATACATAGGACACGAATCCGATGCCGATGAGTGCACCGATGAGTACCGGAAGAAACATCTTCTTCAGGATGCCGTAGAACAGGAACAGTACCACGAGTGCACCGGCATTGATGATCTGCCGTGTAGCGGAAAAACCGTTTGCCCGTTGCATGGGATTTTCATGATCTTTATTGTTTCGGATATAGTTCTCCGTGAGCCTGCCGTTGATGTACGCAATGGCGGTGCCGTAGGCAAGCCCCAGAAAACCTCCCAGTATGTAGAGCAGGACGGACAATGATATTCCTCCTTAAATGTCACTTGTTGTCGTACATATCCTCGACATCTTTCTTGATGCCTTCGGTAGTGAGATAGGCTTCGATTCCGCCGAGACCCGTATCCTCATCGATGCACTCGTCTTTTTTGACGGGAGCTTCCGGCTTCGGAGAAGTATCCACTGCAGTAGCGTCCCCGATACCCATGGCTTCTCCGACAACACCCAGAGAGGAGATCACATTGGCGATGTCCGAGGGCATGTAGATCTTGGTGGCACGGCCGTCGGATACATCCTTCAGAGCTTCAATGCCTTTGAGTTTCAGAACATTTTCCTTGATGTTGGCATCGTTCAGATGACGGATGCCGTTGGCCTGGGCCTCATACACCAGCTCAATGGAACGGGCGCGGCCTTCCGCCAGCGCAATCTGCGCATCGCGTTCAGCCTGGGCGGCCAGGATCTTGGCCTGCTTGTCGCCTTCGGCACGGGAAACGACGGCTTCCTTGTGAGCCTGTGCTTCCAGCACGGTCTGGCGGCGTTCGCGCTCGGCACGCATCTGCTTGGTCATGACTTCCTCAATGGCCTGCGGCGGCTGGATATTCTTCAGCTCCACGCGGGTGACTTTGATGCCCCAGGGATCGGTGGCCTCGTCTAGGACCGCTTCCAGGCGCTGGTTGATGGCATCGCGGCTGGTAAGGGTCTGGTCCAGTTCCATCTCACCGATGATGTTACGAAGAGTGGTGGCACTGAGGTTCTGCAGGCCGGCCAGAGGAGATTCGACACCGTAGACATACAGTTTCGGATCGAAGACCTTGCAGAAAACGACGGAGTCGATCTGCATGGTGACGTTATCTTTCGTGATGACCGGCTGGGGAGGGAAGTCCAGGACCTGTTCCTTCAGAGACACTTTCTTGGCGATGCGGTCGAAGAACGGGACCTTGATGTGGATTCCGGCTTCCCAGATAGTATGGAATTTGCCGAGTCGTTCCAGAACATAAGCCTGGGACTGCGGAACGATGCGGATGTTGGCGATAATGAGCCAGACGATCAGTACCAGAATAACAATGCTCCATATGGAGGCAGCTCCATAAAACATAGATGACAACTCCTTTCCGGTTTTTCATGTAAGTTTAAGAAAAAATACTTTTCTTAAACTCAATGTATCACAGAAACGTATCTTTTAAAAGAAGCCGGGATGCAGTTTCACACTTTTTTAATAATGCTTTTAAAGTTGTTTTTAGGTTGGGCAGATACAATGAGACCGAACTTGAGAGAAAGGATGATCACCATGAAAGCAGTACAATGGTCATTCCAGAGGATCGAAGAGAAGTATCTTCTCACCAATCAGCAGTATGACCGCCTTCGTGCGGCTCTGAATGAGCGAATCGAACCGGACGAGTATCCCAAAAGCACCATCTGCAACATCTATTATGATACTTCGGATTACCTGCTGATACGTCGTTCGATGGATAAACCTTTATATAAAGAGAAATTCCGTTTGAGAAGCTATGGTGTTCCGGCTCCCGGATCTCCGGCTTTTATGGAGATCAAAAAGAAATACAACGGCATCGTTTACAAGCGCAGGGTACAGACGGAAACCCGTCAGGCGGAATGCTATATGATAAACGGAACAGAACCGGAAGTGAACGACCGGCAGATCTTCCATGAGATCCAGTGGTTCCGCAGAAACTATGATCTGATGCCCCGTGTGTTCCTGGCCTATGACCGTCTGGCATTCAAATGCGTTGAAGATCCGGAACTGCGAATCACCTTCGACCGCAGGATCCGCTACCGCACGGAGGATCTGAGCCTGGAGGCAGGGGATCACGGAACACTTCTGCTGCCGGAAGATCAGATTCTTATGGAAATCAAGATTCCAGGAGCGGCTCCCGTCTGGCTTTCTCACATTCTCAGTGAACTGGAGATCTTTCCGGTCTCTTTCTCCAAATACGGGAAAAGCTATCAGAAGATCATGGAAGAACAGAAAACGGAGGTAACTTATCGTGCTAAATCTGCTTAACAGTATCACCGCGGCCGGAATGACCACCGGTTCGTTTCTCATCTGCATCATGCTGGCAGTTGCCCTTGGAATCGGTACCGCCCTGGTATTTTCCTATAAAACGAAACACACGGCTTCCATGGCACTGACTCTGGCGATCATGCCGGCGGCGATCGCTCTGGTGATCATGCTGGTAAACGGCAACATCGGAGCAGGTGTAGCAGTGGCCGGCGCCTTTACACTGGTCCGTTTCCGAAGCGTTCCAGGTACCGCCCGTGAGATCGCAGCGATTTTCGTGGATATGGCGGTCGGCCTTGCCTGCGGTATGGGCTACGTCGGCCTGGCCGTGGCATTCTTCGTGATCATGGCAGTTATGGTCCTTCTGCTTACTGCCGTGGGATTCGGAGATAAGGCAAACGGAAGACGTCTGCTGAAGATCACTATTCCGGAAAATCTGGACTACAGTGAACTGTTTGATGACCTGATGGAGAAATACACAACCAGCAGTGAACTGATGAGAGTCCGCACAGCGAACATGGGAACGCTGTATGAACTGCAGTATGAGGTGTCTCTGAAAGACGAGAAAGCTTCCAAAGCGTTCATCGATGATATTCGCTGCCGGAACGGAAATCTGAATATTGCATTGGGCCGTATTGCGGAAAACGATTCCCTGTGATGCGGATCATGAGAAAGTACAGTCGTTTGGAGGAATGGACTGTGCTTTCTTTTTTCTTCGGACAGAAAATATGGTGAAAAGAGGTTAAAATAAAAGAAAAATTGCATGATTATGTAAATTATGATAAATTAATAAATTAGAGAGCTTTCTGTCTGGAGGTGATCGTCATTCGAATTCGAATTATTGCCGTGCTTCTCACGGTGGCAATGACGGTAACGCTGTGTCCGGTAGCATTTGCTGCCAACCCCACGACCGTGACCACGAATCTGCTGAAGTTCGTGGAAGAGTTTGAATCATTCAAAGCAGAGAAGTACCTGGATCAGGGGAAATACTACATCGGCTATGGAATGCTGTGGGATGAGGCCAAGAATCCAAACGGTACGATAACGCAGCAGGAAGCCGAACAGGATCTGAAGGATTATATGGCAAAGACTGCCATCCCGGAAGTATCCAGTTTCCTGTCAAAGCACAACATCACCGTGACTCAGAATCAGTTCGATGCGCTGTGCTCCCTTACCTATAACGTGGGAGCTCCTGCCTGGCAGAACGGCGACGTAGGACGGTATCTGGCAAACGGGATCGGCAACTACAACAATCTGCAGATCATCAACGCATTTGCCCGTCTCTGTCACCGCGCCTCCGACAAAGCCCCTATGGTCGGGCTGGTACGCCGCAGAATCCTGGAAGCGGAGATGTTCGTTCACGGGACCTATACGGTGCCCGGAGGACGAGTCTCGCCCAACTACAAGTGGCTTCTCATGTATCCCAACGGCGGGACGATGACCTATTCCGATATCTACGTGTACCGCAATGGCAGCACCTATAATTCTCTGCCCGTGGTCACCAAAGCCGGCACGACACTGAAAGGCTGGCTCGTGTATGCGGAAGAGACCGTTCCCACGACCTCGGACCGTTATCTGCAGCCCACGGAGACCGTATCGAAGAACTATCAGCTGATGGCCATATGGAATAACGGCAGTACCGGTGCCAATCCCGGAATGGAGCTGAATCTTGCCAATGGCGGAGGATCCTCCACTGGCTTTGTGGATGTCTCCAGTTCCGACTGGTATTATGAGGCCGTGACTTACTGCAACAGCAAGAATCTGATGACCGGAACCGGTCCCAGGTCCTTTAGTCCCCGCGGGACCATGACCCGCGCCATGCTGGCAACTGTCTTGTGGAGCCGGGAAGGGAAACCGGCAGTAAGTACCACCGGCCCGTTTACGGATGTCAGCACCACCATCTGGTACAATCAGCCGGTCAACTGGGCTTATCTTGCCGGCGTGACTTCGGGAACTACACCTACGACCTTCGGACCGAATATCAATATCACCCGGGAACAGATGGTCACGTTCCTGTATAAGTACGCACAGTATAAGGGCTATAATACCACCATCAATAATAATCTCGCGGATCACTATGCCGACCGTGGCGAGATCGCCGTCTGGGCGAAGGACCCGGTGGAATGGGCTCTGGAGAACGGATTGATGGAAGGAAGCAATATGAGCGACGGAACGAGAAAGATCCGTCCCAAGAGTGACATTCTGCGGTGTGAAAATGCCCAGGTCATGATGAAGTTTTCGAAGAAATTCGGATGAAAAATATCCTCTCTCCGGACCGGAGAGAGGATTGCCTTTTAAGCAAAAGCGGAGACCACTCGGTCTCCGCTTCAATTATTGAGTAATCAGAGGATTCCCATGTTTTTGAGAGCTTCCTTGGCACCCAGAAGGAGTGCGTCGTCATCGGGAAGCTGCATGACACTGCGGCCGCGGATGTCGTTGGCAGCAAACTCGGTGTCGGCGGGGATCTTTGCGATGACGTCCACACCGGGGATCTCGATGAGATCTGCCAGCTCCGGATTGGTCATACGGTTGATGACTGCACCGATCTTTTCGTACTCGATGAGATCATCGGCGACACCCTTGATGGTGTTGATGACCTGAATGCCCTTCTTGGACTGGTCGGAGACCAGGACCAGGTGGGTGACTTTTTCCATGACGCGGCGCTGGATCTGCTCGATACCGGCCTCGCCGTCGATGACGACATAGTCAAAGCTGTTGGCCAGGATGCCGATGACTTCCTTCAGATAGGAGTTGACCTTGCAGTAGCAGCCGGAGCTCTCCGGACGGCCGATGGCCAGGAATGCAAACTTCTCTTCTTCCACCAGAGCATCGAAGATGCGGAAGCGTGCCTCGCTGAGAAGCTCCAGAGCTTCGCGGGCCTCGCCGTTTTCCACGGAGTCCACAACGCCCATGCGGATGTCGTCCAGAGTCATCTTGACATCAACGCCAAGAGCCACGGACAGACCCACTGCGGGGTCGGCATCGATGGCCAGGATCTTGCTGTCAGGATAAGCCTCAGTAAGCAGACGGACCATGCATGCGGACAGAGAAGTTTTGCCAACGCCGCCTTTGCCGGCGACGGTTATGATCTTAGATTCTTTTTCCATGTTATTAATTCCTCCAAATGGTACCTGAACAGGGGATCAGTCGTGCTGTTCACCGGCGGCAGCTCTGCCGAAGTGCAGCTCTTTCATTCCTTCTACTTCGTCACAGACATCTTTCAGGGAGCAGACCGAGCAGTCGGTAGACAGACCTTCCAGGATGTGGGTGAGTGTAGAGGTGATGCCGTCAGTCAGCTTTGCGTTCTTGACGAGTTTGTCGAAGTCAATGGACGGATCCGTGATGAAGATGATCTTCACGTTCAGTACGTTGGGATCTTCTTTATATTTTTTGATGTAATCTGCGCCGATGGCTTTGAAATTAACTTTTTTCTTAACAGCCTTCTTGGAAACGCGGATCTGCTCACGATGAGATTCCGGAGACATGCGGACCATATATCCTTCCGGGAATACGTGGTATTTGCAGAACTCGATGTCTTTCAGAGTGCGGTAAACGACTTCATCGTCGTCATCCAGAACACCAACGCGGACGATGGCGATACGGCCAAAGGGAACGTTGTCTTTTGCCTTGATCTGCGGCATATCCGGTCCAATGAGGATGATCTCATCTTTGTTCACCAGCTCGGAAGAAGAGGTGGGGCACAGGAAGTTAACGGAACCCGTGCCGGTGGCACCCATTTCATAGGCGGCGTCAGACTGAAGGACCAGTTCACTGGAACCGGTGTCGTTCCATGCGTCTTTCTCTCTATAATCCCAAGTGGTTTTTTTGGCTTTTTCAATTACTTCGTAGGTCTCTTTGATTACTTTATTATATAGTTCCATGTCTTTCTCCTTCTGATATTATGATTAACCCCTCAAGTTATTCTTTTTTAGCTTTGACACAATTATACATAGCACCCGCAAAAACAATTGTGGCAATTGCTACACAACTGAAAAATGTGATAGTTTTTTGTCATTCTGTTTTCGCAGAATCAGAAATAAGCGAAAAGCACTCCGGACCTTCCGTTATGGAAGGAAGCGCAGGATCTCCGTCAGGACCCCTGCGGGATCATCGGTGACGGAATAGTGCCCGCAGCCTTTCAGCACCGTGTATGTCCCGTCATGAAGCTTCGCTGCCTGCTGATTCCATTTTTTTATGGGGATCAGATGATCCCTGGAACCTACCAGATAGTGCACCGGGAAATAGTAGACCGGTGTTGGCAGTTTGCTCATGGCCTGCATGGTCTTTTTGAACACCTTGAATACCGGCGAGACTTTCTGCTGACGGATCTGAGGATATAACGCATGTCGTCCGGTGCTGCCGGCACTGAAGAGGCCGGTGAGGACTCCGGAAAATACCGGGGACGGTAAGGCGATCATCAGCGGGGAAACGGCACTGAGCCATTTGAAAGATGCGTAATTATACTGCTCTCCTCCCAGCGGGAATGTATCGATCAGGATGAGCTCTCTGCAGTGCTCTGAATAAGTCGAAGCAAATGCCTGGGCGACACATCCGCCGATGCAGTGTCCGACCACCGTGATAACGCCGATATTGCGCTGTGCCATTATAGTGATGACCTGCTTGGCTGCAGAATCCAAAGAGAACGGCGAACGGTTGTCGCCATGTCCGGGCAGATCCAGCAAGACTACATTATATCTGGAGATCAGCTCCTCCAGATACGGTTCCCAAACGGAACTGTCCACACCAAGCCCATGGAGCAGGACCAGCCAATTACCGTCGGGACCCTTGGCATCCGAATACCAGTAGGGCACGGTAGTACTTCCATACATAATGGTCCCGGGTTGGATAGACGGATACGAAAACGACTTTATACTTTTTCTTTGCCGATTTGCCAAACGATCACTCTCCCTTAATTCTTCCTATCTTTGCAATTATAGCACATTTGATGATAGGGAGAACCATATCATATGGTACAAAAAAAGACGCCGGGATTGGCGTATTTGCCTATTGATCAGATAGGTCATCCAATGGCATCAAAATGAATATTCATTGGCAATATTCATAATTGTAATTGTTTTCCATGGAATAACCCATTTTTATTGACACAACAGGGGTGGAAAGGCTATAATTTTATCCGTTATTAATGATTATTATTCATAAGGAAGAAAGGAATAATCACATGAAAAAGATCGTAGTTTTGCTGCTGGCTCTGTGCATGATCTTCATGCTGTGTGCCTGCGGAGAAGAAGCAGTTCAGGAAGTTGTTTCTGATTCTGCGGAAGCGGAAGCTGTCACCACCGTAGAAGACGGTGTGCTGCACATGGCCACCAACGCTGCATTTCCTCCGTATGAGATGGAAAATGCTGATGGAAGTGGATACGAAGGCATCGATGTAGAGATCGCTCAGGCAATTGCAGATGAGCTGGGTCTGGAACTTGTAGTGGATGATATGGACTTTACTGCGGTCATTACTGCCGTACAGTCCGGAAAAGCGGATGTCTGCCTTGCGGGTCTTACGGTCACAGATGAACGTAAGGAAAACGTTGACTTTACTGAGTCCTATGCTCAGGGCGTTCAGGTCGTTATCGTTCCGGAAGATTCCGACATTGAGACTGTGGACGATATCGATGGAAAAATGATTGGTACCCAGGAAGGAACTACCGGCAACATTTACTGCACTGATGATTACGGTGAAGATCATGTTGTGGGATATACGAATGGTGCTCTGGCAATCGAAGCGCTGAAGGGCGGCAAAGTGGACTGCGTTGTTATTGATGAGCAGCCTGCAAAAGCATTCGTAGAAGCTAATGAAGGACTGAAGATCCTCAACACCGAGTATGTTGTGGAAGACTATGCAATCGCAGTTTCCAAGGATAATCCTGCATTGCGTGATGCCATCAATGAGGCACTTGTGAACCTCATCGAAGATGGAACGGTTGATGAGATTATTGCAAAGTATATCAAAGCCGAGTAATTTATTGATTATTTGATTACGGGCGGTCTCGTGCCGCCCTATTTTTATTAGGAGATTCCATATGAATAGTTTGCAGAGGCAATTCATTCAAGCGTTCATAGAAAAAGGTCGATGGAAGAACTATCTGGATGGATTAGGTATATCTTTACTTCTTACCATTGGTGCATTGGTACTAGGTGTTCTGATCGGTGTTCTAATCGCTGTTGTTCGGACACAATATGACCAGAATCCGCAGGGACGTAATATAGCGATGCGTTTTGTAAACGGCATCTGTAAAATCTATACCACGGTGATTCGGGGCACGCCTATGATGGTGCAGCTGATGATCTGGGGATTTGTTATCTTTCGGTCACAACGCAACCTTTTCCCGGTGGCGGTTCTGGGCCTTGGACTTAATTCGGGTGCTTATGTTGCAGAGATCATCCGAAGCGGAATCATGTCCATCGATCCTGGTCAAATGGAAGCCGGACGTTCTCTTGGCCTGGGGTATACTCAGGTGATGAAGTCCATCATAATTCCACAGGCAATCAAAAACATCCTTCCTGCATTGGGTAATGAGATGATTACGCTCTTTAAGGATACTTCGCTGGTCTATGTTCTGGGTAGTATCAAGGACTTGACAAGAGTCGCAAACAATATAGGTGCAAGGATTTATAATTATCTCGTGCCACTTATCTTAGCAGCACTCATGTATCTCATCATTGTAATGATACTTACCTGGTTGCTGGGAATACTGGAAAGGAGGCTTCGCCGCAGTGACAGAACGTAATAATAATGTATTGATCGATGTTCAGCATCTGACGAAAGCCTTTGGAGATCATGTGGTACTGAAGGATATTTCCGAACACATCGACGAAGGGGAGAAGGTCGTTATTATCGGGCCTTCTGGCGGCGGAAAATCCACGTTTCTGCGCTGCCTGAATCTGCTGGAGATCCCCACCAAAGGAACCATTACTTTTGATGGAACGGATATTACAGATCCGAAAACAGATATCAATAAAGTGCGTCAGCACATGGGAATGGTGTTCCAGCACTTCAATCTCTTCCCAAACATGACGGTGCGTCAGAATATTACCTGGGCGCCCACGAAGACTGGCATGATGAAAGCGGAAGAGGCTGACGCAGAAGCTACACGGCTCCTGGCACGTGTCGGTCTGCTGGAAAAGGAAGACGCATATCCTTCTTCACTTTCCGGCGGTCAGAAACAGCGTATCGCCATCGTTCGGGCACTGGCAATGAAACCCCGTGTCATGCTGTTTGACGAACCCACCTCCGCACTGGATCCGGAAATGGTGGGAGAGGTTCTGGAAGTTATGAAGGAACTGGCCGATGAAGGAATGACCATGGCGGTAGTTACTCATGAGATGGGATTTGCCAAGGAAGTGGGCAACCGCATCTTGTTTATGTCAGACGGCGTTATCATGGAACAGGGAACTCCGGATAAGATCTTCAATCATCCGCAGAGTCCAAGACTGCAGGACTTCCTTGCCAAGGTTCTTATCTGATTTTCGGAGGGATTCATATATGGAAATTCGAATCAAACGGCTGACGGATACCGCTCAGCTTCCCAAACGGGGGAGCGAGTATGCCGCAGGCTATGACCTCTATGCAGATATTGCAGAACCAGTCATGATCCCGCCGCATCAGTCTGTGATGATCGGTACCGGTCTTGCAGCGGAGATCCCCGAAGGTTATTTCGGCGGCGTCTTCGCCCGCAGCGGACTTGCCTCCAAGCAGGGACTTCGTCCGGCCAACTGTGTGGGTGTCATCGATGCCGATTACCGGGGGCAGATCTCTGTCGCACTGTCCAATGACAGTGACGAGGCTCGGACCATTGAACCCCAGGAGAGGATCGCTCAGCTGGTGATCCTGCCGTTCCTGTCCGTGGAATTTGTCGACAGTGAGGAACTGAGCGACACGGTGCGCGGTGCCGGCGGTTTCGGATCTACCGGAACGAAAAACTGAAGAGAAAAAGCAAAAGCTCCGACCGATATTTCGGCCGGAGCTTCGCTTTTGGTTTGGGAAGTAAAAGTGAGTAGAGGGTAATGAGGTTTATATGAAAGATCTCGTTTGTAATTAAAGGATATCCAGATGTCTGGTCTTGGGTTTCTCCGGAGCTTTTTTCGGAAGTTCCAGAGTCAGGATCCCGTCATTGTATTCTGCCTTAATGGCTGCGGTGTCGATGTTGGAAACATCAAAACTGCGGGAGTAGGATCCGTAGTAGCGTTCGCGGCGAATGAATTTGCGCTTCTCGTCTTCGCTGGAATCCTCATTCTGGCGGGTCGCTTTAATGGTGAGGATATCATCCTCGATATCCAGACTGATGTCTTCTTTCTTAAATCCGGGAAGCTCTGCCTCGATGACGAAGGAGTCGCCCTTGGTCATGACATCGGCACGGAAATTGCTGACGGAATTGGAAAACATCTGACGCTCCAGCTCTTCAAAATGGCGGAACGGATCGTAAGACGATCTGCTGTTGTGATAATCAAAAGGAATAATCTCAAACATTGTTTCTGCCTCCATATATGTTCGAAATTGGAATTTCGTTTCTTGCTGTATATAAAATACCACTCGAGTTTGAGAAAATCATGAACAAACTGTGAACAATTAGCACTTTCAATTAAAGAGTGCTAAAAACTGCTGAAAATAAGAGACGCAGACATGGATCTGCGTCCTTTTGCTGTTTAATCCGCTTTGCGATATACCTGAACGGCGAATCCCAGCTTTGTCTGAAGGGAGGAAAGACGGTTGAGCTTTTCCTGATCTTTCGCTCCGGTCTTGTAGTAATAGGGAGTCATCTTGAACAGGTTCTGTATGTCCTGAGGGTCCTCCAAACGGATCTCATACCGGATCTCTTTCTGGTAAAGATATTCAAAATGTTCCAGATGCGTTTCCGGTTTCGGGTTGCGATAGGGCTCATCATAGACCGCACATTTGAGCTCCCAGAGATGATCCTCCAGGGGAACGCCCCGG
Organism: uncultured Oscillospiraceae bacterium; assembly: GCA_905236515.1. Taxonomy (GTDB): domain Bacteria; phylum Bacillota; class Clostridia; order Oscillospirales; family Oscillospiraceae; genus UBA2922. The sequence continues at coordinate 12,443 of CAJOQP010000020.1, read as the reverse complement.
AGAAGGATCCCGCCGGGTAGAAGAACACGGTGAAACTCTTCCGGGAAACAGGGGGCGAAGAGATTGACGATCATATGGGCGGAGGCATCTGGGACCGGAACTGCGGAGGCACCGGCCACCGCCAGGAGCAGATCATGATTTCGCTTGTAGGCTTCCCGCAGAGCTTCCTTGGAGATGTCGATGCCCAGAACACTGGTGTCGGTCTCCCTCTGCAGAAGATCGGTATAGTAGCCTTCGCCGCAGCCGATGTCGATGAGATTGTCCTCGGGATGGAGATAGCCCCGGGCAGTGTCCACCACCAGCTTGCGGAATGGTTCATAGTATCCTTCGTTCAGAAAGGAGCTGCGGGCCAGCACCATGGCGCGGTCATCTCCGTGGTGTTTCTTGCTGGAGCGGTTGTCCATGGCGAGGTTCACATAGTGATATCGGGAGATATCAAAGGTGTGATGGCTCCTGCATTGAAGAGAAACGCCATCGGAGTAAAGAGTGTTATGGCAGACTGGACATTGTAATACGATCATAGATAAATACCTGAAAAAATGGTACCGGAAACCAGTTCCGGCACCGTTGTGTCATTTGCGGATGACCACAGCGGTCATGGCAGCGATTTCAAATTCCTCCGGGCATGCTGCACCGCTGAGAAGATCCGTTCCCTCAAAGGGGAGCTTTACGGGACGGGGGCCTTCGGCACGGTTGACGGCGATCACATATTCATCGCTGCCGTTAAAACGGCGAATGAGAACGACATCGTTTCCGTAGGCAGAGAAGGCGGCGTCGCCGGTCCTCAGAGTCTCGCTGCCGTTTCGCAACGCGGCAAGTGCCTTATAATGCTCCAGCGGACTGTAGGCCTCCTCATGGAAGAAAGCGCGGTTGAAGGGATCGCGGCATCCGGACATGCCCACTTCGTCACCGTAATAGATGTCCGGGACACCGGGGATGGTAAACTGGATCACAGCACCCAGCCGTTCCAGCCGGGAGGCGCGCTGCAGCTCTTCATCCGTCGGTTCCCAGGCGATCTGATGGGCCCGGTCCACGGAGTTGACATCAAAATCCGCGGCAAGATAGGTGCGCATGCGCTCCACATCATGGGAGCTGAGAAGGTTCATGAGCGAATAGTACAGCGGTTCCGGATAGTTGTATCGCTGATCATTCAGGAAGTCGCGGAGCGCGTAGGCATCGATATATCCGTGCAGGAAAGCCAGCACATTGGAACGGAAGGGATAATTCATTACCGTATCCAGCGAGTAGCCCAGCGCATAATTCCGCCGGTAGCCATAGCTTTCTTTCAGGACACAGTCTTCCCATACTTCGCCCAGAATTACCGCATCCGGCTTTTCTTCCTTGCTGGACTGGCGGATCAGAGCCAGGACATCGTCCGGCAGCTCATCGGCTACATCCAAGCGCCATCCGGAGGCGCCCCGGCGAAGCCAGGTCTTGACCACACTGTCCTTTCCCGTGATGACGAAATCCTGCCATACCGGGTTTTCCTCATCCACTTCGGGAAGATCCCGGAAGTTCCACCAGCATTTGTAACGGTCGTTGAAGTGGTGGAAAGTATACCAGGGGAAATAAGGGGACTGGGATCCCTGACAGGCGCCCATCTGCGGGTAATGACGATAACGGTTGAAATAGACGCTGTCGGCGCCGGTGTGGGAAAATACACCGTCATTCATGATGCGGATCCCAAGCTTCTGTGCCTTGCTGCACAGATCTTCATAATCCTCCACGGATCCAAGGATCGGATCCACGGCCATATAATCAGAAGTGTCGTAACGATGATTGGATTTTGCTTCCACGATGGGGTTTAGGTAAATGACCCCAACACCCAGATCATGCAGATAATCCAGTTTGGAAATGATCCCTTTCAGTGTGCCGCCGTAGAAATCATCGGGGCTGTAATAGTCTTCACCGGGACGAGCCTGCCATTTGACGGGTTCATCCGTGGATTCATGATAATCCGGAGTCTGGCCGAGAGAACGGTGGTATTCCAGTCCCTTACGGGCAGTGTTGTCCGGAGAGGTGGCAAAACGGTCCGGAAAGATCTGATACATGATGCTGTGACGAAACCATTCCGGAGTTTCGAAATCTTTTTTGAAGACGGTGAGACGGAAGCCAAGTCCCCGCTGGGAGGACACAACGCTTCCGAATCCAGAAGCATCAGAATTGAGATACTGGTATCCGTTGTCATGTTCCAGACGGAAGACATACCACAGAGGCTGCGGGTCGAAGATCATGGCAATGTCTGCCTGAAATCCTTTTTCTGTTCGGTGCATGGGGAAGACCCGTTCCCCGAAATCTCCGAAGATGATGCAGGATGCGGAAGGGATCCGGCGGCCGTAACTGCGGAAGCCCAGATGAAGAAGAGATCCTTCCCGCACTGCGGTGACGGGATTGCGGTACAGAGGATCTTTCCGGTCGTGAAAAGCCAAGGTGAAATCCCGAAGCCCCTGATAAAGAACGTCCGTCAGAAAGGCCGTGCGCGGCTGCATTCCTACCAGATCTTCAAAGCGGATACTGGTGTCGATGACCCCGCAGCAGCGGGTGACGGTATTCAGCGCATCGTAGAACTGATACCCCCAGTCGTCCAGAAGAGCGCGGAGCAGTTCAAAGGGCGCAACGATGTTGTCGGTCTGAAGCAGATCCGTCAGCCGACAGGCATCGAGACCCAGCTGCGAGCAGGTCTGCATCGCTTCCTGGATCTCACACACTGCCTGAAAATAGGTCTCAGACAGCGGATAAGAAGGCAGGTGAGTGGTACACACCCACCTGCCTTCACTTTTTTCAGCAGTAAAGGTCTCGCGGGACGAATAGCTGATGTACAGCCGCTGTTCCGGTGTCCAGTGCTCTTCGTAGGTCCCGCCGTAATAGACGTTGATGGTTTGAATCATGTATTAGAGAATTCCTATATAGAGTTTAGCGTATTCTTCCGCAGAGCGGGCAAAGCTGAAGTCCTCGGTCATTGCGTTCTTGACCAGTTTCTTCATGGTGGCGCTGTCCTTGTACACTTCCAGAGCCTGGAGGATGGTCTCCTTCATCTCATGGGCGTTGTAATTGGCAAAGGAGAATCCGGTTCCTTCTCCGGTGTACTGGTTATATGGCTGTACCGTATCCTTCAGACCGCCGGTCTCACGAACGATGGGCAGTGAGCCGTACCGCATGGCGATCATCTGGCTGATGCCGCAGGGCTCGAAACGGGAGGGCATCAGATAGAAATCGCTGCCGGCGTAGATCATATGGGCAAGCTTGTCGTTATAACCGATATAGGAGCAAAGTCTGCCTTTGTAGCGGTCCTCGGCGCAGCGCATGAATGCCTCGTAATTGGCGTCGCCGGAACCCAGCAGCATGAACTGCATATCGTTGTACTGAAGCAGCTCGTCGATCATGCATATCACAAGATCGAAACCTTTCTGTTCCGTCATGCGGGTGACCATGGCCACCAGAGGAACATCCTCTCTCTGGTCCAGACCCATGCTCTTCTGCAGGTACTGCTTGCATTCCTTTTTGCCCGCCATGCTGCGTATGCTGTAGCCCTTGACGGTGCACGGATCGTCTGCGGGATTGAACACGTCGTAATCGATGCCGTTGACGATACCGGACAGTTCATGCGAACGGGCGTTGAGGATGCCTTCCAGACCTTCGCTGTAATAGGGATCGCAGATCTCCTGCGCGTAGGACGGGGAGACGGTATTGATGCGGTCAGCAAAGACGCAGCCGGCTTTCAGGAAGTCGACGCAGCCGTTGAGTTCCATGAACTCCGGCGTGTTGTATTTTGCGTCGATGCCCAGCAGGTCATACAGATACTCGTATCCGCATTTTCCCTGATACATGATGTTGTGGATGGTCAGAAGGAACTTCAGGTTCTCCTGCATGCCGCCGGGATACTGGGTGCGGGCCAGCAGGGGAATCAGACCGGTCTGCCAGTCATTGCAGTGGATCACATCGGGAACGAAGTCCAGATTTGGGATGCAGTCCAGAACGGCACGCTGGAAGAAGGCATACTGCTCAATCTCCGCTTCTCCGCCACGGTATATGTCCCCTCCGTAGTAGAACTCACTGTCCACCAGATAGATGGTGACGCCGTCCAGCACCAGTTTCTCAATGCCGGCATACTGAGTCCGCCAGCCGAGACATACATAGAAATAGAACATATGCTCGATCTGGTCGGCATATTTTTCCTTGATCTTGCGATGATAGGGAATGATGACACGCGCATCGATCCCAATTTTCTGCAATGCCTTCGGCAGGGTGCCGACCACATCGGCAAGACCGCCGGTCTTCGCCAGAGGTGCGCATTCGGAAGCGGCGATCAGCACATTCGGCATCTGAGTTCTGCCTTTTTCGCTCAGAAGATCTTTATACATTTTCTTCATGATTCTTCGCTCCTTTCAGTGGATAACGGACTGTGGGTTGGTCCGGTCATTTGCTTTTTTTCGTTTTGGGTTTTGCGGGAGTATAGCTGAAATACAGAGTGCTCATTCCGGGGAGAGTGAACCGTACGGAATGTCCCATGTCCAGGAATCCTTCCGGTTTGCTCTTGATGATCCCGGTGTTCAGCTGGCCGGTTCCGCCGAAACGGATATCGTCACTGCTGAGGATCTCTTTGACCCTGCCTTCCATGGGAACACCGATCTGGAAGTTCTCATAGGTGTTGGGCGTGAAGTTGCTGACACAGATGAGATATTTTCCGGCGCCGTCGGTGGTGCCGGTACGCAGGAATGCGATGGAAGAACGTCCGGTATCATCCACATTCAGCCACTTAAAACCGTCCCAGGACTTGTCGATCTCATACATGGCACCGTATTTCTTGTAGATCTCATTGAGTGCTCTGGTGTAGTCCTGCATCTCCCGGTGTTTCGGGTAATCCAGCAGAAGCCAGTCCAGAGGCTGCTGGAAGTTCCACTCGATAAACTGACCGAATTCGGATCCCATGAAGGTCAGTTTCTTGCCCGGATGGGCGAACTGGTAGCCGTACAGCGCGCGCAGAGAGGCAAACTTCTGGTCGTAGTCACCGGCCATCTTGTTGATCATGGAGCACTTTCCGTGAACCACTTCGTCATGGGAATAAGCCAGGATGAAGTTCTCGGAAAATGCGTACATCATGGAGAAGGTCAGTTTGCTGTGGCTTCCGGAACGGAAATACGGATCCAGAGACATGTAATCCAGAGTGTCGTGCATGAAGCCCATATCCCATTTGAATGTAAAGCCAAGTCCTCCGTTATCGGGCGGGTAGGTGACCAGAGGATAGGAAGTGGATTCTTCTGCAATGGTCACGGCACCGGGATAGGTCGTGAGGACAGCTGTGTTGAGATTTCGAAGGAAATCCACAGCACCGAGGTTGATGTTGCCGCCTTCGCGGTTGCGAGTGTATTCGCCATCTTTCCGGCCGTAGTCGAGATACAGCATGGAGGACACGGCGTCCACACGGATTCCGTCCACGTGATAGCGGTCAAAGAACATGCAGGCAGAGGAGATCAGGAAGCTCTGAACCTGCGGCATTTCGTAATCGAAGATCAGTGTGCCCCATTCCGGATGCTCGCTCATCCGTTTCTCCTTGCATTCATACAGCCGGGTGCCGTCAAATTCCGCCAGACCGTGTGCGTCGCGGGGGAAGTGGGCGGGGACCCAGTCGATGATGACGCCGATGCCGGCGGCATGCAGTGTGTTGACAAAGTATTTAAAATCATCCGGTTCGCCGTAGCGGGAAGTGGGAGCGTAGTAACCGGTGACCTGATAGCCCCAGGACATGGGGAAGGGGTACTCGGTGATCGGCATCAGTTCCACATGGGTGTATCCCTGTGCCTTGCAGTATTCCGCAAGACTGTCGGCCAGATCCCGGTACATGGGACGGTCGCTGTCAGGAAAATCCTTCCAGGAACCGAGATGCACCTCGTAGATGGTCATGGGTGACGTGAGAGCATTGGTCTCGGCTCTCTTTTTCAGGAACCGTGAATCCTTCCATTTGAACGGTTTTTCATCATAGACCCGGGACGCGGTATTCAGATCGGTTTCTGACCAAAATGCGCAGGGGTCTGCTTTCAGCATGGTGTTGCCGTCTGCAGCCGTGATGGCATATTTGTAATAGTCGCCGTGATGGACATTGTCCATGAAGGTATACCAGATCCCGGTATCCTCACGGATCATGGGATTGGCTTCGGGATTCCAGTCATTGAAGTTGCCTACCACGGAAACCTGTATGGCGTTGGGAGCCCAGACGACGAACATATGGAGCTTTTCTTCCTTGATATAATGACAGCCGAACAGGAGCCAGGCTTTGCGGGCTCTGCCGGTGTTGTAAAGGAAAATGTCTGCAGAGGGAATATATTTTTCTTTCAAAGCAGTAAAATCCATAGTATTCTCCCATCATATTTCGTTAGTTTCATTATACAGTCACCACTGTTTTTTTCCAATGCTTTTTAATAATTTTTTGTGAAGGAACCGGGAAGAGAAAAGTGCGGCCTGTTTTGACTTTTATACCTTTGACGGCTATACTCAGATTACACAGAGAAATTCTTTCCGAGGGAGGAATCATGATGTTTCAGTTCAACCATTTTAATTTCAACATCCTGGATCTGGAACGAAGCCTGAAATTCTACGAGGAAGCACTGGATCTCAAGCCGGTGCGGGAGAAGAATGCCTCCGACGGCAGCTATAAGCTGGTCTTTCTCGGAGATGGTGTGACGGACTTTCAGCTGGAACTGACGTATCTCGTGGACCGGACCGAGCCCTATGACCTCGGAGAACAGGAGTTCCATCTTGCATTTGCGGTACCGGATATGGAAGCGGCACACGCACGGCACGAGAAAATGGGATGCATCTGCTTTGAAAACCCCTCCATGGGTATTTATTTTATCGAGGATCCCGATGGATACTGGATCGAGATCATACCTGAAAAACGGTAAGGAGACAGAATTATGATGGAATTAGAACAGATCCTGACATACTGTGACCACACGCTGCTCAAACCGGAGGCAAAGGCCTCCGAGATCCGCAAACTGTGCGACGAGGCCATCCGCTTTAACTGCGCATCCGTGTGCATCCCGCCCTGTCATGTGGCGGGCGCAAGACGCTATGTGCAGAATAAGATGCGCATCTGCACCGTGGTGGGATTTCCCCACGGCACGGCAACTACCGCTGTCAAAGTCTTTGAGACGAAGGATGCCATCCACAACGGCGCCGATGAGATCGACATGGTAGTCAATCTCTCCATGGTGAAGGACGGATGCTGGGCAGAGGTCGCCAACGATATCCGAAGTGTGCGGGCAGCGTCGGAAGGTGCCGTCCTGAAGGTGATCATCGAGTGCTGCAAGCTGACGGACGAAGAGAAGATCCGGCTGTGCCAGATCGTGTCCGACTGCGGTGCTGATTATATTAAGACCTCCACCGGATTTGCCGGGGGAGGAGCGACCCCGGAGGATGTGGCTCTCATGCGGGCAAACGCTCCGGCATCGCTGAAGATCAAGGCTGCCGGCGGGATCTCTTCCGTGGAGGATGCTGCGCAGTATCTTACTCTGGGCTGTTCCCGTCTGGGAACCAGCCGCCTCGTAAAACTCGCTCTGGAGCGGGAAGAGGCGGAAAAAACCGAGGAAAACGCGGAAAATACACCGGAAACCTGAGAAAAAGTCCCGGATTCCGGGAAATAAACCTTGACATGAGGGATGCCGACTGCTATATTTTACTAGGTAAAAAGAAAGCAGGCCGGCATCCCCGTCCTCACCCAGCGGCTTAAACGTGCTTCTGGTGTTAACATGGATCAAAACAGCACCTGTGTTCAGGTGTGGTTTGTTTGTGTTGTTGTACGGATGCCCTGCATCCGTTTTTTTATTGCTATTCACTTGATGGAGGTGTGTAAAGATCGCAAAGGCGGAACATGAACTGAATGATGCTATCATCGACAAAGAAGTTCGACTGATCGGGGAAGATGGTGAGCAGCTGGGTATCGTATCCAGTGAGGAAGCTAACCGTATCGCAGCAGAGAAGGGACTGGATCTTGTAAAGATCTCTCCCAATGCGAAACCTCCCGTATGCAAAATCATGGATTACGGCAAGTTCCGGTTTGAACAGGCCAAACGTGCCAAGGAAGCCAAGAAGAACCAGCGTGTCATGGAAGTGAAAGAGATTCGCATGTCTCCGGGTATCGGCGACAACGATTTCAACACCAAACTGAAGAACGCGGTGAAATTCCTTGGAGACGGCGATCGTGTCAAAGTGACGGTCCGTTTCCGCGGACGTGAAATGGCACATACGGATATCGGCAAGGATATCCTGAGAAAGTTTGCCGAAGGATGCGGCGAAGTGGGAAATATGGATAAGGATCCGAAACTGGAAGGACGCAACATGTCCATGTTCATCTCTCCCAAATCCCAGGCGCAGATCCAGAAAGCTGCCAAGGAAAAGAAAAGAAAACAGGAAGAGGCCGAGCGTGCCGCCAGAGAGGCGGAAGCGAAAGCTCCTGCAGCGGAGGCTTCTTCGGAAGAATAATGTCAATAAGCCGGTCTTCCCCCCGGAAGAGCGGACGAGAAAACCTATAAAGGAGATAGATAATCATGCCCAAGATGAAAACTCACAGCGGCGCTAAGAAAAGATTCAACCTGACCAAGAATGGTAAAGTGAAACGCGCCCATGCCTATAAGAGCCATATTCTGACTAAGAAGGACACCAAACGTTGCCGTCGTCTTCGTTCCGGTACCTATGCTGACGGAACCAACACCGCAACCATCAAGAAAATGATCCCGTACAAATAATCGGTGAACGAAATAAATTAGGAGGAAAAAATAATGGCTAGAGTTAAAGGCGCGATGATGACGCGTAAACATAGAAAAAAAGTAATCGGACTTGCTAAGGGCTACTGGGGAAATAAATCCCGTCACTTCAAGATGGCCAATCAGCAGGTCATGAAATCCGGCCGCTACGCATATGTCGGACGTAAGGCAAAGAAACGTGAGTTCCGTCAGCTGTGGATCACCCGTATCTCCGCCGGCTGCAAGATGAACGACATGAACTACTCCACCTTCATGCACGGCCTGAAACTTGCCGGTGTCGATATGAACCGCAAGATGATCTCCGAGATGGCGATCCATGATCCCGAGGCTTTCACCGCTCTGTGCGAGAAGTCCAAGGACGCTCTGGCAAAGGCCTGATCCATTCATAAAACAAAAAATTGCTTCTGACACATGATGTCGGAAGCAATTTTTTTGTTTTCTCATGTCAGAGGCCGGCACCAAGATCATGCAGTTCGATGCTGCATCCGATCTGGAAGAATGCACAGGCCACCTGATACAGCAGCTTTTCCCGGGTGTCTTCATCCGGATCATAGTTGCCGATGAGGATGTCCAGATCCCGGTACTGCTCATTGACGAAATTCTGAAGGTCGGAAAGGTCGATGGAAGCGACACCGGCCACAGTATCGTAGATATTGCCATTAAACAGTTCCCGGAAGATGCGGTCGGCATCGAAACTGGCTGCATCAATGTTATAGTCCAGCGCGTAGTAGATGCCCGCAAGCAGGGAAACGGTGGAGATGTTATAGAACATGGCTCTCCGGTTCCCGTCGTAGTGAGCGGTGAATTCCGGATTCGCCATCCAGTATGCTACGAAACGCTGACCGGTCTCCCACAGATCCTGTACGTAGATGATCTCGGAGGCATCTTTCAACCAGCCGCGTTTGGCGGCGGCGCCGGCCAGTGTGTGCAGCGTGTTGGTGAGAAACTCGCCCATGATCTGTTCTTCCTGGGGATGTTCTCCCTCAGATTCGGTGAGGAAGATACTGCAGCAGGCCTTTAGGGTCTCGTCCAGCTTGCTGATAGCCCAGGAACGGATGTCGTCCGGAACGGAACGGTAGAAAGCTTCCGCAATGGATCCGGCCATGGCTGCGATAGTGTCACTGTCTCCGCCGATGGAGATGGCATTTCGGATGGTATCCTCATAGGATTCCGATTCCAGAAACGCGACGATGGCCTGAGGAACACTGCCCTGACAGGTGACATCGAAGGTGTAGTCCTCCCGAATCTCGTCCAGAGAAAAATCAAGGGGATAATAGTGCTCTTCAATGTATTCCCGGATCTCCCGTTTGCTCTTCTGCAGGCGGGCCAGGTAGATGGCGGCGGCAATGGCCTTCGCCCCCTTGATCCCCTCAGGATGGTCGTGGGTCGGTTCTGCAGATGCCTGCGCCAGCATCTCAGCCTCTTCGATGCTTCCGGCGACCCATGCCACCGGGGAGACCCGCATGGCGCTGCCGTTACCAAAGCTATGATACGGGCCCATGGTGGGATCATGAATCCACTGATAGAAACGGCCGCCGTATCCGGCATTGGGATACTTGGTGCCTAGATATCGCATCTGGGAGGCTACTTCCTCTTTGAACTGGGAGAGACTGCGGTTTTCCCGGTAGGTGTGAAGTGCATTGGCTATGGCAATGGTCATCACCGTGTCATCCGTGAAACAGCAGTCCGGATGCATCAGTTCAAAATCTTTTGTCTTTATATTATGTGCTTCAAAACGGGAACCTATTATATCCCCGCAGATTGCTCCGAACATTCGGATACCCCCTCGCTAAAGTCTGAAAACCATTATACTCTGCTTTTGCGGAAAATCAAAAAAGAAGCGGAAACATACTGCTTCCGCTTCTTCCTCTTAATTATCAGGATCAGAAATTGAATCCGGCCTGAAGTTTGCCCATGGATGCGTTGGTCGCATCGTCGGATGCCTTCAGTGCGGCATTGACTGCGGCAACGATCATATCCTGCAGCATCTCGATATCATCGGGATCCACTGCTTCGGGGTCGATGGTGACGCTTTCGAATTCACGGGTGCCCATGAGGACTGCCTTGACAGCACCGCCGCCGGCAGTGCCTTCGTATTTTGCCGATTCCAGCTCCTGCTGCAGCTTCAGAAATTCCTGCTGCATCTTCTGGGCGCGCTTCATCATGTTGCCCTGACCTCCGCCAAATCCACCTTTAGCCATTATTGTTTCCTCCTGTAAAATGAACTTCTTTGAATCGGTCGAGATTGTGCACGTCCTTCGTGGAAGACTGTGCAGCGTGGTCATAGGCTTTGTCATGCATCACCACATTGATCTCACGACCGGATAATTTATACGCTTCCTGTCGGAAGGTATTGATGACCTCTTGTTTATTAAGCATACTATACTTGAAATTGTCCGGAATGTACAGATTAAGTATGTTTGCCTTTAATACGAATGTAATGGACGGATCCCGCATGAAGTGTTTCAGCCCGGAAGACAGGATCTCATGAAGATTATCCTTAAGCTGCTCGATGAACGCAGGATCTTCCGTGGAAACGGATCCGCCGGGAGAATTGGGATCTTCCAAAGGAACCGGTACAGGTTCTGCCGCTGCCGCCGGGGCAGGGGGTTCCGATTTCACCGGTGCCTCAGGTATCTCCGGGAGATAAGGTTCCGCGTCCTCCATGGGCGGCTCTTCCGGAAGGGGAGATCCGTCCGGCATCTGAGGTTCCGGAACCGGCCTGGGTGTCGGAGCAGGTGCAGGTGCTGGAACCGGTGCCGCCGCTGCCGGTGCGGGAGCTGCTCGGACTGCCGGTGCGGGAGCCGGGATTTTGCCGGCCAGCATCTTTTCCAACCGATCGATACGGGACTCCAGCGCGTCCGCTCCGGAACTCAGTTCCGGCTGACAAAGACGAACCAGACACAGCTCTGCATCGATACGGGAGTTTACGGAGGTTCGCATGGCACCCAGTGCATCCTGAATGATATTCATCCGGCTGGTAAGCTCTGCCAGAGACATGACTCCGGAAAACCGTGTCAGGGTATCCTTGGCATAGGTACCGCTTAACAGATCATTTCCGCCGGAGGGAGCGATCTTCGTGATCAGCACGTCCCGCAACAGGGAATTGATCTCATTTAACATGGAAGAGGGGTCTTTGCCATCCTTCCACATCTGATGGAACAGCTTGACGGCTTCCTCTGCATTGTGAGAGAGGATGTGATCCATCATTTGAGAGATGGCAAGATTTCCTGCCAGTCCCATAGCGGAATAGACGGTCTCCACCGTGATGTGATCGGTACCGGAACACTGGTCCAGAAGAGAAAGAGCATCACGCATGCCGCCGTCAGACAGCTGTGCGATAAACTCCGCGGCGTCCGTATCCAGTTCAAACGGCTCCTGAGATGCAACGTAATTCAGACGGTCCCGGATCTGGGGCACGCTGATACGCTTGAAGGAGTATCGCTGACAACGGGAGAGGATCGTGGCAGGCACCTTGTTCAGCTCCGTGGTTGCCAGTATGAACATCAGATGTTCCGGTGGTTCCTCCAGGATCTTCAGCAGTGCATTGAAAGCACCGATGGAGAGCATGTGGACCTCATCCACGATATAAACGCGTTTGCGGACGGAAGTGGGAGAGAAGATGGCATCTTCCCGCAGAGCACGGATATTGTCCACGCCGTTGTTGGAAGCCGCATCCATCTC
>CAJOQP010000019.1 GCA_905236515.1 uncultured Oscillospiraceae bacterium | reverse complement strand
GCTTTATTACGGGAGAGATCTTGCTGCCAGAAAAATCGCCTTACAGAAACCCAATGGAGACTATTATGTCCTTAGTGTCTGCGAACATCTCCAGTCGGAACTGGGTCACTACTTTGATGCAGACGATCCTTATTTCCCCGTCTTCGAGTGCAGGCCCGATGATCTTTGCGACTGGCTCAAACATGCCGTAGAGATCGTGGATGAAGCCAATACGATCGCCTGCTACGGAATCTGATTTTTATAAAATAATAACAATGCCGCTGCAATAGCAGCGGCATTCTTCTATTCATTCGAATCGATATTCTGTCCCAGTGTCCAAACCTGGGCGATCTGATTGAGCAGCGCTTGATAGGACCAGACCCGGCTGCTACGCTCGATACTGTTGGGATCATACAGCCAGAAACCATCCTCATCACAGCTGTGGATCACGACAAAATGTCCTACACGGGTAAAGTCTCCCGGCCTTAATGACACGACCAGATAGTTGCCCTTCCACAGTTCCTGCTTCATGAGATCCTCCTCCGGATAAATCATCTTCCCATGAAACCCCAGCTCTTCCGCTCCTTCGGTGAACAGTCTCCAGTCCGTCCCGCTGCCAGCGACATAAAATCCCCGGTCAATGGCAAAATCCGCAACACGGTCCGGCGTGATATCCTGATTGCCGGTCACTGCCGCAGATACCATGGCAAAGCACGTAGGGCCGCAGCCGGTGTATCCCATGACCCCGTTTCCGTAGGGATGGAACGCCCAGCGGTGGTCATACTGGATATAATACGGAAGGGAGATCCCCTCCATGGAGAAGTTCCAATCCCCTGCTTCCGTCTGTGTGGCAAATCGCTCCGCCAGCACAAAGTCGATCTTTTCCGGCGCGACGCAAACATTATTGACCGCGGTCTGGTGATAGGCACCGATATGATCGATGAAGAACTGAATTTTTTCCGCGTTTTCCGGATACTGTTCTTTCAGGGACTGCAGGATCTCCAGATCGCTCTCCCTTGGCACGAAGGTATAGTCTTCCGGCTGCAGCAGAGCATCCATCCCATCCATGTCAAGAATATAATCATTATTGATCGCATAAGGGATCCGTTCTGTATCCATGTTGGTTTCGTCCTGTGGTGCAAAAGGAGTGGCGGTACTCTCATGTTTGCGTGCGCAGGCAGAAAGGGAAACCAGCATCGCCGCGGCGGCAATTCCGGCAATCACTTTCTGTATTTTCACATTACAGATCCTGTCAATTCGATTCATTATAGGTTCTCCTCCGCACGGTGCATATCACAGATTATTGCATACGCACGGTATTCAGTAACGCAAAGGATTGGGAATTTAGTGTCAATAGCGTTAGCCCGATAGTATCATATACTCTGCTTTTTTTCCACTGAATATGTCCGGAAGCTTCCGGGCATAAAAATAGATCCGTTTTTCCGGTTCCCCGGAAAACGGATCCATTTTTGCTGGTATTTTTAAATCAAAGGATTCAGATTACTCTTTGTAAGTATCGGGTTTCTTAGCTCTCAGATCAGCCAGTTCCTCTCTCAGGCGTGCAATCTCTGCATCCTTGGAGTGATCGGAAACTGCACTTGCATAGATCTGGTCAGCAGTCTTGGAAGCGCCTTTGACTTTCTTCGGTGCGCTCTTGCGTGCAATAGCAGAAACAAGAGTGAACAGAGCCAGTACGCAAGCCAGGATGATGATGGCCTTGACCTGTGCATCATAGGTGTAGGTGTAGTTGCCAGCTGCATCGCGAATCTGGTAAGCCTGATCTCTCCAATGGCTGAGCAGACCAACAATGATGCCTGCGCAGGAGATGATGGTGCCCCAGAGACCAAAGCCGAAGCCGTTCTTTCTCTTGTTGGAGAAAGCAGCGATCAGGCCGAGGATGCCGGCGATCAGGCCGAGAACGGACGCAATGCCCATGCAAGCCATGGTAGCAATTCTCTTCATCATCTCAGCGGTGATGTTGGCTTCCGATTCCTCAAGGAACTTCTCGCCTTCGTCGCACAGTTTCACGCAGTTTTCGAAGTTAACGAAATCAACGCCGCGGTACTGCTTTCTGGAGCCGTCCTCGTTGAGAACGTACAGCTGCCAGTCGGGACCCAGTCTCTCGGCAAGGCTCTTGGTGATGACTTCACCGCTGCGGTAGCGGGTGTCAGCAGCCATGCCTTCGATGAGTTGATTCATACCGTCTGCAATCTGACCTTCGCCGTCTTCAAAGACCTTCAGCTGAGCATCGCCGTCGGCGAGCTGTTTCTCACCGTCAGCAAGCTGAGCCTGGCCGTCAGCGTATGCTGCATAGCCTTCAGCCAGCTGTTTTTCGCCTTCTTCAATCTGTACCAGACCGTCTTCATACTGTTTCAGCTGTGCATGTCCGTCTTCCACATATGCATTGAACCAGCCGGGGAAGTCGGAAACATCGGAAGGAATCTCCAGACCAACGCTGCTGATAATCGGAGCAACAACGCTTACAAACCATTCCTGGAAAGTGGAGAAGCCGGGTGCGGAAGCAAGACCGGAATCACGCCACTGGATGTACTGCTGTACATAGGGCATAATCGGATCGATCTGCTCCAGCAGAGCTTTGCCTTCGTTGTATTTGTCGGTGTTTTCAGCAATCTGCTTCTTGCCGTCGGCGAGCTGAGCTTCACCGTCTGCCAGCTGTGCAGCACCATCAGCAAGCTGAGCTCTGCCGTCTGCCAGCTGAACAAGACCATCTTCATACTGTTTTACACCATCGGTATACGTGGTCTCATTTTCCATGAGCTGTGCCAGACCGTCACGGGCCATTTCGATGCCTTCTTTGGCTTGATCACCATCTGCCGTCTTGTAGTCCTGAATATTCAGAACGTCCTGGAATCCGCCGTAGACGGACAGCAGGCCGAATATGCAGGCTGCGATGAGGCAGAGACTAAGGATAGCACGAAGTAATTTCTTCAAAACTAAATCCCCTCTCCCATATAGATTTTATTTAGGTGAACGATATGCACAATCACGCAGTTTGGAGGTCCTTCTCTTCTAGGATCCCAGCATCTCCTACCGCAAAAAGATTGTTATCCGCTCTATTTGCGCAGAAAAGAACATACGCCCCGCGTTATTATACAGATTGATTGATTTATAACATCATTAGTTCAATTTTTCCTCAACTTATTATTAATTTTTCGAAATATATTCATATTTTAGACATATTTTTACCGAAAGGTCTGTATTTTTGTTTTATTCACTGTCTGCATTCCCATTTTTTCCCTTAGGGACTACCTTATAACCGACTCCCCGGACCGTTTCAATGACAAAATCCCGGTTTTTCCGGAATTTCTCCCGAAGCCGCGCGATATGAACTTCCACGGTATGCATATCCGAGTTGGATTCGAACCCCCAGATATCGTCTTTCAGCTGCTGTTTGGTGAACGCACGTCCCGGAAACGAAAACAGCTGGTACAGCAGAAGGAATTCCTTCTGCGGAAGGATCACCGGACCGTCCGGAGTCTCCACCTTCATGGAAGAATAGTTCACCGTGGTATTCCCCAGGGTATGACGGTCCCCGTTTAGCTGTCCTGCCCGTCTCATCACCGCGCGGATCCGAAGGATCAGTTCCTCCATCCGCACCGGTTTATTCATATAGTCGTCTGCCCCGGCTTCAAAAGCCTTCTTCAGGTCGGCAAATTCATCCCGCGCGGTCACCACGATGACGGGAATGGGAAACTCCGAATGACGAACCATCCTAATGATCTCCATGCCGGCATCTCCCGGTTCCAGTTCTGTAATCAGAAGATCCCCTCCGTCCCCGGCCAGGATCTCACTGATCTCGGACACGCTGCTGGCATTTCGAACCGTAAAACCGGCGGATGTGAGCGCTCTCCGATAATCCTGATTGGCTTGTCGATCCAATTCATAAAGCAAGATACGCAACATATTGCCGACCCCCTTTCGTTGAGCTTCTGTTGATATTTTACCCGCTGCATCAGAGAGATGCAACCAAACAATAACGGACGAAGCATCATACGCCTCGTCCGCATTCTCCCTATCTTATACTTTTAAACCAGATACTCCGGAATGCACAGTTGGATCACCCGGCCGCAGTCCAGCAGGAATTGTCGCAAAGTCTCCGTGTCCGGAGTTATCCTTCCGTACCGCATATCCGTATAAACGCCGATGATCCGGTTTTCCCAGTCTCCCGGGATGATCAGCCCCATCTGTGCCAGCTGTTCAAACTGTTCCTCTCTCGCATTCCCAAGCATCAGTTCCTGCACATGGGGACTTATCTCCTCGGAATGAGCCGCGATGTATTCTCCTCCTGCCAGTTCCGCGGCCGTTCCTCCAAGAACGCCGGCGCTGTAACAGTCTCCGTGAAGAAGGGCACGGCACGCATTCAGAAAGACGGTATACGGTTGCCGGATCACTTCCGGAGACGACGCTGCATCCAAAAGGCCCTGGAACTTATCCCGGTCCAGAAGAAGTCCCGGCGCTTCCATGGTCTCCTCCACGCTTTTGTCATCATCATAAAGGACTGTCAGACTCCCGTCCTTTGCCATTCGGTACATGGTCTTTCTTACGACACGGTTCTCGCTGTTCATGTGGATCGGCTCCGTGATCGCCGTCATCAACAGGTTCAGATTCTCCAGTTTCCGGATCCAGTTGGTACTGTTCCGATGAAGCTGTTCGGCCTCCTCTCCGTCGGCCTGGCAGCCGTAAAACATCGAGCGCACATAGGCGACCCCGTTTTCGACCCGTCCCCAGTCTGCCTGGATCCCATAGCGGGATGCAATGGCCGGTGCCTGCAGAGATTCCGAGTCCCCGGCCCTCTCCGGGATCCCCAGTTTCACGGCGGTCTCTCCGATCTCGGTGTGAAAACCTTCTCCCAGCACATCCAGCGGGCAGCGGATGGGAATGTTCAGTGTAATGGTTCCGAGAATCACTTGTCTGTCGTCCATGGTTCTTCCCTCTTTCTTCCTTCTCTGCCCTCATCTTAACCCTGCCCAAGGGGTCATTTCAACTGGAGAACATGACGTGTTTTCTCCCGGTTTTTTGATGTCACATCCAGCGGAAATGTACAAACTGCCTGCCCGGATCAGTGCCGGGCAGGCAGTTTTCGTCATTCAGTCTTCGATTTTCTTTTTTGTCTTCAGGACCCGCTCCATCAGCGGCGTCAGCACCGCAGCACCGGCAATGCCAACCAGTCCCTGAATGATGTTCGGGATGGCCCCTGCGGCCGCTGCCACTGCGTTTTCCAAAATGGCATATTCATAGCCGTAGTATCCGGCGATCATGACCAGTTCTCCGCAGATTCCGGCCAGGATCATGGCCGGAACCAGTTTCATGTGCTTCCTGGTCCATCGGATCATCAGTCCGGCCGCCAGTGCTCCCAGTGCCTTGATGACCAGAGTTCCCGGTACGTACATGGAGTATCCCAGTATGATATCCGCCACCGCGGCTCCGAATCCCGATGCCACCGCCGCAAGTCCCGGACTCAGCACAAAGGCGGTAACCAGAAGGACGATATCCCCTGCATTGGCATACCCTCCGCCGGGAATGGGAATGGGGATCACCAGTGTGGCGATGCAGACCAGTGCGGACATCATCGCCGCGTTGGTCAGCTTGCGAAGGTCCCGTTTTTCTTTACCCATATCACTTTCCTCACATTTCGAACAGATTCATCTGACTGCTCTCCGGCAGGTCTCCAAATGCCCCCAGAGATTTCAGCATCTCAAGGTGCGTCTGAGATACCTTCGGGCAGGCAAGGCCCAGTTCCTCCACGGACAGGAATTCCATATGCTGCTGCTGGCAGTGGAGAAGATCCTCCGCCGCAGAACTGCCCAGTCCGGAGATCGCCACGAAAGGCGGACGAAGCTGCTTCTCTCCGACGGGAAGGAACTTATACGCATCCGATTCATAGAGATCGATGGGTGCAAAGGAAAAGCCCCTCATATAGAATTCATAGACCGACTCCATCGTCGCCAGCAGCGCATCCTCTTTGGCAGAGAGATTCGGATTCTTCTTATATGCCATGATAGTCCGCCGCAGTTCATCTACTCCGCTGCACATGATCTGAGCATCGAAGGAGTCCTTCTGACTTCTGCGGTAGAAATACGCGGAATAGTATGCCAGAGGTTTATGGACTTTAAACCAGGCGATACGAAACGCCATCATGACATAGGCTACCGCGTGCGCCTTCGGGAACAGATACTGGATCTTGCGGCAGGATTCGATGTACCATTCCGGCACACCCAGACTGTGCATCTGATCCTCGGAATCTCCGGGGAACTGTCCCGTCCGGCTGACTTTTCCCTTTCGAACAGCCTCCATGGTCTTGAATGCCAGCGATCCGCTCATGCCCTTGCTCATCAGGTAGATCATAATATCATCACGGCAGCCGACGCATTCGTCGACGTTGGCGATTCCGTTGACTACCAGATCCCGGATGTTTCCGGCCCACACATCGGTGCCGTGAGAAAATCCGGACAGACGGATTAGCGTGTTGTATTTTGTCGGTTTGGTATCCACCAGCATCTGGCGGGTAAATCCGGTGCCGAATTCCGGAATGCCAAGGGTTCCGGTCTTCCCGATGATGGGATCATCCTCCGGCAGACCCAGGACTTTCGGGGAAAGGAAGATCTGCATCGTTTCCTTTTCTCCCAGTTCGATCTTCTGGGCATCCACTCCGGTCATATCCTCCAGCATGCGGATCATCGTCGGATCATCGTGACCCAGTTCATCCAGTTTCAGCAGGTTGGATTCCATACAGTGGTATTCAAAATGGGTGGTGATGATATCACTGTCTTTGTCGTCTGCCGGATGCTGTACCGGACAGAAATCCGTGACATCCAGATCCTGCGGAATGATGACCAGTCCGCCGGGATGCTGGGAAGTGGTCCTCTTGATGCCAACCAGTCCGGAAGCCAGACGGTTTTCCTCCGCCTTGGTGACCTTCATATCCCGTTCCTTGAGATAGTTGAGCACATATCCGTACGCTGTCTTCTCAGCGATGGTCCCGATGGTACCGGCACGGAACACGTGGTCCGACCCGAACAGGACCTCTGTATATTTATGGGATTTTCCCTGATATTCACCGGAGAAGTTCAGATCGATATCCGGTGTCTTTTCATTTCCAGGGAATCCAAGGAACGTCTCAAAGGGAATATTGAATCCTTCCTTGCGCATGGGGGCACCGCATTCGGGACAGACCTTGTCCGGCATATCCGCGCCGCAGTCATAGCTTCCGTCGGTAATGAACTCGGAATGCTGACAGTTGGGACACAGATAATGAGGAGGCAGGGAGTTTACTTCCGTGATATCCGACATATATGCCACGATGGAAGACCCGACACTGCCTCGGGATCCCACCAGATATCCGTGTTCCAGCGAGTTTTTCACCAGTTCCTGCGCCGACATGTAGATCACATCGTAGTGATGGTCCAGGATCGTATTAAGCTCCTGATTGACACGGTCGGTCACGATCTTCGGAGGGTTCTCGCCATACATGCTGTGCATCTTCCCCAGCACGAGTTCCTTCAGGCGTTTGGCGGAGTCCTTGATTTCCGGAGGGAACAGCCCCTGGGGAAGCAGTTCGAATTCTTCCACCATATCCGCAATGGCACGGGTATTGGTCACGACTACTTCCTTCGCCGTCTCCTCCCCGAGATATTCGAATTCCTTCAGCATCTCCTCCGTGGTACGGAAATAGATGGGACAGTTGCGGTCCGCATCGGAAAATCCCTTGGCGGCCTGCATGATATGACGGTACTGCTCGTCCTCCGGATCCAGAAAATGGACATCGGAAGCGGCGATGACCGGTTTGTTCATGCGTCTTCCCAGTTCGACGATACGGCGGTTATAGTCCTCCAGCACATGGTAGTCCTTCACGACTGCATTATCCACGAGGAAGCCGTTATTAACGAGCGGCTGGATCTCAAGATAATCATAGAACTCCGCGATCTTCTCCAGAGCATCCCAGTCTTCCCCGCGCATCACAGCACCGTACAGTTCTCCCATGCCGCAGGCGGAACCGATGAGAAGACCTTCCCGATGCTGGATCAGCAGAGAACGGGGCACCGTCGGAGTCTTGTGGAAATATTTCAGATAGGACTGAGAGACCAGCTCATACAGGTTCTTCAGTCCCTGCTTGTTTCTGGCAAGTACGATCATATGGCGGGACCGGGCCAGATCCGTACGTTTGAGCTGGTGATAGACCGACTCGATATCGTCCACGGTCTTTGCCCCATGCTGCCGAAGCATCGGCAGGAACTTCGCCATGATCTGTGCTACCACCATGGCATCATCCGATGCGCGGTGGTGATTGAATTTCGGCAGCTTCAGATGATTGGCCACCATATCCAGCTTGAAGCGCTTCATATCCGGCAGCAGTGCCTGAGACAGTGCCAGTGTGTCCAGATAGACCGGTGAGAACCTCAGTCCGGTACGGCGGCATGCAGCATGCATGAAACCGGTGTCGAAATCCGCGTTGTGTGCAATGAGCGGACGATCCCCGGCAAATTCCAGAAACATCTGCATCGCTTCTTTTTCCGAAGGAGCACCTTTGACGTCCTCGTCCCGGATCCCGGTCAGGCGGGTGATCTCCGCCGGGATGGGGATCCCCGGATCCACGAATGTATTGAACTCCCGGATGATCTCCCCTTCCCGGAAGATCTGGGCTCCGATCTCTGTCATGCGGTCATTCACCGCGTTGAGTCCGGTAGTCTCGATATCAAATGACACAAATTCCGCATCCAGCGGGAGATTGCAGTTGCCGTGTACCGCACGGTTTCCTTCCATGTCATTGACGTAATAAATCTCACATCCGTAAATGACTTTGATCTTATGCTTTTTTCCTGCTTTCCAGATATCCGGAAACGCCTGACATACGCCATGGTCCGTCACAGCGATGGCGGGCATCCCCCATTGTGCCGCGCGGGCCACGATGGCTTCCGGATCCGTCAGCGCATCCAATGCAGAGAACCGGGTATGCATGTGCAGTTCCACTCGTTTCTCCGGGGCATTGTCCGGACGGATATACCGTTTGCCTTTCATGATGTTTCTGGGTTCCAGGATCATATCCTCATCGTAACGGCTGTAGGTGATATCGCCCTGCACCACCAGGTGGTCGCCTTTCTGGATCTTGTCCAGGATCCCCTGATCGTCGGTGTTTCGCAGATAGCGGGAGACCCGGACGGATCCGGTAAGGTCGGTGATATCAAAGATCAGCACCGCCGCGCCGCGTTTCTGAAGCTTCCGGGACTCCACGGATATGACGTCACCTTCCACGATGACCGCTCCGGAGTCCATAGCCAGGTCGGACATAGGCAGGATCGTTCCCCGGATGTTTCTTCCCATCAGCACGGTTCCCTCCGGGCGTCCCTTCTGGGACTCCGGACTTTTTGGCTGAACGTTGATCTTCGGTTTGGGATAATCCGGGATCAGATCCACTTTTCTCAGGTTATACACCGCACGGATGGTCTCGCAGATGAGATTGACCTCCGCCGGTGCCGGTCGTTTATTGAAATGAGCCTGAACCGCCATGGACTGTTCGTCGATATTCACGTCAACCCGGGTGATGTATGCCTCAGACAGTCCTCCGCACATGGCGGAGTAATCCAGACATTCCGGAAACATTGTTAAAAACGGAGTATTCTCCACGGTTCAATCCTCGCTTGCAATCATGTTCATCAGCTCGTCACAGAGCCTGTCATAGGGAACGGTCCCTACCACTTCTCCCTTGCGGATCAGAAGTCCGCAGTCTTTTCCTCCCGCGATGCCAAAATCGGCTTCTCTCGCCTCTCCGGGACCGTTGACGACACAGCCCATAACGGCCACGGTAATGTCACGGTCAAGGCCGGTGATACGGGATTCCACTTCTTCTGCCAGTCCTATGAGATCGATCTCCGTACGCCCGCAGGTGGGACAGGACACCAGACGTACTCCGCCGGTACGGAGCCCGGCTGCTTTCAGGATCGCCACACCGGTACGGACTTCCTGCACCGGATCTGCCGTCAGAGAAACGCGGATGGTGTTTCCGATGCCTTCATTCAAAAGCGTCCCGATTCCCACCGCCGAAACGATGGTCCCCTGAAATGCGGTTCCAGTCTCGGTAACGCCCACATGCAGGGGGTATGAGAATGTTTCTGCTGCCAGGCGGTAGGCTTCCACGGTAAGAGGAGCGGAAGATGCCTTCAGAGAGATGGCGATGTCATCAAAGTCAAATTTGTTGAGCAGCGCAATATGGGTCCTGGCGCTCTCCACCATGGCTTCCGCCGTAGGGTGGCCGTACTTTTCCAAAAGGCGTTTTTCCAGGCTGCCTCCGTTGACACCGATACGGATGGGAATGTTCTTGCTCCGGCACTTTTCCGCTACGGCACGGACATTCTCCTCGCCGCCGATGTTGCCCGGATTGATGCGGATGGCATCCGCTCCCCGGTCGGCACATTCCAGTGCCAGCCGATAATCGAAATGAATGTCACAGACGATGGGTATGGGGGAACGCTCCTTCAAGGAGGAAATAGCTTCCGCCGCTTTCATATCCGGTACCGCGACCCGGACAATGTCACATCCGGCGGCATGGAAATCCATGATCTGAGCGATGGTGGCATCCACATCCCAGGTCTTGGTATTGCACATGGACTGTACCGTAACTGCCGCGTCACCGCCGACCGACACATTGCCCACCATCAGTTTTTTTGTCAGTTCCCGTTTCGTCATATCATCATTCCTCATTGTATGATCAGTTTCGTAATATCATTGAACATCACTACAGCCATAAGACCGAGCAGCAGAACCATGCCCACTGCATTGATGTAGTTTTCATATTTGGGGTCCGGTTTTCTCCGGAACAGCAGAGTAAACAGTGCCGTCACCAGCATGAGGAAGATCCTTCCTCCATCCAGTGCGGGGATCGGAAGCATGTTCATCACAGCCAGGTTCACTGCGATGAACGCACAGAAATACAGAATGTTTTTTACCGCATCCGAATGTGTCTCGGAGCTTTCGCCAACTTCCGTCATGACACTGACGATGCCCACCGGTCCGGACATATCCTTGAGCCCCACGGCTCCGGATACCAGCTGCCGCAGGCCTTCCCAGACCATCCGGACAAACTCTGCCGACCACCGCACGGAGTAGGACAGTATGCTGGCGGGAGTCGCTTTGGCGGTCTGAAACAGGATCCCGTACTGCAGTCCGCGTCCTTCATATTCCACCGGAACCATATTGAAATCCTGCAGCGTGACTTTCTCACCATCCCGCTTCACAACGATATCGTGGGTCTGTTTTTTCGAGCCGTCGCCCAGCCATTCGGAGACGTCTCCGGCGAATCGGATCTTATGACCATCGATGGAGACGAATCGGTCCCCGGCCTGCAGTCCTTCACTGCTCTCATAGGGACATCCTTCCAGAAAGCTGTGGATCTGTGTGGTGGAAAACCCGGAGGCAGAAGCAAAGACGATCACCAGAAGCACGACGCCCATGAGATAATTCATGGCAGATCCTGCACACAGGATCAGAAGTTTCTGGAAGAAGTTCCGGTTCCCGAAGGCTCTCGGATTCTCCGATGATTCATCTTCTCCCTCCATGGCACAGAAACCGCCAATGGGAAGAAGGCGCCAAGAGTATAGGGTCTCGCCCTTCTGCTTATGCAGAAGAAGCGGACCCATGCCGATGGAAAATTCATTGACCTGCACACCGCAGGCTTTTGCCGTAATAAAGTGTCCAAACTCATGGACCGCGATCAGGATCCCGAACAGGAGGATCGCTATAACGATATACATGAATCAGAAATTCTCCCTTACATACTCTCTTGCCAGTGTATCATATTCCAGGATCGTATCCAGATCCGGGTCCGCAACTGGATCAAAATGATCCACCGCTGCCTGCACCGCGTCATAAATGCGGTTATATCCAAGTTCCCCGCCCAGGAATTTGTGGACAGCGATCTCATTGGCTGCAGACATGACACAAGGGGCGATTCCCCTCTCTCTGGCACACTCCATGGCCAGACGGAGACAGGGAACGTTTTCCAGGTCCGGTTCTTCAAAGGTAAGATCGGACATTTTCCAGAAATCCAGTCCTTCAAAAGGAGAAGCGCAGCGCTGCGGGTAAGTCATGGCCAGCTGGATCGGAAGGCCCATATCCGTGATGCCCAGCTGGGCGATCACAGTTCCGTCAACCAGTTCCACCATGGAATGGATGACGCTCTGGGGATGTACCACCACCTGGATCTGTTCCGGATCCACCTGGAACAGATGCATGGCCTCGATGAATTCCAGGCCCTTATTCATCATGGTAGACGAATCTACCGATATTTTTGCACCCATGCTCCAATTGGGATGGGCGACCGCCTGCTGC
>CAJOQP010000018.1 GCA_905236515.1 uncultured Oscillospiraceae bacterium | reverse complement strand
TCTTCCGAGTAGCATACGCTCTCAGATCTTCGGAAGAGTCCATTTTCTTCTCAGCGAATGTATATTTCATTGATAAATCCCCTTTCCAGCGGAATTGGAACCAGGGAAAGCCCTGTTTCCTTATACAAAGTATACCATGTCACAGGGATAATTAAAACAACCAATTGTTAAATTTGCTCAGAAAGAGGGGAGAGATAAAGAAAAACCGCAGAAGAACGATGCCCTCTGCGGCGCAGCTTTTCTTATGATTCATCCTCATAGGACGGTGTGGGAGGCGCGATCTCTTCCGGATCCTCCAGCAGGAGCTCTTCCCCTTCGGGAAGGGGTGGCGCCGGCTCGGTTGACGCAGCTGCCGCTTTTTTCTTCTCTCTCCGTGCCTTGATCATACTGTGGTATTCCAGTTCTTCCGGAACATATTTCAGATCGCGGATCTGAGCAAGATCGGCACGGGGGTCCACAACGGGCGGACCGTAAGTCGTGACCTTCTTTACCATGGCAAGGGTGATCAGCAGTAAGGCAAGAACAAAAGACATGGCGGAGATCTCCGGCATCCATGCTACGAGGGTGTCAGGACTGGAAGCTTCCAGAAGAGAAGTACGGTCCTGAACTGCCAAATGGTAGACCAGAGGGACGCCGATGGAGATTACCAGCGGCCATTTCGACGGGATCTTGCCGAATACGGTCATGGTGTAGATGATGGATATCACGATGTATAGAAGGATGCTGACCGCTTTGACCCACCATACCGAGATATGTCCGGTCTCCAGAATGAAGAAGACAGCTTCCAATACGATGGGAATGGAGGTCATCCACAGACCGTGATTGGCAAATACGGGAAGGAAAACGATCAGCAGCAGCGCACACAGGACCGGAAGGAACACTTGCGTATAAGTCGTGCTGGTGATATGAGACCAGAAGCCCCAGTAGCCGATCAGGCGGAACAGGATGGATAGTGCGATCAGCAGCAGGGCACCGGAGAACAGGAAACTCTTCCGGCGGAGGGTGTAACGGATCTTATCCGGCTTGCGTGGTTCCTGAAGTTTCGGTCCGGCAGGTATTTCCGGATCGGGAACGGAATTGGTGAGATTGGTTTCAGACATGGCACTGCCTCTTTTCTTTATGGAGCTGTACTTGATGAAGGAGGTTTCCGTTGATAAGAAGATTGTAGCACTATGAGAAAAATGTTTCCACTATGGAATGAAATGTGAGCCAATCCTATTTTGCATAGATCTGACCTACAATCCAGGTCATCACTCTTGTAGGGATGATACGGGTCAGGAAGACAAAGATCTTATACTTCCAGCCAAGCGTGCAAAGCAGCGGCACGCGTCTCTGCAGGACTTTCCGGGCGACAAAGGCACCGGCCGCCTCGGAGGTGATACCGTTGAGCTCATCATGTTCCATGACCGCCACGGATCGGGAGATCCGTCCGCCATAAACATCATCACCCGCCGGACTTTTCTTTCGGGCGGAAGTGAAACCGGTGTGGATATCTCCCGGCATGATGGTGCAAGTTTCGATTCCGTAAGGCCGGATTTCCGGTGCAAGTGCCAACATATAGGTCCGTATAGCAGCTTTGGAAGCACTGTAGTAAGTCTGAAAAGGGATGGCAATGGGAGCAGCAACACTGGACATGCTGATGATCCTTCCGCTGCCCTGTTTTCGCATAATCGGGATCACCGCTTTGTTCATGCGGACCATGCCGAAGAAATTGACGTCGAACTGGCGTTCTGCGTCCTTTGTCTCCGTGAACTCCACTGCACCGGAGATCCCGAAGCCAGCGTTATTCACCAGAACATCAATGCGGCCTTCCCGATGTAGGATCTTCTGTACTGCATTCTGGACCTGAGACTCATCGGTCATATCCGTCTGGATATGGTGCAGTCTGGGATCAGTGCCTTCCGGACGCCGGCTTAGTTCGTAGACAACGCAGCCTCTCTCAGCGAGAAATCGTCCTGCCTGTAGCCCGATTCCGCTGGTGCCTCCGGTAATCACCACAACTTTAGACATGCCGCATACCTCCGTTAATAGTTAAAAAATTTGAATGAATTTACGATAGCATATCGCCTTGATCAAATCAAGACATTGCTGTGTGCAACAAGGAGGAGGATATCGAGCGGCAGAAACAGCGTGGAACGGAATTAATATATGTTAAGGTTGGGAGAGGTTGCAAAATGGTGTCAAAAAGTGTTACAATACAGAACGCTAATGTGCCTATATCAGATACATCGGTGACAATCCGCGACCGCTGCGGATTGGATCGCTCACAGGAAGGAGAATCGGCTGTGTTTGGTGCAGCCGAAAGAAAACAAGATGAAGATGAATTCAAAACGACTGATTTCACTACTTCTGGTTCTTGCCATGACTGTTGCACTGCTGTGTGTCGGTGTCTATGCAGATCCCGTTGACGAAACGGCAACCCCTGCAGCAGAGAATGCCTCGACAACAGAGACACAGCCCAATGCCGAAGCGCCGACGGCAGAAGAGCCTGCGGCTGTAGAACCGGCAACACCGGCACCGGCCACTCCGGCAACACCTGCGACTCCAGATCCCCGTACGGACGGTCAAAAAGTCCTGACGATCATCGGAGATTCCATTGCAGCCGGATACGGACTGAGCGAGAATGTGAACAGCCTGACCAATCAGTTTACCCTTCATGGAGCAACCATTGTGGACGGATCTTACCCTCAGATCCTGAGAGATGAGGGCGGTTTTGATGTTGTCCATAAAGATGCACGTGAATCCTATACAGCCATCAATTTCCTGAGAATGATCGACGAGGAATATGACAACGAGCTTGCGCAGCCGAAGAACTATTATCTTCGCTGGCTGTCCGAATGCACGTTCTTCCTTCCGAAAATATTCGGAAGCCCTACCAACGATACGGAAAACCTGAAAGCCAATATCAAAAATGATATCGCCACTGCCGATGCCATCGTCATCAATCTTGGTAATAACGATACCTTCACGATGGCGCTGCTGGACTTCTTCCTGCGTTCGGAATACTACGTGTATGGTATGGCGGCACAGCCGGCACTGAGTGCACTGAAAGGAAAACTCAATGCAGCGACTTCGCTGAATGACCTGATCCAGATGTTTGGCGGAACCTATGCCGATATCTTTACCAAAGAGGAAGAATATCTCCAGCTGTTCAAGAAGAATATGGACCGCATGATCGGAGTCATCCGGAAAATGAATCCCACAGCTGAGATCTACTACATGGGTATGTACAATACCTTTGAATATGCTCAGCCGGAAGATGATGCAATCCGTGACTTCCTGTATCAGGCTGGCGTGGATCTGTGCAACAAACTGGAAGTCTATGCCAAACAGGAATGTGCATACAGAAATGATATTCATTACGTAGACGTGCTGGGAACCCAGGTATGGAAGTCTGACACCATCTACAGTCCCAGTTACTGGCTTCGTTTCCTGGTTCACTGTCATCCGGACTATGATGGACACCGCTTTATGGCTGAACAGCTGATGAATGCCATGTCACTGGACACTGACGCCAATTGTCCACTGGCGAATTTTATCGATCTTATTCCGACGGGCTGGTATCATGAGCCCATCGACTATGTTCTGAGACGTGGAATCATGGATGGTATGACCGATCATATGTTCGGTCCTGAAGTTACATTGACCCGAGCCATGGTCGTGACCATGCTCTATGCAATGGATGGGAAACCTTCGGTAAACAGCCTCAGTCCCTTTGGGGATGTTCAGGCAACGGACTGGTTCGTTAATCCGGTGGTTTGGGCAGCGGATAACGGAATCGTATCCGGATATGATGACGGAAGTTTCCGCCCAAGCAATGCCGTGACCCGAGAGGAACTGGCGACGATGCTGAGAAGTTACGCCGGTTACAGAAAAATGGATGTTACCGCTAATGGTGATCTTTCCAAATTTGCCGATCAGGCCGCAGTCAGCGGATGGGCAAACGAAAGCGTATCCTGGGCAGTAGGACATGGAATCATTAACGGACGTGACGGTAACCGGATTGCCCCGAAAGGCACTGCGACCCGCGCAGAAGCGGCCACCATGTTTACCCGTCTCTGCCAGAACGTCCTGTAACAGACACACCAACAATCGAGTAAACAACGAAGATCCTCTAATCGACCGTATCAGGTATGATTAGAGGATCCTTTTATCTGCGCAGAAAGATATCATTTATGTGATGATTAGAGACCTGAAAAATGAAAAGAGGAGACATTTTCCAGAATGCTCGAATTAGTTGAAGTACCCGCTGTCGACGAAAAGGCACAAAGAACCACAAGCAAGGCCAAGGAGCAGTCAAAGGAACGATAAAACAGAATGTCCAGGAAGACACAACTGTGCAAGATACAGAGTTGTGTTTTTTCATGGAAAGAGAACTGCATTTATGCCTGTTTTTGTTTTGTCACTGTATTGCGGCACTAACAGGGGAATGATATAATTTCATAGTTGTATTTTATCGCTGCGGCAGCCAGCTGCAGGAAAGGAAATGTGTATGAAAAATCAAGAAAAGACCATGGAAAAGATCGTGGCGCTGTGCAAGAACCGCGGATTCATTTTCGCCGGAAGTGAGATCTACGGTGGACTTGCCAACACCTGGGATTTCGGGCCTTTGGGAGCAGAGTTGAAAAACAACGTGAAAAAGGCCTGGTGGAAGAAGTTCATCCAGGAAAATCCGTACAACGTGGGGCTGGATTCCGCCATCCTCATGAATCCGCAGACCTGGGTCGCTTCCGGACACCTCAGCGGTTTCTCGGATCCGCTGATGGACTGCCGTGAGTGCAAGGAACGCTTCCGCGCAGACAAGCTCATTGAAGACTGGGCAGAGGAAAACGGTGTGGAACTGCCGAAACCCATCGATGCCTTTTCACAGACAGAGATGAAAGAGTATGTGGATGAGCACAAGATTCCGTGCCCCACCTGCGGAAAGCACAACTTCACTGATATCCGTCAGTTCAATCTGATGTTCAAAACATTCCAGGGAGTTACCGAAGATGCGAAGAATGCCGTCTATCTCCGTCCGGAGACCGCACAGGGAATCTTCGTGAACTTCGCCAACGTCGCCCGTACTACCCGGAAAAAGCTGCCCTTCGGCATCGGCCAGGTGGGCAAGAGCTTCCGTAACGAGATCACTCCGGGCAACTTCATCTTCCGTGTTCGCGAATTTGAGCAGATGGAACTGGAGTTCTTCTGTGAGCCGGGAACCGATCTGAAATGGTTTGATTACTGGAGAAGCTACTGTCATGATTTTCTGCGGTCCATCGGACTGCAGGAGGAAAATCTCCGGGCAAGAGATCATGATCCGGATGAACTGGTCTTCTATTCCAAGGCGACCACGGACTTCGAGTATCTCTTCCCCTTCGGCTGGGGTGAACTCTGGGGCGTTGCGGATCGTACCGATTACGACCTGGGCCGTCATCAGGAGACTTCCGGACAGGATCTGACCTATTACGATACTGAAAAGAACGAACACTACATTCCGTATGTCATCGAGCCGTCTCTTGGTGTGGAACGCTGTGTGCTGGCCGTGCTGTGTGATGCATATGATGAGCAGGTCGTGGGACAGGATAAGAAGGGCAAGGACGATGTCCGTACTGTGCTCCATCTGAGCCCCGCACTGGCACCGTTCAAATGCGCCATCCTGCCGCTTTCCAAGAAGGAAGTGCTTACGGGACCGGCTATGGAACTGTATCAGGAGCTTTCCAAAGAGTTCCCAT
This sequence comes from uncultured Oscillospiraceae bacterium, assembly GCA_905236515.1. Lineage (GTDB taxonomy): Bacteria > Bacillota > Clostridia > Oscillospirales > Oscillospiraceae > UBA2922. The sequence goes on along the minus strand of CAJOQP010000018.1, from coordinate 637 downwards.
GCGACTTTGATGTGACCGGATCCATCGGCAAGCGGTACCGCCGTGAGGATGAGATTGGAACACCGTTCTGCATTACCTTCGATTTCGACACTGTCGGAGACGAAGAGGCAGGAAAACCGGCTGATCACTGTGTCACGGTCCGTGACCGCGATACGATGGAACAGGTTCGCATCCCCATCGAGGAAGTCAAAGCGTACATTCAGGAACGCATTAAGTTCTGATGGAAAACGAAAAGGATCTCTCCAACAAGGAGTTTAAGGAAACCGCCGGAATGCAGTTTGCCCGTGCAGTCAAACCTGCCGGATGCATCCTGCTTCTGCTGATCCTGATCGGAGTGCTGTATCTCTGCTTTACCAGTGGGACCGATCCCATTCCGGGATATGAGGCACCGCAGGGTACGGAGTATTACAGTGACCACCTGGACGAACTTCAGACGGAACTGCAGGAACATGTGTTCCCGCAGCTGGACGGAGAAGAAGACAGCCGGGTAGAGAACGGAAAGCTGACGGTCATTCTGGAAAACGAGTCCTTCGCAGTATCCCGCTCCGCAATCCTCCGATACTATGAGGAAAAACTCTTTGATTTTCAGCGAGCGGACAAATGAAAACGTAAAATCCATAAACGGATATAATAGGAG
>CAJOQP010000017.1 GCA_905236515.1 uncultured Oscillospiraceae bacterium | reverse complement strand
TACCAGTACAGACTCCCAAGAACCCTTTTCTTCTTGGTGCTTATTTAGCATAAGCTTTTCTTACATTGTTTAATTTACAAGGTACACATCTGTCTCTTTTGAGGTGGTTTCTCTCTCGGAGACAGCTTACTTAATATACCATCGGGGTCATCCAATGTCAACACTTTTTTTTGGAAATTTCAAAACTTTTTTTCTTTCCATTTTGCCCCGACTTTTCATCCCTTTTTAACCTGTTCTGCTTCTTCTTTCCAATTATTAATAAAGGTCATTGCCAGGTCCGTCGTCTTCTCTTTTGAAAGTATCCGAAGGCTCACCCGCGGTTTGTTTCCCGCTTCCAGTTTCAAACGGTTTTTGTAGTGCTCATTATTTAATAGCTTGGCAAAATACTCATATTCGAAGTTTTCAAGCGTAAAGAACAGAGTTTCCTGTTTTTGTACGATCTCCGAGATCCCGGCATCGCTTGCCTTGTTCTTCATCAGCGCGATCTGCAGAAGATTAAAGACGGATCGTGGCGGCTCTCCAAAACGGTCAATAAGCTCATCAATGACGTCTTCCTGTTCCTCTTCTGTTTTTATCAGAGCAATCTTTCGATAAAGATCCATCCTCTGTTCCTGACTTGTGACATAACTGTCCGGGATATTGGCAGACATCGTAAAGTCAATGGAACAGTCACACCGAGCGGGTCTGATCTCTCCCTTTTCTTCTTTTACCGCTTCATCAAGCAGTTTTATGTACATATCATAGCCGACATCCAGCATATGCCCGGACTGTTCAGCTCCAAGGACATTTCCTGCCCCGCGGATCTCCAGATCTCGCATTGCAATCTTAAAGCCGGATCCGAACTCTACGAACTCACGGATCGTGGACAGGCGCTTTTCCTGGATTTCAGTCAGAACCTTGTCCTTCCGATATGTCAGATAAGCATACGCTTTTCGGGTGGACCGTCCAACACGGCCTCTCAACTGATGAAGCTGTGCCAGCCCCATACGATCCGCATCTTCAATAACAAGAGTATTGACGTTAGGAATATCGATTCCGGTCTCGATGATTGTCGTACAGAGAAGGATCTGGATCTCACCGTCTGCCATTCTTTCCATTATCCCCGACAGCTGGTTTTTATCCATTCTTCCATGCGCAACTCCGATAGCGACATCCTCGCCCAGAATCTCATGCAGTTTTCGAGCCGTTCTTTCAATGGTGTCGATTCGATTGTGAACATAGTAGATCTGACCTCCTCGGATCAGTTCTTTCCGCATGGCATCTCCTACCACATCCCAATCGTGTTCCATAACAAAAGTCTGCACCGGCTGCCGGTCTCTGGGTGGTTCTTCGATAATAGACATATCCCGGATGCCGGACAGCGACATGTTGAGCGTTCTCGGTATCGGTGTGGCAGACAGTGTCAGAACATCGATCCCTTTGGACATTTCTTTAATATGTTCTTTGTGTGTGACTCCGAACCGCTGCTCCTCATCTACGATCAGAAGCCCGAGGTTCTTAAACTCGATATCCTTCTGAAGGAGTCGGTGTGTTCCGATTACGATATCTGTCTTTCCGCTTCTCATGTTTTCCAGCGTCTTTTTAAGCTCTTTTCCTGTCTGAAAACGGCTGATGATCTCAATGGTCACCGGAAAACCGCTGAAGCGCTGAATTGCAGTCTGGTAATGCTGGTTGGCAAGGACTGTTGTCGGGCACAGAAATGCTACCTGTTTATTGTCAAGAATACATTTCATTGCCGCGCGCATGGCGACTTCCGTCTTTCCGTATCCAACGTCACCGCAAAGAAGCCGATCCATAGGAATCGGAGACTCCATATCCTTTTTGATCTCATTGACACATTTCAGCTGATCATCGGTCTCTTCATATTCAAAGTTTTCTTCAAACTGCATCTGCCAGTCGGTATCGGGAGTAAAAGCATATCCTTTGACCAACTGCCGTTCCGCATACAGAGCAATCAGTTTCTGTGCCATTTCCTTAGCGGCTTTTTTGGCCCGCTGACGCGTCCGTACCCAGTCGGTTCCACCCATCTTGGACAGTTTTACCTGCCGCTCTTCTCCACCACCGATATATTTTGCCACAAGATCCAGCTGCGTGCATGGTACGTAAAGACAGTCAGACCCAGCATAATTTATCTTGATATAATCTTTGCTGCATCCGTCAACGGTTATCTTTTCAATTCCGGTATATTGTCCGATCCCGTGATATTCATGCACTACAAGATCTCCTACATGAAGGTCCATGTAAGAGGATATCTTTTCATAATTGGACTGTTTGCTTCGTCTGGAAGCTTTGATCGGCCGTACCGTTCCGGGATTGTCCGTAAAGATTACCAGACGCAGAGAGGGATACTCCATTCCGGAAGATATCGTTCCCTCCGTAATGATGCATTTTCCAGGCTCCGGCAATTCTCTCAGATTTTTTTGATAGGATACCGGAAGATCATGCTCCTTCATAATCTGCTGAAGCTTCTTCCCTCGTTTTTCCTCTCCCGAGAGAAAAACGATCCGATACTCTTGACGGATATATGTTTCCAGATCCTCCTGTATGGTCTTGAACGACCCATTGTAATAGGACAGCTGTTTGCAGCTGACGCTCATCAGTTCCTGCGGAGCAAATGGCAGTTTTCCGCTGGTGAAAGAATCCAGCATCACAACAGGATGGTTTTCCAGCTGCTGACAGCACTTGTCCCAGCTGAGATAATACTGATTTGCCGCGAACGATAAAACTCCTTTTTCTGAAAAAGTCTTGATCTCTTCGATCAATTTCTTTCCATATTCTCTTGCCGTCTCCTCAATTTTTTTCGGCTGATCAATAATTATGACGGCATTATCCGGAATATAATCCATCGCCGTAGCAAAAGGATAGATCTGTGGGAGATATCGATCAGCATAGGAGATGCTGATATTTTCCCGTATCTTCTCTGCATCGCGGCGAAGTGTTTTTATCAATTCATCCTGCTTTTCCGTTTTCGCGGTTTTCTGCAAACGATCTGCCTTCTCCGACAGATTCTTCTGCAGTGCCCACTTTCCCCCTTCATACATGGAAAGGATTGTTTCGCTGGCAGGAATGATCCTTGCTTCCTTTATTGTTTTTTCTCTGCGCTGAGAATCGATATCGAAAAACGAAATAGAATCGATCTCATCGCCCCAGAATTCGATTCGGAGTGGTTTTTCATAAACCGGAGAGAAAATATCCAGGATGCCGCCTCGTTTGGAATACTGGCCTTTTCCTTCTACCTGTTCCGTCTTTTCATAACCGGACCGGATCAGCGCATTTTCAATATCTTCCACCAAAACCTCTTCTGCTTCATGGAGAATGGTTTCCGTCCGCTTGAGATAATCTGCCGGTATCGTTCTCATCATACCGCCGGTGACCGTCATGACGGAAATGTCATTTTTCCCAGAACAGATCTGTTCCAGCGTCATCATCCTTTGATGTTCTCTCTGATGCGATGCCGCTTCCGAAGAAAAGAAATGAAAATCCCTGTCAAACAAAAGATTGCAGTCTTCCTTTAAGAGCCCGGAAAGATTCTTTTTCATGCTCTCTCCATATCTCTCATCGGAACAGATGATCACAATCGGTCTCTTTGTATTTTCCTTTATAGACGCAACAAGATGTGCCCGGCTGGTTTCCGTCAAACCTGAAATGTAAACAGGAAAGCGGTTTTTTTCAAAATCCTTCAGTCCGGACAATTCTTTTATTTTCAACAATTCCTGATTGAGAACACTCATAGAATACAAATTACCTCTGCCTTTTTCCTACATTATTATATATATAATATAATTGTCTTTCCGCCCTAAAAATGATAAAATAGATTGGTTAAACAAGATGAGTATTTTTCTATATTTTTCAATAAAGGAACGGATAACTTTATGAATTCCATCAATGATCTTTGGTCGACTGTTTTGGACATGATTTCCTCCAAATATACCTCGACCTCTATTGCGACCTGGTTCTCTGATTGTAAACCAGTTGCAATCAAAGAATCAACATTTATTATTTATACTCCAACTGATTTCAAACGTAAGATCATCACCAACCGTTTTGGAACCGCATTGGAGGAAGTACTTACTGATCTCTTCTCTTCACCGTTTACAGTCCAGATCCTCTGTGGTGATGAGACCATAGAATCCACGTCTTCCTTTGATGATGTTCTTCCGGAGATGGAAGGGTATACATTCGATAACTTCATCGTAGGTAATTCCAATAAATTTGCTCATGCTGCGGCAGTTGCCGTTACGGATAAACCGGGACAGACATACAATCCTCTCTTCATCTACGGAAATTCTGGTCTTGGAAAAACGCATCTTCTTCTTGCTATCGGTCATGATCTTTTGAATAAGAATCCGAACATGAATGTCGCATATATCAAAGGAGATGACTTCACCAATGAACTGATTCAGGCCATCTCCCGTTCTACGACCAATGATTTCCACGAAAAATATCGTAACGTGGAACTGCTTCTGGTTGATGATATTCAGTTCATTGCAGGAAAAACGGCAACTCAGGAAGAATTCTTCCATACCTTCAATACAATCTATGAATCCGGGCATCAGATTGTGATTACATCCGATCGTCCGCCAATGGAAATGACCACTTTGGATGACCGTCTTCGTACACGCTTTGAAGGCGGCCTCATGGCAGATATTCAGCCGCCGGATCTGGAGACACGAATGGCAATTATCCGCAATAAGGCATCTCAGCTCGGTCTTCTTCTTTCGGATGATGTTGTTCTCTATATCGCGGAGAATATTACATCCAACATCCGTCAGATTGAAGGTGTCATCAAGAGACTTACAGCATACAAGGAAATCTTGGACGATACCATTACAATCGACTCCATTAAGCGAGCTATCTCGGATGTCATCCGTGTAGGAACCTTTATTCCTTCTCCGGACTCCATCATCAACGCCACTGCAAATTACTTTAATATGACTGCAGCAGATCTTACCGGTGTGAATCGCACGAAAGGAGTCACGGAAGCCAGGCAAATCTCCATGTACCTGATTCGGACTCTGACCAATCTTTCCCTTCCGGATATCGGAAAGATATTCAACCGAAACCATTCCACCGTTTTGGTTTCCATTCGAAAGATTGAGTCTCAGATGGAAAAAAATCCGGAGCTGGCCGCAGTAATACGAGATATTACATCAAATATAAACAGCGTTTTATAACAACCTGTTGTGGACGATCTGTTAACTTATGTGGAATGATTTTTTTGCTGAAAAATTAAACACATTTGATGTTTTTTTATAAACATTTTCTTTCACAACAAAATTCCTTATTTATCAGGCAGCTTTCGGAGTTTTCCACAACCCGGCGCCGTTACTACTAATATTACTAAACACTTATATTTCTATTTCTATAATAACCAGGAGGGTTCTTCATGAAATTTACTTGTGACAAAAACGACTTTCAGAACGCGGTAGCTATCACGTCAAAAGCCGCTGCTTCAAAAAGCACGATTCCTGCTCTGGAAGGACTTCTTATAGAGACTCAGAATGATCGTCTTAAAATTACAGGCTATGATCTTAAAAAAGGTATCTACACCTTTATCGACAGCAGCGTACAGGAACATGGCTCCATCGTTCTCAATGCCCGTCTTCTTGGTGAAATGATCCGACGTATGCCGGATGGAACTGTGGAAGTAATTGCCGATGAAAAAGGAAAAGTAGATATTTTCTGTGGAAAATCGGAGTATTCCTTTATGAGTCTAGAAGCAAGAGATTATCCGGAACTTCCCACAATCGATGAAAGTGAGAATCTGGTATTTCCTCAGAAGCTTCTGAAGACGATGATCACACAGACAATTTTTGCCGTGGCAGATAATGACAGCCGACCCATCTATACCGGAACGCTGTTTGATATCGATAATGATCAGATCAATCTGGTTTCTGTAGACGGATACCGTCTTGCTCTTCGCCAGGAAAAGCTGGAATCCAGTGTTTCTGATGGAAAGACTTCCTTTATCGTTCCCGGAACGGCCCTGACTGATGTGGAACGGAACTGCGGTGAGGAAGGCGATGTAAAGATTTTTGTCGGTGAAAAACACATTTCATTTGAAATCGGTGAAACTGTCATTATTTCCCGTCGTCTTGAAGGAGAGTTCTTAAACTACAGAAATTCTATTCCCACGGATTTCAAAGTAATGGTAAAGGTAAATAAACAGGATTTTCTCCGTTCCGTGGATCGTGTTGCCCTGATGATCGTAAACGAACAGGTTAAAAATCCGATTCGTATGAAGTTTAAGGACTCTATGATCAATATGTCCTGTGTGACACCCATTGGAAGAGCAGAAGATGTCTGTTTCTTTGATGGTGAGTGTGAGTATCTTGAAATCGGTTTTAACGATAAATATTTGATGGATGCTGTTAAAAATGCTCCCAGTGAGAACATTATGATCTGTCTGAATTCCGGATCATCTCCCTGCATTCTCAAATCCGGAGACGATGAAGGAAACTACACTTATATGATCCTTCCCGTAAGGTTGAAAGCGGAATAAATATGGTCATTGAACAATCAATAAATACAGAGTTTATTAAACTGGAATCTCTTTTGAAACTGACGGCTGTCTGTTCTTCCGGCGGAGAAGCGAAGATGGTCATTCAGGATGAGATGATTTCCGTCAATGGTGAGATCTGTACCCAGAGAGGGAAAAAGATACGGAGCGGAGATCTGGTAGAGTTTCAGGATACGCAGATCCGAGTAGTTTAATATGTATACAAAGAAGATCATGTTAAACGGATTCCGTAACTATGAATGGGAGACCGTGGATTTTTCCAAGGAGACCAATGTTATTTACGGACCGAATGCTCAGGGAAAGACTAATCTCCTGGAAGCAGTATATATGCTATCCATGGGAAAATCCTTTCGTACGAGGTTTGACCGGGAACTGATCGGTTTTGACTATAATTCCGCAGAGCTGCTAGCCGAGATCGAAAGTCATGACAGAAATCACGATGTTCGAATCGTAATGCAGCACGGTTTAAGAAAAAAGATCACGGTCAATGCGGTCGTACGTAAGGCAAGTGAACTGTCTCAGATTTCCAATGTCGTATTATTCTGTCCGGAAGATCTTAGCATCATTAAGCAGGGAGCTTCGGAAAGAAGAAAACTGCTGGATAATGCCATTAGTCAGATCCGTCCGAACTATGCGCAGTATCTGACGGAATTTAACCGATATTATGAGCAGAAACTGAAAATATTGAAAGACTGGCGGGATATGCCGTCTCTTTTGGATATGCTGGATGATTTTTCTGATGGTGTATGTCGACTGTCTGCAAAGATGATTCGTTATCGTGCATCCTACGCGGAAAAACTGAATCAGAAAGCAAAAGAGATTCATTCTGATTTTTCCAAGGGTGAGGATCTGGAAATCCGCTATAAGACCGTCAGTACCGTCACGAATCCCTTTGCTTCGGAAAAAGAGATCTATTATGAGATTCTGCAGCATCAGGAGCAGCATCAGTCAGCGGAGAAAGAAAGCGGCCAATGCCTCACCGGTTGCCATAAGGATGATCTTGAAATCTTTATAAACGGAAAACCTGCAAGAGCATTTGCGTCACAGGGACAGACAAGAACTGCAGCGCTCTCCATCAAATTGGCGGAGCGTGAGATTGATCTGATGGAACTGGGAGAATACCCGATTCTTCTGCTGGATGATGTTCTGTCCGAACTGGATGAAAAAAGACAGGAGTTTGTACTGAATCGTATCGGAGGAGGACAGACACTGATTACCTGCTGTGAGGATGAAGGAATCTCCAAAAAAACCGGTGGAAAAGTGATTCAGATCCGTGATGGGAGAATCTACTGTTGAATTATTTATATCTTGGAAAACAAGTAGTCGTTCCGGATCAGAGTATCGTTGGTATTTTTGATTTGGAAAATACATCACAGTCCCGTATTACGAGAGATTATCTTGCAAAATCGGAACGAAAGGGACAGATCATTACCGTTGCGGACGATATCCCAAGAACATTTGTTGTCTGCTGTGACAAGAAGAAACGGTACACAATCTATCTGTCTCAGATGTCATCGGCAAATCTATATAAACGATTAATAGAAAATACAGAAATCAAAGAATAGAATTTGAGGAAAGAAAGTATGGCAGAAATTACAGAACGTATTGAAGAAGAATATGATGCGTCGCAAATTCAGGTTCTGGAAGGGCTGGAAGCGGTAAGAAAAAGACCTGGTATGTATATCGGATCTACATCTTCCTCCGGTCTTCACCATCTGGTTTACGAAATCGTGGATAACGCCATCGACGAAGCATTGGCCGGTTATTGCCATAATATTACCGTAACTATTGAGGACGGGGATATTATCTGTGTTAAAGACGATGGCCGCGGCATTCCTGTTGATATTCAGGAACAGACCGGAAAGCCTGCACTGGAAGTGGTATATACGGTGCTTCATGCCGGCGGAAAATTCGGCGGTGGCGGATATAAGGTATCCGGTGGCCTGCATGGTGTAGGTGCGTCTGTCGTCAACGCCTTGTCCGAATGGCTGGAAGTTACGGTTCATCGTGACGGTGTCATGAACCAGATGAAGTTCTCCAGAGGCAATATTACGCAGAGTATGACTCAGGTCGGAACAACGGATCATACCGGAACGGTTGTTCGTTTTAAGCCGGACCCCGAAATGTTCGATGATACGGTCTACGATTATGAGACGCTGCATGTTCGAATGAGAGAACAGGCATTTCTGAACGCCGGCCTTCACATCATTACGGAAGATCTGCGACCCGGACAGGAAACAAGGGATGAAATGTGCTATGAAGGCGGTATTCGGGAATTCGTAAAATTCCTTAACCGAAATAATGACGCACTGCATCCTGATACCATTTACATGTCCGGAGAGACGGACTCCGGTGTTGCAGAGATCGCCATGCAGTGGACGGACAGTTATAATGAGAGAATCGTCTCTTTTGCCAACAACATCCATACGCCGGAAGGCGGAATGCATGAGACCGGTCTTCGTACAGCGCTGACAAGAGTACTCAATTCCTATGGAAAAAAGAACAATATCCTGAAAGAAGGAGACAGCCTTTCCGGTGATGACTGCCGTGAAGGCCTCACGGTTGTTGTTTCTGTAAAACTGACGGAGCCGCAGTTTGAAGGTCAGACCAAGGCAAAGCTTGGAAACTCTGAAATGAGAACGCTGGTTGATTCCGTAGTATCCGATCGTCTTGATCAGTTTTTGGAAGAGAATCCCGGTGTTGGTAAGGTGATCCTGGATAAAGCTCTGACCGCAAACCGCGCCAGAGAAGCGGCACGTAAAGCAAGAGAGTCCGTTCGCAGAAAGACCGGTCTGGAATCCGGACAGATGCCGGACAAACTTCGTGACTGCAATGAAAGAGATGCAAGCCTTACCGAAATCTATATCGTCGAGGGTGATTCCGCAGGCGGTTCTGCAACTCAGGGTCGTGATTCCCGATTCCAGGCCATCCTTCCCCTGTGGGGAAAGATGCTGAATGTGGAAAAGGCCCGGGCAGATAAAGTATATGGAAATGATAAACTCAATCCGGTAATCGTCGCACTGGGCGCCGGTATCGGAGATGAATTTGATATCACGAAGCTGAGATATCACAAGATTATTATCATGGCGGATGCTGATGTGGACGGAGCTCATATCCGTACGCTTCTTCTGACTTTCTTCTTCCGCTTCATGCGGCCGCTTATTGAAGAAGGCTATGTTTATTCTGCGGTTCCCCCGCTGTATAAGCTGACCCGCGGCAAACAGCAGAGAGTGGCATATTCCGATCAGGAAAGAGATATCATTTCCGCAGAGATGCGCGGCGGCAATGAGAATGTCCGAGTGGACATCAGCCGCTATAAAGGTCTTGGTGAAATGAACCCCCATGAACTGTGGGAGACCACCATGGATCCGACTAAGAGAACACTGCGGAGGATCACGCTGGAAGACGCAATCAAGGCCGATGAGATCTTCACGGTACTGATGGGCGAACAGGTCGAACCGAGAAAACAGTTTATTGAAGAGAACGCAAAGTATGCGGTCAATCTGGACTACTAATTCGATAGAAGGAGAACGGAACATAAATGGCAAAAAATAAAGATTATAAGCCGGAAGAGATCAGTTTTCCTGACCAGGTGATCGTAAAATCGGAACTGGTCCATGAAATGACCTCCAGCTATATAGAATATGCAATGTCTGTTATCGTCGGACGTGCCCTGCCGGATGTACGCGACGGATTGAAACCGGTCCATCGCCGTATTCTGTATGCAATGTATGAGGACGGTCTGACAAGAGACAAGCCGTACCGGAAATGTGCGACTGCAGTTGGCGACGTACTGGGCCGTTACCATCCCCATGGTGATGCATCGGTCTATGATGCTCTGGTCCGACTGGCACAGGACTTTTCCATGCGCTATCCGCTGATCGACGGACACGGTAACTTCGGCTCCATCGATGGCGACCCTCCTGCTGCATACCGTTATACGGAAGCAAGAATGGCTCGTATGGCAGAGGAGATGCTGCGGGATATTGAAAAAGAGACCGTAGACTGGGATCCCAACTTCGATGAAACGAGAAAAGAACCGCGGGTTCTCCCCTCCCGTTTCCCGAACCTTCTGGTGAACGGTTCCAACGGCATCGCCGTCGGCATGGCAACCAACATTCCTCCGCACAACCTGACCGAGATCATCAATGCCTGCATCTGTGTGCTTGAAAATGAAGACGCAACGCTGGATGATCTGATGGCATGTGTGTCCGGTCCGGACTTCCCCACCAGGGGTATCATCATGGGCCGTGCAGGAATCCGTCAGGCGTATGCCACCGGCCGGGGAAAGATCATGCTCCGTGCCCGCACGGAATTTGAAGAATACGGAAAAGACAAACGAACCCGTATCATCGTGACCGAACTTCCCTATCAGGTCAATAAACGTCAGCTCATTGCCAATATAGCAAATCTTGTAAAAGATAAACGTCTGGAAGGAATCTCCGATCTGCGAGACGAGACGGACCGAAATGGTATGAGGATCGTTATCGAATTGAAACGAGACGCTGTCCCGCAGGTTGTGCTTAATCATCTGCTTACCATGACGCAGCTGCAGACCACCTTCTCCATCAACATGCTGGCTTTGGTGGACAATCAGACCCAGCCTAAGATCCTTTCTCTGCGTCATATTCTGGATGAATACCTGACCTATCAGGAAGAACTGATCGTCCGCAGAACGAAATACGACCTGAAAAAGGCACAGGAACGGGCCCATCTGCTGGAAGGCCTGATCATTGCACAGGATAATATCGAAGAAGTCATTCGTATCATCCGGAACAGCTATGATAACGCAAAACAGAACCTGATGGAACGGTTCGGACTGGACGATGTCCAGGCACAGGCTATCTGTGATATGCGACTCATCGCACTGCAGGGACTCAATCGGGAGAAACTGGAGAATGAGTACAATGAACTGCTTCAGAAGATCGAATACTATCAGTCTCTGCTGGATGATCCCGAAAAGATCAAGGGCGTCCTGAAAGACGAACTGATCGAAGTCCGGGATAAATACGGAGACGAGCGCAAGACCGAGATCGAAGATGTCTGGGAAGATATCGATGATGAGGATCTGATCGCAGAGGAAGAGTGCGTCTTTACGATGACGCATAACGGATACATTAAACGTCTGGAGTCCAGAGAATACAGCGCACAGCGCCGCGGTGGGCGTGGAGTTAAAGCTATGACCACCCGAGAGGAAGACTATGTGGAAACGGTCTTTACCTCCTCGACCCATGACAATATCCTGTTCTTTACGAATCTGGGTAAGGTCTATGTCCGCAAAGGCTACCGGATCCCACGTGCAGAGCGCAGCGCCAAAGGTACAAACATCGTAAACATCCTTCCGCTGGAAAACGGAGAAAAAGTTGCAACGATGATCCACTCCAGACAGCTGGATGAAGATAAATACGTTGTGATGATCACGAAGAACGGAACTGTAAAGAGAATGCATGAAGGCGTTCTTCGCAATATCCGCAAGAGCGGTATCCGTGCGATCGTCCTTTCGGAAGATGATGAGCTGATCTCCGTTCGTCAGACCGATGGAGAACAGTCGGTGTTCCTGGCCACGAGAGACGGACAGGCCATCCGCTTCCATGAGACAGATCTTCGTCCTATGGGACGAACGGCTGCCGGCGTGCGCGGCATTCGTCTGCGTGCAGGCGATGTCGTGGTAGGCGCTGGTATTTCCGGAGGCGGAGATACTCTCCTTTCCGTTACGGAGAACGGATACGGAAAGCGGACCTCCCAAAATGAATATAAGATTCAGAAGCGCGGCGGTTCGGGCCTGAAAAACTACAACGTTACGGCAAAGACCGGAAAAGTCTGTGATGTGAAGATGGTCAATGAGCAGGATGACCTGCTTGTGGTATCCGATGATGGAACCATCATCCGTATGGCAGTGTCGGATATTTCCATACTTGGAAGAGCGACGCAGGGCGTACGGGTGAAGGTCATGACAGATGACTCCAAAGTGATCTCCATTGCCCGACTGGATCCGGAACCGGAAGAAGAGGCTCAGGAGCTGGAAGAAGTCACGGAAGCGACGGAAGCGGCACCGGAAAGTGAAGAAACACCATGAAACAGGTCATGATCTATACGGACGGTGCCTGCTCCGGCAATCCGGGTCCCGGTGGCTGGGCAGCACTGGTAAAGTATAAAGAGACCATCCGGGAGATCTCCGGCGGCGAAGAGCAGACCACCAACAATCGCATGGAACTGACCGCAGTGATCGAAGCGCTGAAGATCCTGAAAGAACCGTGTAAAGTGGATCTGTATTCGGATTCCAAATATGTAGTGGATGCCATGGTCAAAGGTTGGGCGGAAGGCTGGAAAGCCAATGACTGGCGGAAAAGCGATAAAAGCAAGGCATTGAACATTGATCTTTGGGATGTGCTGCTGAATCTGTGTGAACGCCATGAAGTCTCCTTCCACTGGGTAAAAGGACATGCGGAAAATCCGTACAACAATCGCTGTGATGCCATGGCGGTTGAACAGAGAGATAAGTTTATAAGATAAAAATATTCCCGAGTTCAAGTAGAACTCGGGAATAATAATTATTGAAATCAGAAATCGGCGTTTCCGACGGTACGGGGATGAAGTTCCACGTCGCGGATGTTATTGACGCCGGTCAAATACAT
>CAJOQP010000016.1 GCA_905236515.1 uncultured Oscillospiraceae bacterium | reverse complement strand
AGAGAGGTCGCCCGGGTCTATAACGTGTACAAGAGTGATTTTGAAGACCTGGCGAATGATGTGGATGCACAGGCTAAAGTGGTAGAGGAATCGGCGTTGATGGACCGGGAAAAGATGGGCCTCATCAATCTCTCCGCAGAGTATGTGGTGGCTCCCAACACCATGAAACTGCTGGGGACCGGAAAATACAAACTGAACTACAAAATCACTACCGGATGGGACGATTATATCTATAATCTGAAAGAATACTGCACCAAGCGCGTCATGTGGCTCAGCGACCATCTGGCACCGGGCGTGGATATCGTAACGTATCATGGCGGAACTGTGTCCACAAGTGTACAGGTGACGGATGAACCCGAGACAGCTCCGGACAACGATAACGGGGATGTCGTCGTCTCAACGGGTGAACAGGAAGGATCCGATTCCTCTCAGCTTGTGATCGAGGAGACAACGACCGAGACCGGGAATAAATCCAGCCTGATCAAGACGGTCTTCTCGAGAATCAGATCGCTTTTTGCATAAAGATAAGCTGAAGACAAAAGAACAGATTTGACCGCAACGGAACTGCCGGGCTGTTTCAGACAGCCCGGAAAGGATAAGGTAAATCAAATGAGAAAAAGGACTAAAACAGCGTTATCCATTGTGCTGTGCCTGATCATGATCTTCGGAATCATGGGAAGCACGGCAATGGCTCTGAATGCAGAAGACTATACGAATGTCCCTTATCACTGCTACACCTACCTGGGAGACAGCATCTCCTGGGGGTATGGGTTGCATGAGGACATCGATCGGACAGACAAATTCAGCGTCGGCAGACGGGTGCCCGGATCCTACACGGATCTCGTAGGCAGCGTGCTGGAAAAAAACAATAACGCCACGGTCTATCCCGCGACCTGCTCCGGCGCCCGGATCAGCGATTACCGTTTCCTGCTGGAGCAGGGAATGGGGCTGGAAAACCCCTATGTCAAGAGCAAGGACTGGTATGGCGAGCGACATCCGGAACGAACGGAGCAGCTGCTCCAGATGGGGCCGCAGATCTGTGAGGAAGTACGGAAATCGGATCTCATTACGATCCAGGCGGGGATCAATGACATTACAGCAACTATCGTGAATGCCGCCAGCGCAACCGGCCTGGTAGATCTTGTGAAGCTTCAGGAGATCTCCGGAGTGGAAGGAGTACTGGACTATGTAGCATTTGCACTGGAAAACGTAATGCAGAATCCCAACATAGTTGGCAGTTTTACGGATACGTTCCTGCAGGAAGCCGGCGGGATCCGTGAGAATATCGAAGCGGTGGTGGATCATCTCGTGGCAGTCGCACCGAAAGATGCCGACATCCTGATCCTTGGCTATCATCAGGCCACCAGCGGTCTGCGTGTGATCCCCGGAAGCGGTTACTCCCTGATCTTTGATCTCATCGACCGAGGGATCGATTTGTTCAACAACATTTACCGTGACGCAGCGGCAAAATATGACAATGTCACCTATGTGGATGTGCCGGATGCAACCAGCATCTTTTCCGCAGGAACTACAGTAATCGATGCGTTGGATGTCCCCGGTATCATTTCCCGGATCTCATCCGGAGAGGGTGCTGTGGACAGTGTGACGAAGAACATCCTCAAGGGACTGCACCCGGATGCAGCCGGCCATGAATACATGGCGGAACGGGTGATGGATACCCTTCGGGAACTCAACGGAGGAACTTCCGGGGATGACACCGGAATGCCCTTCACAGACGTGCACAGCGGTGACTGGTTCTGTCCCTACGTGAAATACGTCTATGAAAACGGCCTGTTCTCGGGAACTTCCGAAACCACCTTTGAACCCAATACGGCCATGACCCGAGGAATGTTTGTCACGGTCCTCTGGGCAAAGGAAGGAAAACCGGAAGCAGGAAACAGCTCTTTTAAGGATCTGGGCGCAGACTGGTATAAGAAAGCAGTCGCATGGGCAGCATCGAACAGCATCGTCGGCGGATACAGCAGCGACAGCTTCGGACCGGAGGATCCCATTTCCAGAGAGCAGATGGCGTGCATGATGCATCAGTTTGCCCGCTATAAGGGTTATGATGTTTCTGAGAACGGAGATCTGAATCGGTTCCATGATGCGCAGTCCGTGTCTTCCTATGCGGAGTCTGCGATGAAGTGGGCCACCGGACACGGTGTGATCAGCGGCACCGATCAGGGACTGGAACCGAAAGGGACCGCAACCCGCGCACAGGTTGCGGCAGTCATGCAGGCATTTGACACCAGTTTCAAATAAGAGAGCGGTAACAGGAGTAAAGACTTGAAAGCAGTACAATGGTCTTTTCAAAGGATCGAAGAGAAATATCTTTTAAACACGGAACAATATGACCGGCTTCGTGGGGCATTGCAGGCGCATATCGTGCCGGATGACTATCCGGAGAGCACAATCTGCAATATCTATTATGATACACCGGATTATGAACTGATCCGGCATTCCATGGAGAAGCCGCTGTATAAGGAAAAGTTTCGCGTCAGAAGTTACGGAGTTCCGGCGAAGACCGGGTCCGTGTTCATGGAGATCAAAAAGAAATTTGACGGGATCGTTTACAAACGGCGTGTAATGAGCGGCGTTGGAGAAACCATGGAATATCTCCGGGGCGGAGAAGAGCCGGAGGTCACCGATCCGCAGATCCTTCAGGAAATCCAGTGGTTCCGGCATAACTATGATCTGGTCCCCAAACTGTTTCTGGCGTATGACCGTCTGGCATTCCGGGATACGGAGGATCCGGAACTTCGGTTGACGTTTGACCGAAACATCCGATTCCGAACCGAGAATCTGGATCTCACCTGCGGAGATTACGGAGTGAAACTGCTTCCGGAGGATCAGATCCTGATGGAAGTGAAGATCCCGGGAGCCGCACCGGTATGGCTCTCCCATATTCTGAGTGAGCTGAACATCTTTCCCATTTCATTTTCCAAGTACGGAAAGTGCTACCAGAAGATGATGGAAAGAAACAAAGAAATCATTATGGGGGTAGACAACTGTGCTTAGTAGTATTACATCCGCCGGAATGACGACGGTAACTTTTCTGGGCTGCATTCTGATGGCAGTAGTGCTGGGAATAGGAACAGCCATCGTTTTTTCCTTTAAAACTAGAAACTCCGCCTCCATGGCGCTGACCCTGTCCATCATGCCGGCAGCGATTGCTCTTGTAATCATGCTGGTCAACGGAAACGTGGGCGCAGGTGTTGCTGTGGCCGGAGCCTTTACCTTGGTCCGATTTCGCAGCGTTCCTGGCACCGCCCGGGAGATCGCAGCCATCTTTGTGGATATGGCGGTTGGTCTCGCCTGCGGAATGGGTTATGTCGGACTTGCAGTCCTGTTCTTTGCGATCATGGCCGTGCTGGTACTGGCACTGACGCTGTTCCGCTTCGGTGAACGGCACGGAAACCGGCAGCTGAAGATCACGATCCCCGAGAATCTGGACTACAATGATCTGTTTGACGATCTGTTTAAGAAATATACATCCAGCTGGGAGCTGGTCCGGGTTCGGACCACCAACATGGGCACTCTGTATGAGCTGTGCTATGATGTGGTATTGAAGGACGAGACAAAGACCAAGGCATTTATGGATGAGATCCGATGCCGCAACGGGAACTTGAATATCACACTGGGACGTGCCATTGAGGGCGCAACACTCTGAAGAATAACAACAAAAGACGGAGCTGCGTGAAAACGCAGCTCCGTCTGTCTGTTTTCCGGAAAGTCAGTTCAGTGCATCGATGGCATAGCCGGCATACAGCGCAGCACCATAAATCATCGCTTCTTCATCGATATCGAAATCACAGCTGTGTACATTGTGCAGAGTGAGAGGCAGATCTGGATTTCCGGTCCCGAGATAGGCATAGCAGCCTTTCAGTCCTGTAGGTGCCATAAACTCGGCGTAATCGTCTCCGTTCAGGGACAGAGCACGGTCGTTGATGACCTTCTCTTGCCCAAAGAGGGAAACGGCAGTACGTGTAGCCATGTCGTTGATGACCGGATCATTGATCAGCGCAGAAGTAACTTCGGTAAAGGAGACCCTGGCGGTACCGCCGAAAGATAACGCGCACTCGCCGGCAATTTTCTCAATCTCTTCGCGAACGAACAGGCGGGCCTTCTGGCTGACGGTACGCGTCGTGCCTTCCAGAAAGGCGTTGGCAGCAACGGCATTGTAGATTGTGCCGGAGACCATTTTGCCGACGCCGATCAGCAGTGGCTCGATGGGAGAACTGAGGCGGGTGACGATGGCCTGAAGTGCCACAGTCGTCTGGCAGGCGATATACAACGCATCCACTCCAAGATGAGGGGTGGAAACATGGGAGGATTTTCCCTGAATCTCAATACGGAATCGATCCACGGCAGCGTTGTTGAGGCCCGGTTTCAGCCCGATGATCCCAACCGGAAGATCTGGGGCGCAGTGAAGGCCGAAAATCGAGGAGACACCTTCAATGGCTCCGTGTTCCACGAAACGCTTCGGAGCACCGCCGGTCTCTTCCGCCGGCTGGAAAAACAGCCGAACTTCACCGCGAAAATGATCTCTGTTATTCTGCAGGATCCTGGATGCGGCAAGCAGACATGCTGTGTGGGCATCGTGACCGCAGGCATGCATAACACCCTCATTTTCCGATGCATATGATGCGTCGCTCTTTTCCGTAATGGGAAGCGCATCGATATCCGCACGGAGCGCGATGGTGTCGCCTTCTCCCTTTGCGCCGCGGATGACCCCGACAACACCGGTGTCTCCGATCCGTTTGTGAGGGATATCCAGCTCGTCCAGATACCGTTCAATGAATAATGCGGTCTCATATTCCATATCACTGAGTTCCGGGTGCTGATGAAGATGCCTCCTGGTGGAGATCAGATCCTCTTTCAGTTCCCGTGCCTGAGTCAGAAGTCGTTCCGGATGCTCCATATTTTGCCTTCCTTTTCCGTTTATTTGAGTTTATATTACAGGATTCGCTTTTTCGAATCAACAGTGTTTGCGGGGAGAAACTGGGCGGTTCCGCAGCTTGCTGCGGATATGTGTCAATTGCCAATTGATTAAAACACTGCCGAGTGATAAAATTTAATGCGATTGAACAAAAGGAGTATTGGTAAAGTCTATGTGGTTCTGGTTTTCTGTTATTGCACTTATTTTTTGGAGCGGTTCAGACCTGTTCTCCAAAATCGGTTGTCAGGACAAATCGGATCCGTACAGCCATCTGAAGATGGTTATGGCCGTGGGCCTGGTAATGGGTATCCACGCATTTATCGAGATCTTTTTTGCGCATGTAGATATCAGCTGGCATGTGCTGCTGAAGTACCTTCCTGTATCGTTGCTGTACATTTCATCCATGGCCATCGGATATCTCGGTCTTCGCTATATCGAACTGTCCATTTCTTCGCCCATCTGCAATTCCTCCGGCGCCATCGTGGCCATCCTGACCCTGGCGGTGGACGGGCTGGGTTCCATCGTGGCAATGCAGCTTCTTGCAGTGGGATTTGTCATTGTCGGTATCATTGGTCTGGGAATTACCGAAGCAACGGAAGATGAAGAGCTGCGCAAGGCTCGGCAGGAAGCGTGCAATCACCGGTATACCAAAAGCGTGATCGCAATCCTGATCCCCATCATCTACTGTCTGCTGGATGCACTGGGGACCTTTGCCGACAGCCGGGTACTGCTGACCCTGAACGAGGATTCCGCCAATACGGCCTATGAACTGACGTTCCTCATTGTCGGGATCTGCTGCGCCATCTATACGCTGGGGATCAAGAAACAGAAACTGGTATTCAAACAGGAAGTGCCCAAATACGCCGGAGCGCTGTGTGAGACAGCCGGGCAGTATGCGTACATCTATGCGTTGGCGGATGAAGCTCACGTGGCCCTGGCGGCACCGATCATCAGTGCATACTGTGTCCTTTCTGTGGTATGGAGCCGTCTGATCCTGAAGGAGAAACTGTCCTTCAAACATTACGCAGCCATCGTCATCGTCGTTATCGGTATCGTGATACTGGGATTGTACGATGCGTGATCAAATAAGCAAAAACAGGAGACAACTATGAAAACACCTGCATACAAAAGAGTACTGATCAAAGTCAGCGGCGAGGCACTGGCCGGCGGCAATTCCACCGGACTGGATTTCGCCTTCATCGATGAAGTCTGCAAAGCAGTCAAACAGTGTGTGGATATGGGCGCTCAGGTAGCCATCGTTGTAGGCGGAGGCAATTTCTGGCGCGGACTGAAAAACGGCGAAGGTCATATGGAACGGTCCAAGGCCGACCACATGGGAATGCTGGCTACCGTTATGAATGCCCTGGCGGTCTCTGACCGGATGGAACAGCAGGGCATGAGCGTCAAGGTCATGACCAGCGTTGCGATGACGACGTTTGCGGATGTCTATACCAGAAGAGATGCCGTTGCGGCACTGGAAAATGGAACGGTAGTGATCTTCGGCGGCGGCACCGGCAATCCATTCTTCTCCACCGACACCGCCGCGGCACTGCGTGCCTGTGAGATCGGCGCAGATGCCATCCTTCTGGCAAAGAATGTGGATGGTGTGTATACTGCCGATCCCCGTACGGATCCCACTGCAGTCAAATATGATTCCGTACCCTATGCGGAAGTTCTGGAAAAGCACCTCAATGTGATGGATATGACGGCGACCAGTCTTGCCATGGACAATAAGATCCCCGCAGTGGTATTTCCGCTGGCGGATCCGGAAAACATTGTGCGCGCGGTTCTCGGTGAGAACGTCGGCACTACAGTAACTTTGTAATTTTAAATTCGGAATATAACATAGAAGGAGGAAAGAAACATGTCGGAATATCAGGTATTTGAACAGAAAATGCAGAAGGTCCTGGATACGCTGGAAGAAGCACTGGACGGCATCCGCGCCGGAAGAGCCAATCCTGCCGTTCTGTCCAAGGTAATGGTGGAATACTACGGAACTCCCACCCCCATCCAGCAGATCGCTTCCGTATCTTCTCCAGATGCCCGTACCCTTCTGATCCAGCCCTGGGATACCAAGGCGGTCAAGGACATTGAAAAGGCGATCCTGAGCTCAGATATCGGCATCAATCCCCAGAATGACGGTCGGAGCATTCGTCTGATCTTCCCGCAGCTGACGGAGGAACGCCGTAAGGAACTGACCAAGCAGGTCAAAAAGTACGGTGAAGAAGCCAAAGTCTCCGTGCGTAATGTCCGCCGTGATGCAGTAGATAAGATGAAGAAACAGCAGAAAGCGTCGGAAATCACGGAAGACGATTACAAGATTGCCGAAAAAGACATTCAGAAGCTCACCGATGACTTCACGAAGAAAGTCGATGATGTGATCGGAAAGAAAGAAAAGGAACTGATGGCAGTCTGATGGCAGAGTTTAAAAGATCAGAACATATTACGGCGGGGGAGATCGATCGCAATAACATCCCCCGCCATATTGCCATTATTCTGGATGGCAACGGACGCTGGGCAAAAGAGCAGGGGAAGCCCCGTACCTTCGGACATGCCAAAGGTGCGGAAGCATTCCGTACGCTCTCCTATTACTGCCAGTCTCTCGGGATCAACTACCTGACCGTCTATGCGTTTTCCACGGAAAACTGGAAGCGGTCCAAGCTGGAAGTGAGCACCATCATGAAGATCCTGGGGCAGTATCTGCAGATCGGTATCGATGAGATGATCGAAGATCAGATCAAGATGCGGATCTTCGGCGATGTGTCCGTTTTGTCGAAAGATCTGCAGGCACTGGTACAGAAGACCAATGAACTGGATGATCAGATCCAGGTGGAGAATGGTTTTCAGGCCAATCTCTGCATCAATTACGGCGGACGTGATGAGATCGTCCGTGCGGCAAAACGCTATGCAGAGGAAGTCCGAAACGGTGTCCGGGAGAATGACCTTTCAGAGGAGGATTTTTCCGGATATATGTATTCCGCGGGCATCCCGGATCCCGAGCTTCTGATCCGGCCGGGCGGAGAAAAGCGTCTGTCGAACTTCCTGTTGTGGCAGTGTGCGTATTCGGAGTTTTATTACACGGATACCTTGTGGCCGGACTTTACGCCGGCAGAACTGGATAAGGCGATTCTCGCCTATCAGAAACGTGACCGCCGTTTCGGCGGAGTAAAAGAGGACAGTAAAAATGGTTAAGTCATTGTCGATACTTGGCAGCACCGGTTCCATTGGGAAGCAGAGCATTGCTGCGGCCCGCCACCTCGGGATCCCGGTCCGTGCGCTGACGGCGCAGAGAAAAGTGGATCTGCTGGAGGAACAGGCCAGGCTGGTGAAGCCGGAGTATGTGGCGGTATTTGATGAGAAGGCAGCCAGGGATCTGAAAGTGCGATTGGCAGATACTTCCATCCGCATCGGTTCCGGACTGGAAGGATTGATGGAGGCGGCGACGCTCTCCTCTGTGGACTGTGTTGTTACCGCAGTATCCGGAGCCATCGGACTTCGTCCCACCATGGCGGCGATCCGGGAAAAGAAGAGGATCGCACTGGCCAACAAAGAGACTCTGGTATGTGCCGGAGATGTGGTCATGGCTGCCGCCAAAAAAGAAGGAGCGGAGATCGTTCCGGTGGATTCGGAGCATTCCGCGATCTTTCAGTGCCTGATGGGCCGAGAGGAAGGAGAACTGAAAAAGATCCTCCTCACCGGATCCGGCGGCCCGTTCCGCGGCAGAAAACGGGAGGAACTGGAAGGAATCACCCCGCAGCAGGCGGTCGCCCATCCCAATTGGAGCATGGGTGCAAAAATATCGGTAGATTCGTCTACCATGATGAATAAGGGCCTGGAATT
>CAJOQP010000015.1 GCA_905236515.1 uncultured Oscillospiraceae bacterium | reverse complement strand
GTCTGGTGCGTCCAGTGCAAAACTGGTCTCAATGAAATTGCCATCGGAGATGCCGGTCTGGCGAGGACTGCCTCGGCGCACAGCCGGTCTCCATGAAATGGCGTGCTTATTGTGTGGGACTCTGCCCACACATAAGTGCGCCCTTATCCAGATAAGGGAATACTAAAAACCGTCGTTCGGCTCACCGCCTTCCTCCGGTTCACGATCCTGCAATCCCTGCGTTGACGATACTTCTGAACCATGAGCAAACTCATGCGGAACAGACTTTTCCATGGCTTTGGTAAAGAACCGGCCGTTGGCTTCCTGTCTTTTCAGAAAATTCAAAAGGCGAATTTCATCTCCTTCCTGTACCGGTCGATCCATCAGGCTTTCCACTGCCGCACCTATCTCGATCAGCAGATGGTTTCTTTTCTTCCGCTCCTCTGCCTTTTTTCGTTTTTCGAGATTGCGTTTCTGGGCTTCATACTGTTTCCCTTTTTCAAAAGCAGTCTGGGCCTTGGAATCCAATTCCGCGATCCGCTCATCAAAGGATTTCTTGCTTGTCATTGTTATCACCTCCTCTCAAGCCGTCCATGATTTCCACTACCATGCGAATCGTATCCTGCAACTCAGACTCAGCTTTGTTGCCGTCTGTTATTCGCTGCAATTCCGAAAGGATCCTTCCCATTTGGTCAGCTAGTGCTTTGTAGATCCTCGAATTTGGGCGAACTGTGATCTCCCAATCCAATAGTCGGCGGATTATATACTCCTGCTTTGTCAATCCGGAAAGCGCAACTTTCCGATTTAACATCTCGCTCTCCTGTGGCGACATCCGGAAACCGACTGTGATCGATCTCCATCGATTGTGTCTGTCCAGTGATTTAACTGACATGCTGATCCTCCATTCGTGTTTTCTCCAGTCGGTCCACCATCTCTTTCTGTCGTTCCGGAAACATGTGCGCATACTGATAGGTAATATGGATGCTCTCATGTCCGACACGGTCTGCGATCTCCACCGCAGAAAAACCCATTGAAATGAGCAGGCTGATGTGGCTATGTCTCAAATCGTGGATCCGTATCCTCGGGATCCCTGCTGCTTTGGATCCCCATTCCATCTTTCTTGAAAGGCCGCTCTTGGTTACAGGAAAGATCCTATCCTTCAGAGAAACACCATATAGGCTGTCCATATATTCTTTCATCTCCTCTGCAAGGAAAGTCGGCATGGAAACGACCCGGATGCTTTTCTTTGTTTTAGGATCGGTAATGACATCCTTTCCATTCAGTCTCTGGTAAGATTTGGTGATGGATACGGTATTTTTCTTGAAATTAAAATCTCCCGGTGTCAACGCCAGAAGTTCTCCTTCCCGAATCCCGCACCAGTACAGCATTTCGAATGCATAATAATAAAGTGGTTGTTCCATCATCACTTCCGCAAACTTCATATATTCATCTTTCGTCCACACGATGATCTCCTTTCTTTTCTCGTTTGCCACGCATCCTGCGATTCTTGCAGGATTGCTTTCAAGACCGTAGTACCTCACTGCATAATTAAAAATGGAACTCAGCTGGCCGTGGATCTTATTGATATAGGTTGATGAAAGGGCCTGTCCCTTTTTGTTTTTCTGCTTCATCAATTCGTTCTGCCAGGCGATCACATCCCTTGGTTTGATATCACACAGTTTCATATCCCGGAAGAACGGAAGGATCTTGTGATAGATCACATATTCCTTCGTGGACCATGTGTGCTCACGAACCCGGTTTTTGAGATCATTGCAATAAATATTCACGAAGCTTTCGAACTTCATATCGACGCTGCCGTTTTTCTGCAACTGGAATTGTCGCTCCCACTCTATTGCCGCTTTCTTCGTTGGAAATCCACGTTTCAGTTTTTTCTTATGTGCGCCGTTCCAATCTTCGTAATAGAATGCGGCATACCAGTTCCCTTTTTTCTCATCTCTGTAGGCCGGCACCTAATCATCCCCTTTCTTATTCATCCCATAGATCTTTTCTTTGAAGTATTCACGACTGACACGACCCTGAACGGTGGTATACCCTTTTTTCTTCAGTTCCTCATTCCAGTCACGAATCATGCGATATGCCAAAGCCTTGGAGATATCTAAGATCTCTGCCACTTCGGCTGCTCCAACAAATATTGAATCTGACATAAATCTCCTCCTCTCGCAGCGAATAAACTTAACTGTTTCTGTTTTAGTTCAGTTGTATATTACTATAGCATATCTAGTTAAGTCAATCCATTTCTTAAATAATTTTGTTAAAGTTTATATTGCGTTCATATTTTCGCTGTGGTACACTTTTCTCAAAGAACGGATAAAGAAGGTTTTACTATGGCTATAGGAAAAAGAATTTTTTGGTTCCGATATAAACAGGGTCTCAAGCAGAAAGAGTTTGGACAGTTGTTGGGGTTTTCCGCTGCAACATCCGAAGCTCGGATCACCCAATACGAAAAAGAGGCCCGCACACCGAAAACAGAATTGATCGATAAAATGGCTGCGATCTTTCATATTCGTCCTGAAGCTTTGAAGGTACCGGACATAGATACCGTGGTGGGACTAATGCATACGATGTTTGCTCTGGAGGACTGGTATGCCGTGAGACCGCAAATAGTAGATGGTGCCGTATATCTTCGTTTTGATCCTCCGGAACCCGGTAAGACTTCTCTGTACGACTATGCATTGGTCTGGGGACAAGAATACGAGAAATGGCAAAAGGGTGAGATCACCAAGGAAGAATACGATCACTGGCGATATAACTTCCCTGATACAGATGAGGAAAATCTTTGGGTAAAGATTCCACCTGTTTTCAAAAACAAAAAAATCCCCTGATCAAACATCAGTCGATAATTTGATCAGAGGATCTCAGTTGATTCTCTTATTCATTTTTGAATAATAAGCAAGCCTGTCTGTAGTATCAAAATAGTATCACAGAACTTATCTACACCCCAAAACTCCTTGATTTACAAGGGTTTTGGGATGATTTTTTATTATTCGTACTCGATGGTCCCTGTGGGTTTCGGGGTCAGATCGTAGAGAACACGGTTAACGCCCGGCACCTCACTGGTGATTCTTGCAGTGATATGCTGCAGAAGAGCAAACGGGACATCTTCTACCGTTGCAGTCATGGCATCTCTGGTGTTGACGGCACGGATGATGACCGGCCACTCAAAGGAGCGCTTGTCATCACGGACACCGGTGGATTTGAAATCGGGAACGACAGTGAAATACTGCCATACCTTTCCTTCCAGTCCGTTCTTGGCAAACTCTTCGCGGAGGATCGCATCGGACTCACGAACCGCTTCCAGACGGTCACGGGTAATGGCGCCGGGGCAGCGGACACCCAGTCCAGGGCCCGGGAAGGGCTGACGATAGACCATTCCATCCGGCAGGCCCAGTTCCTTACCGACGACACGGACTTCATCTTTAAAGAGGAATTTGATAGGCTCGACAAGTTCAAAGGTGAGGTCTTCCGGCAGTCCGCCCACATTGTGGTGTGCCTTGACGACGCCGCTCTCCAGGATATCCGGGTAAATGGTGCCCTGTGCCAGGAAACGGATATCATCCAGTTTTCTCGCCTCTTCCTCGAACACACGGATAAACTCACCGCCGATGACCTTTCTCTTCTGCTCGGGATCCGTCACTCCGGCCAGTTTGTCCAGAAACCGATCCGTGGCGTCCACATAGACGAGGTTGGCGTTCATCTGATTGCGGAATACTTCAATGACCTGTTCCGGCTCACCTTTGCGCAGAAGACCGTGATTGACATGCACACAGGTGAGCTGCTTGCCCACTGCCTTGATCAGCATGGCAGCAACCACAGAAGAATCGACGCCGCCGGACAGTGCCAGAAGCACCTTTCCGTCACCGATCTGCTCCTGCAGAGCCTTGATCTGCTCATCAATGAACTGCTGTGCCAGTTCCGGAGTCGTGATCCGCTCCATGCTTTCTGGACGTTTGTTGTCAGCCATTTGCAAATCCTCCATTCGTTATCAATAAAAAAGTTTTTCTAATTTTATCATCTCTATCCGTTTCTTAGTAGTGGATAAAAGAAAAAATAATCCCCAAAATTTCCGGTTGGAAGAGGATAACTTTTGTGACGCTTGCGTGAGGTACCTGTCTTTTCGGAAAACGGAAAGTGTTGTATACTGGGTCTAATTTGCGAAGAGAGGCTTAAACGATGGAATTATCCCTGGCATTAATGTCCAATATCGGTGCCATGCTCATCTGGGTGCTGGTGGGTTATCTTGCGGTAAAGCTCTCCGTTTTAAAAACGGAGGACAGCCGCTTGCTGTCCAGCCTTACCATCTATATTTTCTGTCCCTGCATGATCCTCATGGCATTTCAGATCGATCTGACTCCGGAGCGCCTTCACGGGTTTCTCTATGCCATGGCATTTGTCTTTGTGATCTATCTCATCTGGATCGTGCTCACACAGCTGATCAAGAAACCCCTGTCCCTGGATCCTGTGGATACCACTTCTCTGGTGTATTCCAATGTAGGCAATCTGGTCATTCCCCTTGTCAGCATGACACTGGGAGAGGAAATGACTTTTTATGCCGCCTCGGTTCAGGTCCCCTTTAATCTCCTTTTCTGGACTCATGGAAACTCCATTCTCCAGGAGAGGGCAGGTGTTAACTGGGAGAAGCTTCTGAAAAACATCAATCTGATCGCCGTGGTGCTCGGTCTCATCCTTCTGGCACTTCAGGTCAAGATCCCCGGAGTACTGAATCGGACACTCAATGGTCTTTCCTCCTGTGTCGCTCCATGCTCCATGATGGCAGTTGGCGTGGTTCTTGCCGGCACCTCGATAAAATCCATATTCACCAACAGAAGAGCATACTGGATCTCTTTTGGACGGCTGATCCTCTACCCTCTTATCGCCATGACCGTTCTGTACTTCAGCGGTCTTCTCCGGCACCATCCGGAACTGGTTCCCATCCTGCTGGTCTCTTTTATGTCTCTTTCCGCTCCCACCGCTTCCAATGT
>CAJOQP010000014.1 GCA_905236515.1 uncultured Oscillospiraceae bacterium | reverse complement strand
TAAACCGTGTCCAATCCTTTTGATTTTGTGCTCTGGATTCTGGAGATGGCGGGCGAAAGCGACGCCAATGAGATCCTCAGCTGGCTCTCCGGCCTCTGGGGGTAAGGGAAAAACCTCTCACGAATATCGTGAGAGGTTTTTTCTTGTGATAGGACACGAGGCAAACATGTAAACTGCAGAGTTGCTTGGCTCGTGGTCGCTCTTACGCGTTTTTATGATTCCGTTCAACGAATCCGGCAGACGCCGTCCCGGTATTCGCGCACACTCAGCTCCTTGGGTATGGCAGCAACTCTTTTTTCAGATTAGAATATGTCTTTTTTGTCCGCCCGGTACTGCGTACCGTCCCGGGCATTTTTCTTGATGTCCGGATCGATGAAGCGGAGAAGGAAATCATACTGTTCCAGCTGGGGCAGGATGTATTCCCGGTAGATCCGGCTGTTCACGATCCGGCGGTGGATCCGGTCGGAGCCCCGCATCAGCAGCAGGGCCGCGGCAATGAGGAAGGGCACCTGCGGGATCACCGGCAGGATCAGTCCGATGATGCCCAGGATCAGAAAGATGATCCCGGCAGCCAGGAATATGATCTTTTTCACGGAGATCCCTCCCTCTTCTCAGTAATCCAGCAGTCTTCCGTAGTCGTTCCATGTGCCGTACATCCGGCCCGCCTTCGTCTCCCGGATGAGCCGGTCCAGCGATCTGCGGTATCCTTCCGGATCCCGTTTTTTCAGAAACGCCACATTGTAGGCCCGTATCCGCTGGTACAGCGGCGGAAACCGACGGAACGCCGACCAGGCCCGGGCCTTTTTCAGCGCATCTTCCACATCCGGATCCATCCGGAAGCTCCGGGGACCCATGGGCGGCAGCACCGCCCGTCCGGCATCGGTCATCCGGCCCAGTTTCTCCAGCCTCCGCACCCGCTCCTTGTTCAGCTCCGTCCAGGGGCTGTTCTTCTGGCGGGGGGAGAAGCGCTGAAGGGATTCGGTGCCGAGAAAAGTGCTGTCGATCCAACCGAAGCACAGCGCTTCCTCCACGGCATCCAGATACCACAGGTGTTCCGTGTCCGACGGCTCACCTTTCACAACTCGTACCCAGCATTCCTTTTCCGTGGCGGCGTGTTCCGCCAGCCACTGACGGAATCCCTCCCGGTCCTTTACAGGGAGGAACTGTACGGATTCCGCGGTCATTTCCGCAGGAAGAACAGATAGCCGCTGGTCACGGCAAGGATGGCGGGCAGTCCCAGATCACCGAATCCGGCAAACTGATAGCTGCTGTGGGTGATCACGGCACAGTACAGCAGATCCAGCAGGTTCCAGAACACCAGAAACAGGACCACAAACAGGATAAATGCCACAACTTTGTTCTTGATCATTTTGTTTTTCTCCCAATATTGATTCTGTTTCCAAGGTATCTCAAAGCAGTTATTCCGTCAAGGCGCAGGAAGAGGAATTCACAGAAAGTTGACATGTAACTGTTGACATTACAACTTAGGGGTGCTATGATGAAGAAAAAAGATGTAACGGGCATAGTTACAAATAGACTCGGGAGGACATCGTATGCAGATCTCCAGCCGTTTTACCATCGGGCTGCACATTCTGACAGCCATCGATATGTTTCAGAAGGATTATAAGGTCACCAGTGATTTTCTCGCCGGCAGTATCCGGACCAATCCCGTCGTGGTACGGAAGATCCTGGGTCAGCTGAAAAAAGCGGGGCTGATCCACAGTTCCCAGGGAGTGGCGGGGATCACCATGGCAAAGCCCCTGGAGGAGATCTCCTTCTATGATGTGTACTCCGCCATCGAGCCGGTGGAGGACGGGGACTTGTTCCGCTTTCATGACGATCCCAATCCGGACTGCCCGGTAGGACGGAACATCCATGAGCTGCTGGACGGGAAGCTTCGCGAGATCCAGAGCGCCATGGAGGAGAAGATGCGCGGGTATACCCTGGCGGACCTTCACGACGGACTGGAAGAGCTTCTGCAGAAGGAGGAAGGATAAATGAGCATCTTACAGACTCAGGAGGAGCGGCTGTCCTTTCTGGTAGAGGAGTTCAAAGAGGATTCCACCTCCTATAAGGAACTGGAAACGCCGGCGGATACCGCCGGACGGCAGCAGATCTTGCGGGCGCTGATGAACGTGCGCATGCCCCGGCGGATGCGGCCGGAAGTGCTGCAGGTGCAGGACGAATATCTGCAGGAACGGTCCCGGGAACGGGGGATCGTGACATTGTCGGAGATCCCCACGATCCGTGAAGAGGGAAGCGGACATCCTTACGGGGACGTGATCTCTCTCTGGCAGGGAGATATCACCTGCCTTCAGGCCGATGCCATCGTCAATGCGGCAAACTCCCAGATGCTGGGGTGCTTTATCCCCATGCATCACTGCATCGACAACTGCATCCACACCTACGCCGGCATCCAGCTCCGCCAGGAATGTGCCCGTCAGATGAATGTGCTGCGGGAACGGTACGGAAGGGACTATGAACAGCCCACGGCGGTTCCCATGCTCACCGACGGATACAATCTCCCGGCGAAGAATGTGGTCCATATCGTGGGACCTGTCGTGGAAGCGGGGCTGACTCCGGAACTGGAGGAGGATCTGGCGGCGTGTTATCGGAACACCCTGGATCTGTGCCGGGAGAACGGAATCCGGTCCGTGGCATTCTGCAGCATCTCTACCGGTGTGTTCCGTTTCCCCAAGGATCGGGCATGCGAGATCGCAGTGGAGACCGTAAGCCGCTGGCTGGAGAAGAATCCGGATACCATGGAAAGGGTGATCTTCAATGTTCATAAGGAAGAGGACAGGAAAAGGTATGAGAAACGATTATATTAAACTTCCCGACGGATACCGGGAGAGTATAAGAAATGGAATGGCCGCCGCCCGGGGATTCCTGGGGGGCATTTCCAGAGGTACGGGAACGAGAGAAGAACAGCTGGAACGTCTGCGCCGGGAGATCCGGGAGGCGGATGCCGTCGTTATCGGTGCCGGCGCCGGTCTGTCCACCGCAGCGGGATTTGTTTACGGCGGAGAGCGGTTTGAAAAGTACTTCCCGGACTTTAAGGAAAAGTTCGGGATTACGGATATGTATTCCGGGGGATTCTATCCCTTCCCGGAAGAGGAGATCCGATGGGCCTGGTGGGCACGGAACATCTATTTCAACCGTTTCGTGGATGAGTCCGAACCGGTATACCACGGACTGAGAGAACTGGTGGAGGGGAAAGATTATTTCGTCATCACCACCAATGTGGATCATCAGTTCCAGCGTGCGGGTTTTGACAAGAAACGCCTGTTTTATACCCAGGGGGATTACGGCCTGTTCCAATGCCCGGACGGATCGGTGGATAAGACCTGGGACAATGAGGAATGGGTCATGAAGGCCATGGAAGCTCAGGGATTTGTAAAAGACGGGGACGGGATCTTTGATCTGCCGGCAGACGGCAGGATCTCCATGCGGATCCCGACGGAACTGATCCCGACAGATCCCGATTCCAATGGTCCTGTGGTGATGAATCTTCGCGTTGACGATACCTTTGTAGAGGACGAAGGATGGAGAAGGGCTTCTGCTGCCTATTCGGACTTTCTCCGCCGTCACGCCGGGATGCGTGTACTATACATGGAGATCGGAGTGGGACATAATACACCTGTCATCATCAAATATCCCTTCTGGCAGATGACGCAGGAGAATTCCAATGCCACCTACGCCTGTCTCAGCCGCAGCGATCCCTACTGTCCAAAACCCATTGAGGATCGGTCGTTGTGTATCTCCGGGGATTTCTGTGATACACTTCTCGAACTCAAAAACT
>CAJOQP010000013.1 GCA_905236515.1 uncultured Oscillospiraceae bacterium | reverse complement strand
TCAATTGCAAAACGTGGAAAAACCGACCTCAGAAGAACTGCTGAAGGCGGTCAAGGATTTTCTGGGAGATAAAAAACAGGAGACCTATGAGACAGCGATCCGCACGCTGCTGCAGGTGCTGGAGGAGGACAAGTCTGTGATGGTGCCGATCCATAAGACCAATGTGGGTAGTACGGAAACTTATACGGTGCCCTCTACGCTGAGCGCCAGCAACGGAAAATGGTATTATATCGTGTATACGTCGGAACGGGAGATCCCGGTAGGCAGACCGGATGTCATGACGTATATGCCGCTTCGTACCATGTTACGTCTGGTTGGAAGTACGGCAGACTGCGGCGGGATCTGCATCGATCCCTGGGACCGGGACGGCCTGTTCGTTCCTTCCGAATACCTCCGTTCCCTTATGGATGAGATGTGACCAGAAAACTGCGCTCGGATTGACAGAGCCGGTGAACTGTGGTATTTTTAATTTACCAGTTGGTCAATAAAAATCTTGTAGGAGGGGGAACCTATGAGTGATGTGAAGATCTATGTACTGCACTGCGGTACCATTACACTGGATGAAAAGGTGGCTTTCGGCACGAAGCATCCCCAGCTGATGAAGGTGAAGGCACAGCTGACACCGGAACGCAAACGGATCACTCTGCCGAACTGTGCGTATCTGGTGGCGTCCAAAAGCGGACTGGTGCTGATCGATACCGGCTGGTCTCGTGACATCAGCCCCAACGGAGTTCCGGATGCGGATGCTGCAACGGATTTCACCAGCGCATTTATCTGGAATCTGTATCACGGTCATGTGGGGCCTGGACAGACGGCTATGGAGAAACTGGAGGCTATGGGGATAAGGCCGGAAGATCTTAACTGTGTGCTTTTTACGACGCTGGTGGCGGAGCGCTGCTGTGCCATCCGGGACTTTTCCGAACGTACCCGGCTTATAGTGGCGCAGGAAGAGTCCTTCTATTCCTATCGGCACGGAGCATTCCATGCCACATATCTGTATTCCGATCTGCCGGAACTGGAGCAGTATTACTTTGTGGGAACAATGGAGGGACCGGCCTGGCGTTCTCTGGATCTGTTTGAGGACGGAACCTTTGAACTGATCTCCACTCCGGGACACACCAAGGGGACCATCGCCGTGAAGGTCCACAATAAGAAAGGGGAGTATTCGCTCCTGACATCCGATACGGCATTTACCAGAAGAAATGTGGACAATCTGGAGGTGCCGGCATTCTCCAATCTGAACACGATGCGGCTGAGAAGTCTGGAGTGGCTCAAACAGGAGGCGGAGAAGCCCCAGTGCAAATATGTATTTGCACCCCATGATCCGGATATACCGGAAGGAGTCTATGAACTCTGATCCAATTGACAAATGGCAGGAAGAAGGTCTTCGGATCTTCTTCCTTTTTTGATCCCGCTCCTCATGGAAAAGATACTGTAATACTGCTATAATGAACAAAACATTTGATAATGAGGAATGGTTATGGTTATTTATCTGATGCGTCACGGGGAGACAGATCTGAACCGGGGCCTGAGGATGCAGGGCTCAGTGGATGAACCATTAAATGAAAAGGGAAGAGCACAGGCGCTGGCCGCCGGAGAGAAGATCCGGCAGCGGGGTCTGCAGTTCGATCATGTGATCACAAGCCCGCTGGACCGCGCCCGGGAAACAGCGGAACTTGCCACCGGAATGAACCGATCGCAGTTTGAGATCGATGAAAGGGTCCGGGAAATGGGATACGGTCCCTATGAGGGGAAACGAATCCTGACATTAGGATGGGAAGTGCTGTCTTTTCTGAAAGCACCCTATAAGAAACCGGCCCCGGAGGGGATCGAGACCATCGAGTCTCTGTACGGCCGGGTAGCTTCCTTTTTGGAAGATACGGCATCTCGCACGGATATAAATTCCGTGCTTGTCGTTACCCACGGCATCGCCATGCGCAATATGATCGGATATCTGAAGGGCCTGGACTGCCGGGATGTATGGAAACAGCGGTTTTCGATTGAAAACTGCGCTGTCTTCCGCACTCAGTTTGATGGGGACGGTTTTACACACCCGGAAAAGATATAAAAAACCGGACCACGATCTCTCGTGGTCCGTTGGAAGAATAATCAGAAGAAAAAGAGTAAAACAAGTGAAGAAAAATAGCTGATAGGGGGGATCCTTACTGGATCTCAAGTTTCCGTGATGCCGGTGCCACCGGAATCACTTTGGGAAGATCAATCTTCAGGATGCCGTCGGCATATTCCGCCTTGATGGCGTCCACATCAACACCGGTGATGTCAAAACTTCTGGAGTAGGAACCGTAAAAACGCTCCCGCTTGATGTAGTTTTTCTTTTCATCGGACTCTTCGTTTTCCTCAGAGTGCTGTGCACTGATGGTGAGGCAGTCGCCTTCTACGTCCAGATTGATCTCTTCCTTTTTAAAGCCGGGAAGTTCTGCGGAGATCTGGTACGAGGTATCGTCTTCCGATACATCGGTGCGGAACTCTGCAAGGTTTCCACGGAAGAAGCTGCGTTCCATATTGTCAAAGGCACGGAACGGATCACTAAAATAACTGTGTCTGCCGAAAGGAATAATTTCAAACATAATCCATACCTCCTAATTCAAACTCGTGTTTGCGATTACAACTTTCGTTTGTTGTTGTATATAAAGTAGCATACAAAATTGCCTAAATCATGAATAAACTGTGAATTATTAGCACTATAAAGGATTGAGTGCTAAAACCAGACGGCAGAAAGGCGTTCCATGGGAAGTAAAAGGTCCGGAAAACTGAATATCGCCGGTTGGCTTCTGATCATGATGCTGATCCTGGGACTGTGTTCCGGATGCTCCGTTCCGTTTTCGAATCTCCTTCCGGGTACGGAGGCCTCGGAACAGGGGGATAACGAATACTCGGATTATTATTACCGTCAGCTGGATAATGCGGAAAAGAAAGCATATCGCCGTATGCTTTCCGGATGTGAACGACGAAAGACAAAGGTCGTGATGAAGCCCATTTCCTCCGAATCTTTTTACAAAGCGCAGGGGGCACTGATGTACGATCATCCGGAATACTTCTGGATCCGCAGTTTCACCATCCGGATGATGGCCGATCAGGTGGTTCAGGTGAGTTATCCTTACGAATCGTCCTGCGAAGACCAGTATCGGCAGGTGGAAGAGGCGGCGCGGGAGATCCTTCGTCGGGCACCTTCCGGCGCTTCTGACTATGAGATGCTCAAATACTTTTACGATACGATCATTGAAACGGTGGATTACGATGCCGATGCGGAAAACGGGCAGGATCTGCGCAGTGTGTTTCTGACAAAACGGTCCGTATGTGCCGGATATGCCAAGGCTTTTCAGTATCTCTGTACTCTGGCAAATATCCCGTGCATTACGGTCCGGGGTACTACATCAGGCAACATCAGCCACGCATGGAACCTGGTGAAGCTGGGAGAGAACAATTACTGGGTGGATACCACCTGGGGAGATCCGGTCTATTCACAGGAAACGGAACTGAATAATATCAATTATAATTATTTTTGTGTACCGGATACCGACCTGTTCCGCACACATGCCATCAGTCACAATATCGAAATGGATCAGACGGTGATCGAGGATGTGTTTACCTTCCCGGAATGCACCGATGATTCTCTGAATTATTACAGAACCATCGGAGCTTTCTTTGAAACCTATGAGCGCAATGAGGTGGAGCGTTATCTGCTCGAGAACCTGAAAAACGGAAAGTTCATCGGGCTGGAAATGAAATTCGGCTCTCCGGAAGCATATGAGAGTGCCATGTGGGATCTGTTTACCGGAAACCGATATATCGAGACGATCCTCATTAATTATCGGTCCTTTGGAGTCTCTTCCATTGCCTATTCCTATGGATTCATGGAAGACTGCAATTATATCGTATGCAACATCCATTACCGATGAAAAACGGCGTCATGCTGGTTAAGAAGCATGACGCCGTCATTTATTGGAATTGATTATTCCAGTGGAAGGAGATCCTCTCCATATAGAGTGTTGATCATGTTGATGATGACCGTATCCTGAGCAATGCGGTCTTCTGTTGTCGAGTCGGAGCATTCCCGATCTCTTCGAAAGACTTCCGGGAAGGGAAGGACTTCCTTGTCCGGGACCTGCCGGTTGGCGAGGTAGAGTACGACCGCTTCGTTGATGATGCTGCGGAAAAACAGATCGATATGGTTCAATACCGCAAAGGCCTCATCCGGATACCCCATCGTCTCCAGGATCCGGCTGCCGGTCTCCGCTCCGGAGGGATCGGTTCCGCCGATGCTCTGGAGACGGGCCGCCCAGCGTACTGTATCCGCGTCCAGAAGAAGACCGGTTTCGGAGAGACGATCGGCCAGCTCATAGGCGATCTCTCCCACAGTGCGGCATCGCTGCCGTTCGGTGTCCGATACATTATAATGATCCAGAATCAGCTGTTCCAGCTGTTCGGACAGTTCCGGAATGATCTGCTCACCGGTGCTGATCACCTGAAGAGAACTGCCGTCCCACTCCAACTGACTGACCGCACCGTAGGGGATGCGGACTGATGTCATCTTGTCTTCCGGGATCTGCTGCAGACGGGACAAAAAGGGGACGATGATGCCGCTGTGAGTGAAGACGACAACATCACCGCTGTGAGACTGCAAGGTCCGCAGCAATACGTTCTCCAGCCGTTGTGCCCGGTGTTCAAAGGTCTCTGCTTCCGGTGGAAGCATTACCGGGTTATACAGCCATTCCTTATATTCCTTCGGCCACTTTTCCTGGATCTCATCCAGACCGCAGCCCTGCCATAGACCCAGATGGGCATCCCGCAGATCTTCCTCTTCCTCTGCGGAACCGAAGATCTCCTCCGCTGCCATCCGGCAGCGCTGCAGAGGGCTGGTGAGGATCACGGGGTCTTCCGTGGACGGAAGATCCGTTTTTGTGATCTTGGCCCGCAGGATCCCGAGATCCGTTACGGGATAGTCTTCATCGCCTGCCATGTATCCCTGGATATCCGGGATCTCATAGTCCATCTCATTAATAAGGATCACTTTCTGCATATCACACACATCCTTTGATATCGGTTTAAGTCCACTATCAAATCGAAAAGGACAAAAGTCAACTTTTCTTGATCAAAAAGGGATCTTTTTCTAGCGGAAAACAGAAAAATAGAGTTAAAGTTGTTGGAAAACTGCACAAACAAAGTTTTTCACCTTCGACTAAATGATGCAAGAAGTTGGTAAAGTAAACAAAAACATGAAATGAAGTTGTAGATTTTTGACAAAAGAAAAGAAGAAGAGTATAATACACACATACTCTAGATATGAAAGGGCGACGGCTAATGTCTGCAAAAAAAGGATCCAGCGAAATGAGCGCATTTCGCGCCTATATTTTAAACAGCACACAAGACGCGAAAGAGAAAGCCGATTCCGCTGCGAAAAAAGTAATGGAAGGAACGAATGATACTGTGACTACTGCTAAGAAAACTACCAAAGAGGTCGCAAAGGCCGTGAAAGATACTGCCGCAACCAAAGCAACTGAAACCAAGGCTGCTGCAAAGAAGACCACTGCTGCTACCAAGACCGCAGCAAAGAAGACTGCAGAGACCACTAAGGCTGCTGCAAAGAAGACCACGACCACTGCCAAAAAGGCAGTTGCAAAGAAGACTGCTCCCAAGACCAGCGTGGAGCTGCAGTTTGCCGGCAAGAGCGTTTCCTATGATGCTCTCGTTGACAATGCCAAAGCTGCATTCGTGAATGCCGGACACAAAGAGTCCGAGATCAAGACCGTCAATCTCTACGTTAAACCGGAAGAGTCCATGGTCTATTACGTCATCAATGACGAGCAGGGAAGCTTCGCCATCTGATTAAGATCATTTCTCATCCCTGTTAATCAGGGACGCCCTCTCATAAAAATACCCGAGCCAAGCGGTTTCCTCTCAAAAACTCCCGCTTGACTCGGGTATTGCTTTATCTTCTGGCAGTTTCTCAGCGTTTCAGGGTGTTCAGCAGACCCCGTTTCAGGATCTGCGCACCGGCATTGATGATCTGCCGTTCAATCTG
This sequence comes from uncultured Oscillospiraceae bacterium, assembly GCA_905236515.1. Taxonomy (GTDB): domain Bacteria; phylum Bacillota; class Clostridia; order Oscillospirales; family Oscillospiraceae; genus UBA2922. The sequence continues at coordinate 14,524 of CAJOQP010000013.1, read as the reverse complement.
ATTCTTTCTGCGCTCGGCAGCACGCTGACGGGCGGCTTCTTCCTTTTCTTTCTGACGCTGACGGGCTTTTTCCGCCGCAGCCTCTTCTTTGGCCTTCTGAGCTTCAAAGGCTTCCCGCTCTTTTTCCAGCCGGATCCGTTCTTCTTCCAGCCGTTTTTCTTCTTCCTCCCGTTCCTTGCGTTCCTGCAGCGTTTCATACGCGGAGATGTTGTCCACAGCCTGGTCATATTTGGTCATGTTGTCCGCTGCGATAGCTGCCTGAATGGAGGCACTGTCCGCCTGAGCCATCAGGCTCTGAGGACAAAGGACCGAGGCTTTCTGAACGATGCCGGGAACACCTTTTTCATCCAGAACGGAAATCAGCGCTTCGCCGGTACCCAGTTCCATGATGACGTCTTCCGTCTTGAATTTCGGGTTCTCCCTCAGAGAGTTGGCAGCGGCCTTGACGGCTTTGATCTCGGTGGGAGTATAGGCACGCAATGCATGCTGGAAGCGGTTGGACAGCTGCGCCAGCACCGAATCGGGGATATCCGCCGGGTTCTGGGTGCAGAAGTAGATGCCGACACCTTTGGAGCGGATCAGCTTGACCACCTGTTCGATCTTCTGAACCAGTGCCTTGGGGGCATCGGAGAAGAGGAAGTGTGCCTCATCAAAGAAGAAGACCAGTTTCGGCTTATCCAGATCGCCTACTTCCGGCAGGGTCTCATAGAGCGTGCTCATGAGCCACAGAAGGAAAGTGGCATACAGAGTGGGATTCAGCACCAGCTTCTCGCAGCTTAACAGATTGATCATGCCGTGGCCTTCGTGGTCGGTCCGGATCCAGTCACGGATGTCCAGAGCCGGTTCTCCCAGAAACAGGTCGCCGCCTTCCGTCTCCAGAGGGAGAAGGGAGCGCTGGATGCCGCCCAGAGACTGCTGGGCAATATTGCCGTACTGAGGTATGAGCTCCTGTTTGTGCTCTCCTACGTAAGCCAGCATGGCATACAGATCCTTCAGGTCGATCAGTTCCAGCCCGTTGTCGTCCGCAATACGGAAAACGATGTTGAGGACGCCTTCCTGAGCGGGTGTGAGATTTAAAATCCTGGCCAGCAGGCTCGGTCCCATATCGGAAACGGTGGCACGGATCGGATGACCCTTCTCACCGTAGATATCCCAGAAGGTTACGGGATAGGAGCGATAGGTAAAATCATCACGGATCCCGAACTTGTCGATGCGCTTTTCCATGCCTTCATTCTGCTCACCGGGACAGACCAGACCGGAAACGTCTCCCTTGACATCACAGAGAAATACGGGAACTCCGGCATCGGAGAAGGATTCCGTAAGGACTTTCATGGTGATGGTTTTTCCGGTGCCGCTGGCGCCGGCTATGAGGCCGTGGCGGTTGCATATATTCAGACTCATATTGATGCGCTCGCCGTCGGCAAGACCGATATAGATTCCGTCGGAAGTATACATGATTTGACCTCCATCTGTTGATTTCAGGTTGTTTTTTCTTGTTTTCATGATATTGAAAAAACAGGGGAAAGTCAATTAAAAGGGGAGTGTACCAAATAAAAATCCGGGTACTTGTTTCGTACCCGGATGGTAATTATCTCATTGGACCTTACCTCATATTTTGTCCGTGGCTTTTCAGCCTTGCCAATCATGTTTCGCTTACGCGATCTTCTGGTTGGTGTTTACCGGCAGGTTAGGCTCCATACTATCTAACATCGTATCCTTTTTCAACTCGCTGTCCTTTGGACTAAATCAGAATGAGATCAACATCTCTGCGTTTGTGGATGAGTTGATATTATTTCGCCCAGACCTGCCGAAACATGTCTGTTTGAAGTTTTATTCGTTTCAACGATCTGCGCTCCTTTCTGTTGATGTAGATGTATATAGAAGATCAGCTTTGTTTGAAACAATGGTTTTGTTTCAAGCTGTTCTGTTCTCCTTGTAGCTGTATCTTAGCAGAGCACCCGCCTGAAATCCATTGGCAAGATGACTTTATTTCAACGAAAACTCTTGTGAAAAATACTAATGGAAAAAGCAGAGACACTGGGGGTATAATAACTCTTGTGGGCTTCCCGGTTTTGGAGGCCCGTTTTTTGCTTTTGCATCGGAAATGAAAAAAACAGTTGCATATTGCGGAATCATGAATTAAACTGAATTCAATAATTGAATCGACCGGCCATTTTAAATGGATGTCTTCAGGGCGGGGTGAAAGTCCCCACCGGCGGTAAAGCCCGCGAGCGTTTCCCTTATGGGAAATTGCAGATTCGGTGAAACTCCGAAGCCGACAGTATAGTCTGGATGAAAGAAGATATGGTCCGTGTAACTTTGCATTACGTGGAATCATAGCACTCCCTGCACATCTGCAGGGAGTTTTCTTTTTGCCTGAACGTCGAGGAGAGGAGGTCCTCATGACAGACCGGGAACAATATATGCGCCGGGCGCTTGCTCTTGCCCGGATGGGAGAGGGACGGGTATCGCCCAATCCCATGGTGGGGTGTGTTGTCGTAAAGGACGGACACGTCATCAGTGAAGGATATCACGAGCAGTATGGCGGATTTCATGCCGAGCGAAATGCACTGCTGAACACGAAGGAGGCCTGCGAGGGCGCGGACCTCTACGTGACACTGGAACCCTGCTGTCACTACGGAAAGACACCGCCATGTACGGAGATCATTCTGGAAAAGAAGATCCGGCGGGTCTTCGTGGGATGCCTGGATCCCAACCCAAAAGTTGCGGGAGGCGGGATCCGGATCCTCCGGGAGCATGGCGTGGAAGTCGTCACAGGGATCCTGGAGGAGGAATGCCTCCGGCTAAATGAGGTCTTCTTCCACTATATACGGACGGGACGGCCTTACGTGGTGATGAAGTATGCCATGAGTCTGGACGGAAAGATTGCCTGTCATACCGGGGACAGCAAATGGATCACCGGAGAAGCGGCGCGTAACCATGTGCATCTGCTCAGAAAGCGGTATTCCGCCATCCTTGCCGGCATCGGAACGGTGCTGGCGGACGATCCCATGCTCAACTGCCGCACCGAGGAAGGTGTAGATCCCGTCCGGGTGATCTGCGATTCCTGCCTGCGCATCCCGCTGGACAGCCGTATCCTGCAGACCGCCCGTCAGATCCCGACCATCATCGCCGTGGCGGGAAATACACTGAAAATTCCCGGCGCTGCAGTACAGGTCATGAAGATCCAGGATATGGGAGCGGAAGTGGTCTCCTGCGGAGAGGATCGCGTAGATCTTCGACGGCTCATGGAGATTCTTGGAAAACGGAAGATCGACAGTGTGCTGGTGGAAGGCGGAGGAAGCATCCACGGCTCCGTTCGGGATGAGGGCCTGGCGCAGAAAGCCGTCGTGTATGTGGGGAATGTGCTCATCGGCGGTTTGGGAGCTCCTTCTCCGGTCAAGGGGACAGGAGCGGGATGCATGAAGGATGCCTCTCAGCTGGAACACCTGTCGGTTGAACAGCTGGGGGAGGACCTGTGCATCACCGGTTATTTCCCGCAGACGAAAAACGTGAAGGGAGAGTAAGGAAATGTTTACAGGGATCGTAGAAGAGACCGGAACGCTTCGAAGCTTGTCCCGGGGATCGAAGTCCTGTGTGATCCATGTTCAGTGCAGCACTGTGCTGGAGGATACAAGGATCGGAGACAGCATCGCCGTCAACGGAATCTGCCTCACTGTGACCAGTGTGGAAAGCGGCGGGTTTACCGCGGATGTCATGAATGAGACGCTGTCCCGGTCGTCACTGGCACAGACCCGGCCGGGAGATCCGGTGAATCTGGAACGTGCCATGGCTGCCAACGGACGGTTCGGCGGGCATATCGTGTCCGGTCATATCGATGGCACCGGCATCATTCGGGAGATCCGTGATGATGACAATGCAGTGTGGTATACGGTGGAAGCACCGCCGGAGATCCTGAGGTATGTGGTGGAGAAAGGTTCCATCGCCATCGACGGGATCAGCCTGACGGTAGCTCGGGTGGATGACCGCTCTTTTCAGGTGTCGGTGATCCCTCATACCAGAGCAGTGACCGCTCTTTCCAGCCGCCGGGTAGGTTCTCCGGTGAATCTGGAAAACGATATTGTAGGAAAATATGTTGAGAAACTGATGCAGCCGGCTCCTTCGGAATCCGGCCCGGCTTCGGGCATTACCATGGAGTTCCTGGCACAGCATGGATATTAATAGGAGGGGATAGTACAATGGCAAAAGAATTCGGAACAATCGATCAGGCGCTGACCGACCTGAAAAACGGGAAAATCATCCTGGTCCTGGATGATCCGGACCGGGAAAATGAAGGGGATATGATCTGTGCGGCACAGTTTGCCACAACGGAAAACGTCAACATGATGGCCTCACGGGCAAAGGGCCTGATCTGCATGCCCATGAGCCGCCAGCTGTGCGAAAAACTGGCGCTGCCTCAGATGGTATCGGTCAATACGGATAACCACAGCACGGCTTTCACCGTATCCATCGACCACGTGGACACCACTACCGGCATCTCAGCGGAAGAGCGGTCTGTCACGGCACTGCGCTGTGTGATGGACGATGCCAAACCGTCGGATTTCCGGCGGCCGGGACACATGTTTCCTCTCCGCGCCCGGGACGGCGGTGTCCTGGTACGGGGCGGACACACCGAAGCCACGGTGGATCTGATGCGTCTGGCTGGGCTGAAGGAATGCGGCCTGTGCTGTGAAGTCATGAAAGATGACGGAACCATGATGCGCAAAACAGAGATCCTGGAACTGGCAGAGGAACTGGATATGACGGTAGTCACCATCGCCGACCTTATTCAGTACCGTCTTGCCCGTGAGAGCATCGTGAAGCGGGAAGCAGAGGCGAAACTTCCCACGGATTACGGCGACTTCCGGATCATGGGATACCAGAACATCATCAATGGTGACCACCATGTGGCGCTGGTGATGGGAGATATCGCGGACGGGGAACCAGTGTTGTGCCGGGTCCATTCCGAATGCCTTACCGGAGATGTCTTCGGTTCCAAGCGCTGCGACTGCGGCGATCAGCTGCATCAGGCTATGCAGATCATCCAGCAGGAGGGCCGCGGTGTCATCCTGTATCTCCGGCAGGAAGGCCGGGGCATTGGACTGATCAATAAACTGAAGGCCTATGAACTGCAGGAGCAGGGATACGACACGGTGGAAGCGAACGTGATGCTGGGGTTCCCCGCGGATATGCGGGAATACGGTGTGGGCGCACAGATCCTCCGGGATCTGGGAGCGCGAAGGCTGCGCATCCTCACCAACAATCCCAAGAAGATCACGGGACTGGCCGGATACGGCATCACCATAGAGGAACGGGTCCCCATTCAGATTCCACCACAGAAATTTGATTATAAATACCTGAAGACCAAGCAGGATAAAATGGAACATATGACCAACTACGTTTGAGATCACCATTCAGAAAGGAATATATAGGAGGAAACCATTATGAAGACTTTTGAGGGAAAAGTAGTAGCTGAAAAAGTACGTATCGGTATCGTAGCAGCACGTTTTAATGAATTTATCGTATCCAAGCTCATCGGCGGTGCGGAAGACGCATTGCTCCGCCACGGGGTATCCGGAGACAATATCGATCTTGCCTGGGTCCCCGGAGCCTTCGAGATTCCGGTGATCGCCAAGAAGATGGCAGAATCCGGAAAATATGATGCAGTCATCTGTCTGGGCGCGGTGATCCGCGGTTCTACCAGCCATTATGACCTGGTGTGCAATGAGACCAGCAAAGGAATTGCCCAGGTGGGTCTGCAAACCGGAGTTCCCACTCTGTTCGGCATCGTGACGACAGATACCATTGAGCAGGCCATCGAGCGGGCCGGCACCAAGGCAGGAAACAAGGGCTATGATGCTGCCTGTTCCGCCATCGAGATGATCAATCTCATCCGTGAGATCGAACAGTGATCATGAACGGTCAGTTAAACCAGCGGCCGGATCTGGTGATCTTCGACATGGACGGCCTGATTCTGGATTCGGAACGGCTGTTCATGGAGCAGGAGAGGATCGTCTGCCTTCAGTACGGCTATGATATGACAACGGAAAACTACATAACCACCATCGGCACTGCCGGAGAGACACTGCGGAAGATCCTCCGGGATCTGTACGGGGAAGATTATCCCATGGAAAAAATCTCCCGGGAGAGCAGGGAACGGGTGAACCGCATCATAGAGGCACAGGGACCTCCGGTCAAACCGGGAATCGGCGAGCTCATGGAAGCACTGTATCGAAATAAGATACCGTTCTGCATCTGTACGTCAACGGATACGGACACTGCAACTCACTATATGGAGATGGCGGGCTTTCTGCCGTATCTTCAGTTCCTCAAAGGCGGCGAGCAGGTGACCCGATCCAAACCGGATCCGGAGATCTTTCTGCAGGCCTGTGAGAAAGCCGGGGTCCGCCCGGAAAGGTGTCTTGTGCTGGAGGATTCCCCTAACGGGATCCGGGCAGCGCTGGCAGCGGGCATGCAGGTCATTGCCATTCCGGATCTGGTCCCGGTTCCGGAAGAACTGAAGGATCGCGTTACGGTGGAGGTCGTTTCGGCGGAAGAGGTTCCGGCCCTTATGGGACTGAACTAACTTGATGGAGTTAGTTGTTTCCGTGGTGATTTGTGCTATAATATCTAGGGTCCTTTTCGGGACCTCCGGCAGAATCTGCCGGAACAGCACATTGTATAGAAGGAAAGGTTAAGATATGGAACGTAGAGTAGGTACGGTCTCCCGTGGCATTCGCTGCCCCATCATCCGCGAAGGGGATGATCTTGCGGAGATCGTCGTAAACAGTGTCATCGAAGCATCCGAGGCGGAAGGGTTCTCTCTTCATGACCGCGATGTGATCAGCATTACCGAATCCGTAGTGGCCCGATCCCAAGGCAACTATGCCTCTGTTGACGCCATTGCAAAAGACGTCAGGGAAAAGACCGGCGGCGGTACGGTGGGTGTTATTTTCCCCATCCTGTCCCGCAACCGTTTCGCTATCTGCCTGAAGGGCATTGCAAAGGGCGTGGAGAAAGTTGTTCTCATGCTGTCCTATCCCAGTGACGAAGTTGGAAATGAGCTCATTTCTCTGGATAAACTGGATGATGCTTCCGTCAATCCCTATTCCGATGTTCTTTCTCTGGAACAGTACCGGGATCTTTTTGGCGAGAATCTGCACCCCTTCACCGGTGTGGATTATGTGGCTTATTACAGCGAAGTCATCCGGGAATGCGGTGCGGAGGTAGAAGTTATCTTTGCCAATCACGCACAGGATATCCTGGCCTACACGGATAAAGTCATTGCAGCGGACATCCATACCCGAAACAGAACCAAACGGATTCTCATGGCAAACGGTGCCAGTGTGGTGCTTGGACTGGATGAGATCCTGAATAAGCCGGTGGACGGCAGCGGATACAACGAAAAGTATGGTCTTCTGGGATCCAATAAATCCACGGAAGAGTCCGTCAAGCTGTTTCCCAATGAGTGCACGGACCTGGTGGCATCCATTCAGAGCAAGATGAAAGACCGCACCGGCAAGATGATGGAAGTGATGGTTTACGGCGACGGCGCTTTCAAGGATCCCGTGGGCAAGATCTGGGAACTGGCTGATCCGGTGGTCGGTGTGGCAAGCACTCCCGGCCTGGATGGAACTCCCAACGAGCTGAAGCTGAAGTATCTGGCAGATAATGATTTTAAAGATCTCAGCGGCGATGCTTTGAAGGAAGCCATCTCTCAGCGTATCCGTGAGAAAGACGGCAACCTGGTTGGCAGGATGGAATCCGAGGGAACGACGCCCCGGCGTATTACCGATCTGATCGGTTCCCTGTGTGATCTGACCTCCGGTTCCGGTGACAAGGGCACTCCCGTGGTCCTGGTCCAGGGATATTTTGACAATTATACCAACGACTGATTCAGAATACACAGAAGCGGCGTTCCTGCGGGAGCGCCGCTTTCACATAAGTGAGAAATCCCTTGTGATTAATGGCAAAGCCGATTATAATTTTAATATAACATGAAGGAAAAGCAGGGATTATTATGAGAAATACAAAAGTAATCTGCACACTGGGTCCGGCAGTGGACAATGAGGAGTCCATCGAGGCGCTGATTCGAGCCGGCATGAACTGTGCCCGTTTCAATTTTTCCCACGGAAATCACGAATCTCATCTGGCGACACTCAATCGGCTGAAGAGCGTCCGGGACCGGCTGGGCACTCCGGTAGCAGCCATGCTGGATACCAAAGGTCCGGAGATCCGTGTGAAGACATTCAAAAACAATACCGTGGAACTGAAGGCGGGCGGTCATTTCACGCTGACCAGCCGGGATGTGGAAGGCACGGAAAAGATCGTGTCGGTAACCTACGAGCACCTGGCAGAAGAATTGAGCGAAGGCAATGTGATCCTGATCGATGACGGACTGATCGGCCTTCGTGTGGAGAAGATCGAGGGACAGGACATCCAATGCGTTGTGGAAAGCGGAGGACCTCTGTCCAACAACAAGAGCATCAATATACCCGGAGCTCATATCAATCTTCCGGCCCTGACGGAAAAGGACATCGGGGATCTGAAGTTCGCAGCGGAAAATGATTTCGACGCCATCGCTGCCTCCTTCATCCGTTCTGCGGATGATGTCAAGGCTATTCGCAAGGTGCTCAAAGAGAATCATGCATCCGATGTCCTTATCATCTCCAAGATTGAGAATCAGGAGGGCGTGGATAATATGGATGCCATTATCAAGGCATCCGATGGGGTCATGGTGGCTCGCGGCGACCTGGGAGTGGAGATCCCAGCAGCCCGAGTACCTGTGATCCAGAAACAGCTCATCCGGAAATGCCAGGAGGCAGGGAAGATCGTCATTACCGCCACACAGATGCTGGACTCCATGATCCGCAATCCCCGTCCTACCAGAGCGGAAGTCTCCGATGTGGCCAATGCCGTATTTGACGGCACGGACTGCGTTATGCTCTCCGGTGAGACTGCCGGAGGCAAGTATCCGGTGGAAGCACTGAAGACCATGGTGGAGATCGTAAAGGAAGCGGAGAAGTCCGTGGATTACTGGGCGATATTTAAGGATTCCGGTCTGGCAGACCGCACCAAGATCAACGATGCGGTGACCCATACCTGCTGTCTGACGGCAAGAGATCTGGAAGCCCGTGCCATCATCTGTCCCACACAGTCCGGACATACTGCACGGATGATCTCACGGTTCCGTCCCGGCTGCAAGATCGTGGCTCTGACCATGACGGAACGGGTCCGTCGGCAGATGTGCTTTGTCTGGGGAGTGACACCCGGCCTGATCGGTCTGGTGGATACTACGGACCGTCTCCTGTCCTACAGTCTGGAGGAGGCATACAAGATGCGGCAGGTGGATAACGGGGATACCTGTGTCATTACCGCCGGCATTCCCATCGGACAGACGGGATCCACCAATCTCATCAAAGCCTGTGAAGTGGAATTTGAAGAAAACTGATTTTGAAACAGATGGAGTCCGGATCGACAAAATTGATCCGGACTCCTCTTTTAGACAGGAAAAACCCGGCCGATCGGCCGGGTTTTCGTTAATGTTATTGCTGATGCATCAGGTCCAGAACGGCCCGGACCTGAACGGCAATGCCGATGGGGATGCAGGCATCGTCCGGATGGAATCCGGAATTGTGCAGGATCTGAAGAGAATTGTCTTCTGCCGCCGTGCAGCCAAGATGCCAGAAACAGGCAGGACGGGCAGCGGCAAAATAGGCGAAGTCCTCTACTGTCAGCTGCGGTGTTGCTTCCTGAATAACAGCATCTTCTCCCAGCAATTCCGATGCGGCGGAACGGACCAGATCCACCATGTGATCGGTATTGATTAGGGGAGAGTAGCTGGGACGGAAATGAACGGTAGCCGAACCTCCCATCATGGATGTAACGGAATCACACACGGATGTGATGCGGTCCCGGAGATATTCCCGGGTGGTCTCATCCATGGCCCGTATCATTCCGGTAAGCTTTACGTGGTCGGCCACCTGGTTGCGGACATTGCCCCCCTGAATGGTACCGAAAGTACATACTGCCGAGTCCGTGGGAGCGATATTTCTTGAAATGATGGCCTGAGTATTCTGAATGATGGCCGAAGCCATGTAGATCGCGTCATTCCCAAGATCCGGACGGGCACCATGGGAAGAGGTCCCGTAGATGTCGATATCGACTTCATCGGAACAGGCGTACATCTTGCCGTATTTGATCCCGACGGATCCCACGGGAAGAGACGGCTCCACATGAAGGCCGAGAACAGCATCCACATGAGGATTCTCCAGACAGCCGTCATCGATCATGCGCTGCGCTCCTCCGATGCTCTCTTCCGCCGGCTGGAACAGCAGTTTTACCGTTCCGGGCAGGGTGCTCCGGATGGACTGAAGATATGCGCCGACACCCAGCAGAACGGCAGTATGGACGTCATGACCGCAGGCATGCATGACTCCATCTTTCCTGGAACGGCATGCCAGATCCGGATTCTCCTCCTGAATGGGAAGAGCATCCATGTCCGCGCGGATGGCGATGACCGGTCCGCTGGACTCGCCGCTGATAACAGCTACCAGTCCGGTATCGGCAAACCCGGTTTCATAGGGGATGCCCAGTTCGGTCAGTTTTCCTGCAATATAGTCCCGGGTAGCTTCCTCGTGTTCCGAGAGATCGGGATTCTGGTGGATGTGATGTCGGGCCTCAATGGACAGCACGTCGATCCCAAGTTTCTTTATTTCACTGAAAATGGCTGATTCCATATCCGATGATCCTTTTTAAATCTAATTTTTTTTAAATTAAACCGATTTGACAGCAGTGTCAAGAAGCCGTCTGTTTTTCTGACGAATACAGTCATATTATTGATAATCTTTATGCTTTGCAAAAAAGCACACCGTGGGTGTGCTTTCTGAGTATCTTATCGATGGACCAGGACCATACCGCCCCGCAGATCCTTTCCGGTGTCCCATAGGGAAGGAAAGTCCATCCATTCCGCTTCGCCGTAGGTGACAGCCTGGACTTGAAAACTGTCTCCGCTGTCATCGTATCCATTTAAAAGGAACCAGTGCCATTCATACTCTTCAAAACGCGGGTCAGCATGTTTTAATAGAAGATAAACCACCGGAAGCCCGCGGTCGATCTGACGGCGCACGCATTCCTGTGCTTCTTCCTGGGCAGTGCTGCCGGGGATCGATTCCATGTGAAGATGATCACCCATGTCCGTATTGTTCCGGAGATAGGATGACAGTCCCTCTGTGTAGGTCGCCAGCTTTGTGATTCCGGAAAGGCGGGGATGGAGATAGGGCTTCATGATCTTTCCGAACTCAAGGTAATGCTCCCTGGTGAGATCCTGCCTGTCAAAGGGGATCAGAGAATCAGAATATCCGTTGAGGGTCATGACGATACACAGATCACACGCAGTAACGGCTGCGCATCCGCCGACCCGCATGACCAGATCACGAAACCAGTCCTGATTTCCTCCAAGGCAGTCTTCAATATGAAAGTGTGGCAGTTCCTTCCGCATGATCGCGCTCCTGATTAATTAGTGTTGGAATTATATCATTCTATATGAAAATGGGCAATATCCAGGAATGTTTTTCAAAAAAATGCGCTGTTTTTAACCAAAAACAGTTATTGAATTGGAAGGGCGGATGCGATACAATAAGCATATAACAAATACAATAAAAGGAATTTGTCCATATGAATAATGAACTTCTTCAACAATATATCAAAGCGAACCCCAAATGGAAACTGAAGGATGTCGTGGTACAGCTGATGTACGATCAGATCATCAACCTGAAGATCCTTCCGGCTACGAAACTGAATATCAATCAGTTGGCACAGAGTTTGGGCATCAGCCGTACTCCGGTCGCAGAAGCAGTGGGAGAGCTGATGGAGAAGGGACTCATTGTCAACCGCGATGACAACCCCGGTTACTATGTCATGAACCTCAACATCAACGATATGATCGATCTCTACCGGGTGCGTACCGCACTGGAGTGCGAGGCGGCTGCAATCTGCACAGAACGTGCATCCGAACAGGTTATTCGGGAACTGGAAGAACTGGCTGGTCATTTTACCAGCTTTGCTCAGAACAGGGATCAGGAAGGAATGACGGATGCCGATATGCCGTTCCACCGTCTGATCGTGGATTCCTCTGAGGATCCCTATATCGTCAAGTGCTACGATCTGATGGTGCCGTATCTGTCCATGTATCAGAAGGCCATGACCCGTGCTGTTGCCACGGATCGGGAGAATCCCTGGTATTCCACTGTAATCTATAATCATGAAGCCATTGCCAGTGCCATTAAGATGCACATCCCGGAACTGGCCCGCACAGCCATGAAGGATCACATCAATGCCAGCCTGAATTATTCCAGCTACACGAAAAACAATATCCTGTTCGGATGACCGGGACCCGAAAGGGTTAATTGACCCTTCTTTTGTTGTGTGATATATCTATATAGTGCACAGAAAAGCCAGATCGACCTGTGATTTACAGTTTTGATCAGAAAACAGACTTGCTCTGCACCGCGGCATGAAGCCGCGGTGTTTTTGAATCCTGGAGGTTATACAATGGAAGAGATCCTGTCCATGGAACAGAAGATGGATGCCATCGATGAACAGATCGTCAGCCTTCTGGATCAGCGTCTCACGCTGGCCAGAGAGCAGGAGAAACTAAAACGTGAGAACCGTGTCCTTACTCCGGATAACGGCCGGGAGAGGGAGCTTATCGCCAAGGTGACGGAAATGGCCGGACCGGAGACCAAATACTGCGCCCAGTCCGTGTTCCATGCGATTTCCGCAGCAGAACGGTCCCAGCGCAATGCCATGGAATCCGGAGAAGACTCCCTGATGGATTCCATCCATAAGGCACTGGCGGAAACACCGGATCTGTTCCCGCCGGAAGCAATCGTCGCCTGCCAGGGGACGGAAGGAGCCTATTCCCAGATCACCTGTGACCGGATGTTCAAGACTCCGTCCATCATGTTCTTTGAATCTTTTTCCCACGTATTCCGAGCGGTGGAAGCGGGGATGTGCCAGTACGGCATCCTTCCCATTGAGAACAGTACTGCCGGTTCCGTGAATGCGGTATATGATCAGATGCTGAAGCATAATTTCTACATCGTGAAAAGTGCCCGCCTGAAGATCAATCATTTTCTGCTGGCGAATCCCGGCGCCTCCTTAGACGGGATCCGGGAGATCATCTCTCATCAGCAGGCCATCAGCCAGTGCGGAAACTTCCTTTCCACGCTGAAAAATGTGGATGTCCATCCCGTGGCCAACACGGCCATTGCCGCCAGGACCGTTGCGGAATCCGGGCGGACGGACATTGCCGCCATCTGTTCGGCATCCTGCGGGGAAGATTACGGCATGAAAGTGCTCAAAGAAAACATTCAGGACAGCAACGGCAATTACACCCGGTTCATCTGCATCTCCAAGAATCAGGAGATCTATCCGGGAGCTGACCGGATCTCCCTGATTATCAAGGTACCGCATAAACCTGGTGCTCTGTATAATGTGCTGGCCAAGTTCTATGCGCTGGGAGTGAACATCCGGAAGCTGGAGAGCCGCCCGGTGCCGGATACGGATTTCGAATTCGAATTCTATTTTGACGTGGAAAGTCCCGTCTACGCACCGGAAACGGATCGGCTCATCCGGGATCTGGAAAAAGGCCCGGAGACCATTCGGTATCTGGGATCGTATAACGAAATCCTTATATGACGAATAAAAAATCGTGCAGTCAAATCAAATTGACTGCACGATTTTTTGTTTTGGTAATCAGTCGGCGAAGTAACGGTCCAGCAGGCCTTTGAATGCTTTGCCGTGACGGGCCTCGTCGCGAGCCATCTCATGAACGGTGTCATGGATCGCATCCAGATTCAGCTCTTTTGCCTTCTTGGCAAGAGCGGTCTTGCCGGCAGTGGCGCCGTTCTCTGCGTCCACGCGCATCTGGAGGTTCTTCTTGGTGGAATCGGTGAGGACTTCTCCCAGAAGTTCTGCAAACTTTGCAGCATGCTCTGCTTCTTCCAGAGCTGCTCTGTGGTAGTAATCACCAACTTCGGGATAACCTTCCCGGAAAGCCTGTCTGGACATGGCCAGATACATGCCAACTTCGCTGCACTCGCCGGTGAAGTTCTCACGGAGACCCTGGATGATCTCTTCGGGAGCACCCTGAGCAACGCCGACAACGTGCTCAGCGGCCCAGGTCAGATCCTCTGCCTGCTCGGTGAATTTCTCGCCGGGGCATTTGCAGATGGGGCAAAACTCAGGAGCTTTTTCTCCTTCTTCAACATAACCACAAATCGGGCATACCCATTTTTTCATAATATAAATCCTCCATAGATCAAATATGCTTGGTTGCTAATGCAATACTGCTGTTCATACTATACCATTTATCCAAGCGTTGCGGATGTAGTAAAAACTACAGTTCTGCAGTTTTTGAAAGGATTGCGGGATTAATCGACCAGCCCTTGGAAGAATTCCACGATGGTGGAGATGAAGCTTCTCAGTTTTTCGGTGAAATTCTGCGCAGTATTCTGTACAT
>CAJOQP010000012.1 GCA_905236515.1 uncultured Oscillospiraceae bacterium | reverse complement strand
GTGCTCCGGCGGACGGTATGACAACCTGGCAGAGTACTATACCAACAAGACTCTTCCCGGTGTGGGCATCTCCATCGGCCTGACCCGTCTGTTCTATGTGCTCAATGAGCAAAATATGCTGTCCGACTCCATCATCACGTCCCCGTGCGACGTGCTGGTGATCCCCATGATGGAAGACCGCAGCTTCGCCATTGCGGCAGCCACCCGCTTCCGGCAGAGCGATATCCGTACGCAGTTCTATGCCGAACAGAAGAAGTTCAAGGCGAAGATGAGCTATGCGGACAAGCTGAAAGTGCCCTTCGCCGTGATCCTCGGCGAGGATGAGGCGGCGGCCAATGTTTACAGTGTCAAGAACATGCGCACCGGCGAGCAGGTGAAAATGGCTCCCGAAGAGGCCGTGTCCTACGTACAGCAGGAACTTGAGAAGATGAACCAGGGCAAACTGATCCTGGATGACTGAGAGAATACCAAAAAGGAAGGAAGAAACTATGTTCCAGTCCAGAACCCATAACTGCGGCGAGCTCCGCATGGAAAACGTCGGCCAGACCGTTACCATCGCAGGATGGATGGAGAATATGCGGGAAGTCGGTCAGAATTTTGCCTTTATCATCGTCCGTGATTTCTACGGCACGACCCAGGTCGTGGTAGACACGGAGGAGATGTTCAAAACCTTCAAGGAGATCAACAAGGAATCCACCGTTCAGGTCACCGGTACCGTGCGGGAGAGGGACAGCAAGAATTCAAAGATCCCCACCGGCGACATCGAGATCGTTCCCACGGAAGTCCGCGTACTGGGCAAATGCCGCTACAACGAGCTGCCCTTCGAAGTGAACCGCTCCCGCGACGCGGATGAGACCGCCCGTCTGAAATACCGCTATCTGGATCTTCGCAATCCGGAAGTGAAGGACAACATTGTCCTGCGCTGCAATGTGGTGGCGGCTCTGCGTCAGGCCATGACCGAGCACGGTTTTCTGGAGATCACCACTCCCATCCTCACCGCTTCCTCTCCGGAAGGGGCGAGAGATTACCTGGTTCCGGCCCGCAAGCATCCGGGTCAGTTTTACGCACTGCCTCAGGCACCTCAGCAGTTCAAACAGCTGCTGATGGTCTCCGGCATCGACCGCTATTTCCAGATCGCGCCCTGCTTCCGGGATGAGGATGCCCGGGGCGACCGCTCTCCCGGTGAGTTCTATCAGCTGGACATGGAGATGGCCTTTGCCACCCAGGAGGACGTCTTTGCCATTCTGGAAGATGTTCTGCCTCCCATTTTTGCAAAATACGGAAAATACGACACAGCCTCCGAAGCGCCCTTCCTGCGCATCCCTTATCTGGAGGCACTGGAGAAATACGGTACCGACAAACCGGATCTTCGTATCGATCTGATCTGTCAGGATATCACGGAGCACTGCCAGGGCACCGAATTCCCGCCGTTCAATGAGGAAGGCGCAGAGGTCAAGGCCGTAGTGGTCTCCGGAAGCAAACTTACCCGGAAACAGATCGACGCACTGTGCGCCGATACGGAAGTACAGTCCGGGAAGAAGCCCTACTGGTTCCGCATGGATGAAAACGGCGAGCTGGTAGGCGGCGTGGCCAAATTCTTCGCGGACCGCAAGGACACCATCACAGAAGCGCTCGGTCTGCAGCCGGACTGCCTCGTGGGCATCTCTGTGGGTCCCCGCGGCCAGGCACAGAAAACCATCGGCGTCATGCGCAACAAACTGGGTGCCGCTGTGGAAGGCCATATGAAGAAGGAACAGTATACCTTCTGCTGGATCGTGGACTTCCCCATGTACGAAATCGGGGAAGAGTCCGGCGAGCTGGAATTCTGCCACAATCCGTTTTCCATGCCCAACGGCGGTCTGGAGACCCTGATGAAGGCGGAGAAGGGAGAGATCGATCCGCTGTCCATCACCGCGGATCAGTACGATCTCGTGTGCAACGGCGTAGAGCTGTCCTCCGGGGCCGTGCGAAATCACGATCCGGAGATCATGGTCAAGGCCTTTGAAATGGTGCGCCTCGGGGAAGAGGACGTGAAACAGCGGTTCCCCGCCATGTACAATGCCTTCTGCTACGGTGCACCTCCCCACGCGGGCATCGCACCGGGCGTGGACCGTATGGTCATGCTTCTGGCAGGGGAGGATTCCATCCGCGAAGTCATTCCGTTCCCCATGAACAAGAACGCACAGGATATCATGATGGGCGCTCCCGGCGCAGTGGATCCGAAACAGCTGGAAGAGCTGCATATCGCCATTACCGCCGTCGAGGAAGAAGCCGAATAACGGACAGGAGACTGACATGACCGATTATATCCTGCTGAAACAGGGAGAACTGGTGCTCAAGGGACTCAACAAGCATCGGTTTGAACAGCAGCTGTTAAAGAATATCCGATACCGCCTGAAACCCATCGGGCAGTGCAAGGTGTACGCACGGCAGTCCATCGTCTATGTGGAGCCTGCGGACGACGAGACGGATATGGATGAGGTGTTCGAAGCCCTTCAGACGGTCTTCGGCATCAAGACCATGACCCGTGCCGCGGCATGTGAAAAAGACAAGGACGCCATCGTGGCCCTTGCCAAGGAGTATCTGGCAGAGGAATTTCACCGCGCCGCCAGCTTCAAGGTTGAAAGCAAGCGGGGAGACAAGAACTTCCCCATGAGCTCCATCCAGCTGAGTCAGTATGTGGGCGGGGAACTGGCGGACGCCTTTCCCGACTGCAAGGTGGATGTTCATAATCCGGAACTGACGGTGCATGTGGAGATCCGGGAGGATGCTGCGTTTGTACACGGCCCCTCCGTTCTGGGTGCCGGCGGCATGCCGCTGTCTTCCAACGGAACCGCCATCTCCATGCTGTCCGGGGGCATCGACTCACCCGTATCCACATATATGATCGCAAAGCGAGGCGTGAGGCTCATTCCCGTCCACTTCTTCTCCTATCCGTATACTTCGGAACTGGCAAAGCAGAAAGTGGTGGAGCTGGCCCAGATCCTCACACCGTATTGCGGCAGTATGAGCATCCTGGTGGTACCGTTTACCCACATACAGGAAGAGATCCAGATGAAATGCCCGGAGAAGTATTTTACCCTGATCATGCGCCGCTTCATGATGCGCATCTCCGTGGCTCTGGCAAAGAAATACGACTGCAAAGCCGTCGTCACCGGAGAAAACCTGGGTCAGGTGGCTTCGCAGACCATGGAAGCCATGGCCTGCTCCCAGGCAGTGAGCGATCTGCCGGTGATCCAGCCCCTCATCGGTATGGACAAGAGCGATATCATCGATATTGCCCGGAAGATCGGCACCTTTGAGACTTCCATCCTGCCTTATGAGGACTGCTGCACCGTATTTACGCCGCGGCATCCCGAGACCCATCCCATTGTGGAAAAGGTGGCGGAAGCCGAATCGGTGATGGATATCGAGGGTCTGGTGGCGGAAGCGCTGGCAGGCATTGAAAGGATCCGGGTACAGGCATGAGAAAAGAATACACCGCAGAGATCATTTCCATCGGAACGGAACTGCTGCTGGGGCAGATCACCAATACGGATGCAAGGGATATCGCCCAGAGGCTGGCCCGCATCGGCATCAACGTCCTGTACACCACGGAAGTGGGGGATAATCCGGAACGGCTGGCCCGGTGCATCGAGATCGCCAAGGAACGGGTGGATATCATCATCACCACCGCGGGCCTCGGCCCCACCGTGGACGATCTGACGAAGGTGCTTCTGGCGAAGTCCTTCGGACTGGAACTGGTGATGGACGAGAAGGAGAAAGAAGGCCTTTACGACTACATCACCAACGAAGGCTACAGCGAGGACATGAGCCGCAACAATCTGCAGCAGGCCATGCTGCCGGAAGGCTGTACTGTGTTCCACAATTACTGGGGAACTGCCCCGGGATGTGCCTTTCAGAAGGACGGCAAGGTCGTGCTGATGTTTCCGGGGCCTCCCAAAGAGTGCATCCCCATGTTCGATCAGTACGGGATCCCGTATCTGAAACAGTTTTCCGATGAGGAGATCTTCTCCCATGAGATCCGCGTTTTCGGTACCAGCGAAAGCGCCATGGATTTCATGATGCGGGATATCATGAAGGACCTCACCAACCCCTCCATGGCACCCTATGCCAAGGAGGCGGACTGTTTCCTCCGCGTCACGGCCAAGGCCGGAAGCGAAGAGGAAGCAGAGGCCATGATGAAGCCTGTCATCGAAAAAGCGGTGGAGATCCTTGGAGACAATGTTTACGGCTTCGATATCTCCTGCTTGGAGGAACGGGTGTTCCAGCTGATGCAGGAACAGAAGAAGACCTTTGCCACCGCGGAGAGCTGCACCGGCGGCGATATCGCCCGGAGGTTTACCGACATGTCCGGCGCGTCCGAATTCTATGTGGGCGGTGCGGTCACCTATACCGATGATGTGAAAGCCAGGGTCCTGGGGATCGATCCGGAGCTGATCCGGGAACACACCGCGGTCAGCGAGCCCGTGGCCCGGGCCATGGCGGAGAATATCCGAACGATCACCGGCGCTGATTTTGCCGTGAGCACTACGGGCCTTGCCGGCCCCGACGGAGACGGCATCCATGAGGTGGGTACCGTGTTCTGCGGACTGGCCATGGAGGGAAAGACGGAAGTCATCGAGCTGCACCTGGGAGCCAATCGCACCCGGGACTACATCCGGCGCTGTGCCGGGAACTTCTGCTTCGACATGCTTCGCCGAGCCATGACCGGACTTCCCATGATGAATATCACGGAACAGAACTGAAAAAAACAATCCGTATCCAGAGAGCTTTAAAAACTCGAGGATACGGATTTTTATTATTCTTCGTCCAGTTTGAGGACGGCGAGGAATGCTTCCGTAGGAATCTGAACGGTCCCCAGCTGACGCATCTTTTTCTTGCCTTCCTTCTGCTTTTCCAGCAGTTTCTTCTTTCTGGTGATATCACCGCCGTAGCACTTGGCCAGAACGTCCTTGCGCAGCGCCTTGACGGTCTCCCGGGCAATGATCTGGCCGCCGATGGCTGCCTGAATGGGAACCTCGAAGAGCTGGCGGGGGATATTCTCCTTCAGCTTCTCACACAGCTTCCGGGCGCGGCCGTAGGCCTTGTCCCGATGGGCAATGAAACTGAGAGCATCCACCTGATCGCCGTTGAGCAGTACATCCACTTTCACCAGATCCGACGGGCGGTAGTCGGAAAACTCGTAGTCCAGAGAGGCATATCCCTTGGTTCGAGCCTTCAGCACATCAAAGAAATCATAGACGATCTCGTTCAAGGGCATGTCGTAGTGCATCTCCACCAGATGGGTATCCAGATACTGCATGTCCCGGTACTCGCCGCGGCGGTCCTGACACAGAGGCATGATGTTGCCTACATAATCCTGCGGTGTGATGATGGAGACCTTTACGTAAGGCTCGTGCGCTTCCTCAATGGAGCCGGGATCCGGATAATTGTGGGGATTGTCCACCGCCACCATGGATCCGTCCGACAGATATACCTGATAGATGACAGAGGGCAGAGTGGTGATGAGATCCAGATCAAATTCCCGTTCCAGACGTTCCTGAATGACTTCCATATGCAGCATACCAAGAAAACCGCAGCGGAACCCAAAGCCCAGGGCTGCGGAACTCTCCGGTTCGTAGGAAAGAGAAGCGTCGTTGAGTTTCAGTTTGTCCAGGGCATCCCGCAGGTCCGGATATTTGGATCCGTCCACGGTATAGATGCCGCAGTAGACCATGCTTCGTGCCGGGCGGTAGCCGGGGAGGGCTTCCTTCGTGGGATTGGCTGCCTCCGTCACGGTGTCGCCCACACTGGTATCCGCCACGTTCTTGATGCTGGCGGTGAAATATCCCACTTCGCCGGCGACCAGCTCATCCGCCGGTTCCAGACCGATGGGACGAAGGTGTCCCACTTCCAGCACCTCATATTCCGCCTTGGTCTGCATCATCCGGACGCGTGTCCCCTTACGGATGGAACCGTCAAAGACCCGCATGAATACGATGACGCCGCGGTAGTTATCGTACTGACTGTCGAAGATCAGCGCTTTCAGCGGCGCAGCAGGGTCTCCCGAAGGGGGAGGGACCTGCTTTACGATGGCATCCAGCACGTCGTCGATGTTCAGACCCACCTTGGCGGAGATCTCCGGAGACTCCATGGCGGGAATGCCGATGATGTCCTCGATCTCCTGCTTGACCCGCTGGGGGTCGGCGGCGGGAAGGTCGATTTTGTTGATGACGGGAACGATCTCCAGATCCGCGTCCAGCGCCAGATAGGTGTTGGACAGCGTCTGAGCCTCCACTCCCTGGGAGGCATCCACGATGAGCAGTGCGCCTTCACAGGCGGTGAGGGAGCGGGAGACTTCATAGTTGAAGTCCACATGACCCGGCGTGTCGATGAGGTTCAGCTCATACACTTCACCCGCGGGATCGGTATAGCTCAGACCTACGGCACGGGCCTTGATGGTGATGCCCCGTTCCTTTTCCAGATCCATGTTGTCCAGGATCTGGTCTTCCATGATCCGCTCTTCCACAGCACCGCATTTTTCAATGAGACGGTCGGAGAGGGTGGATTTGCCATGGTCGATATGAGCGATGATGGAAAAGTTGCGAATATGGCTCTGATCTTTCATTCAATGTCCTCCAGCAATTCTTCCGCTTTGTCCGCCAGCTGCCTGAACTGTTTGAGGATCGAGCGGGCGGCATCTGCCGACGCACCTTCCAGATGGGTGTTGTTGCTGCGGCAGAGAAGATAGTCTGCCGAGACGTCGTAATAATCGCAGACGCGGCAGACAAAATTCAGCCCCGGTTCCCGGGCGCCGTTTTCATAATGGCTGAGAAGAGCCTGACTGATCTTAAGATCATTTGCCACTTGTCTCTGGCTCCGGCCGCTGCTGCGGCGAAGCTCCGCCAGAGTGGAAGCAAATGTACGTTTCAATATGTTCACCTCACAGTGATAACTATCAGTAATTATACTGACAGCCCGCGGACTTTGTAAAGTTGGGAATTTGTGAAAAAAAGAGGATGAAATCCGGGCAAAATTCTACACTCCCGTTGGAGGCCTTTTTCCGAAAGAAAAAACAACGGCAAAGAGGTGAAAACTGGGAAAAGCCATTGAAATAAGATCGGGTGGGTGTTAAAGTAGATAAACGGAAATAACAGTCCCGCTGCCGGGCAGAGACAGAGAAAAGGCACCGGGATCCTATGAAAAAGAATCTATGATCGGAGGAGCATTTCCATGTTCGAGAATCTGGTAGAAGTATTGAAACAGAACCCGCGCAAGATCGTGTACACCGAGGGCACCGATGCCCGCATCCTGGAAGCAGCTGCACGGCTGAAAGCCGACGGTTTCCTGACCCCCATTCTGGTGGGCAATGTGGATGACGTCAAAAAGGCTGCTGCAGACGGTGGATTTGATATCGACGGTCTGGAGATCATCGATCCCGAGAACTACGAGGGATTTGATGAGATGGTCGCCAAGATGGTAGAGCTGCGCAAGGGCAAGATGACCGAAGAAGAGTGCAGAGCTGCTCTTTCCAAGAGCAATTACTTCGGAACCATGCTGGTGAAGATGGGCAAAGCCGATTCCCTGCTGGGCGGCGCCACCTACTCCACTGCCGACACTGTTCGTCCGGCACTGCAGCTGATCAAGACCAAACCCGGTGCAAACCTCGTCAGCTCCTGCTTCATCCTCTCCCGCGGAGATGAGATGATCGCCATGGGCGACTGCGCCATCAACATCAGCTATGAAGATACCCTGGACAAAGCCACCGGCGAAGTAAAGCTGGCAGCCGCAGACAAACTGGCAGAAGTCGGCCGTGAGACCGCACTGACCGCACAGAAATTCGGCATCGAGCCGAAAGTGGCATTTCTCAGCTACTCCACCAAAGGCTCCGGCAAAGGCCCGGGACCGGATCTGGCCCGCAACGCCTGTGCCAAATGCAAAGAGATGCTTCCCGACATCCCCGTGGACGGCGAGATGCAGTTCGACGCTGCAGTCTCTCCGGAAGTGGGCCAGCTGAAGTTCCCGGGATCCCCGGTAGCCGGCTATGCCAACACCTTCATCTTCCCGGAGATCCAGTCCGGCAACATCGGATATAAGATCGCACAGCGTCTCGGCGGTTTCGCCGCATACGGCCCCATCCTGCAGGGTCTGAACGCTCCCATCAACGATCTGTCCCGCGGCTGCAACGCCGATGAAGTCTACACCATGTCCATCATCACTGCGGCCATGGCATAAGATACGGCAGGAACAACTGGAAAAACAAAACCGAAAAAATACCGTTTCCGGAAACTCCGGGAACGGTGTTTTTTGCTGGAAAGACAGAAGCGGCCGGGAATGGATCCCGACCGCTTCCTTAAGAAGTGAACGCGTATTTCGCTTAGTTTTTTGTTTTCAGCGGGAGATGTAGGCACCGCTCTGGGCGTTGGGCATTCCGCCGAAACCGAAGAAGTTCCCCTGTGGCTGTTGCTGCTGGGCAGATGCCTGTTGCTGGGTGGCATTGGCTTCATCGAAGGTGATGTTCAGTGTGCTCTCTTCACCGGAGCGGTACACTGTGATCTCCACGGTATCCCCGGCACTGTAGCTCTTGATAGCATTGGTAAGATCCTCATAGCCTTCGATGGCTTTGTCGCCGCACTTGGTGATGATATCTCCCGGCTGGATCCCGGCCTTTTCTGCAGCACTGCCAGTCTCCACGTATTTCACATAGGCGCCTTCCGGCATGTCGTAATACTGCGCTACGGTGGAAGAATAGTTCTGGTCGATGGAGACGCCCATCTTGGCCTTGCCGGTGACGTAGCCGTTGGTCATCAGATCGTTGGAGATCTTCTTGGCATCATCGGAGGGAATGGCGAATCCCAGACCTTCCACGGTTGCGTCGGTGCCCGAAGAGGAGTATTTCGCGGTGGCCACGCCGATAACTTCACCGTTGGCGTTATACACCGGACCGCCGGAGTTTCCGCTGTTGATGGCAGCATCCATCTGGAACATGTTGATGGATCCGCCGGATTCCTCGGTGGTGACATCGCGGTCCAGAGCGCTGACCATTCCGGAGGTCATGGTGAACTGCAGCTCACCCATGGGGTTGCCCACGGCATACACCGTGTCTCCCACACTCATGTCGCTGCTGGAGCCAAAGGTCACCGGAACACAGTCCGAGGCATCGATCTTCAGTACTGCCAGGTCATTGGAGGCATCCGCCCCCACCACGGTGGCGGCATAGGTGGTGCCGTCATAGGTCAGAACATTGATCTCGCTGCCGCTGCTGGACGCCTCACTGATAACGTGGTTGTTGGTCAGGATATAGCCGTCATCACTGATGAAGAACCCGGTGCCGGACAGAGCCGCCTGAGTGGTCTGACCGAAGAAATTCATGTAGGTGATGTTGCTTTGGATACCCACCACCTGCTTGGTAGCCTGATCGTAGATCTGTGCGGCGGTCATGGAACCAGTCTGCTTCTTGGCCACCGTGGTGGTACCGCTTCCGGATGCCTGGGAGGAAACGGAAGAGACCGGAGCATCATTGCCGGAACGGTTCATAATGGCTCCGGTGACGACACCGCCCAGTACACCACCGAGAAGAGCCACGCACAGTCCCAGAGCAGTGGTCTTCGCCTTGGCGCGGTCCCAGGTCTTCTTGGGCTTTTTTTCCGGCGGGGTATAGTAGCGGGGAGGCGCGGTAGTGTCCTCCTGACGGGTATAATCCGCATCGGAATACAGCCGGCCTTCCGGACGAACGTAGTGATATTCCGTGTTCTCCTCAGTCCCGGAGTTCGGGGCTGCAGCTTCGGATGCGGGCTCATTCACCGTTTCCGCTGTGCTT
>CAJOQP010000011.1 GCA_905236515.1 uncultured Oscillospiraceae bacterium | reverse complement strand
ATCAGTGTGAATGGAGGAACGGTCAGTGTCTCCGCCAACAACAGCGGTGTGACTCTGCACTACACAACGGATGGTTCCACCCCCACTCTGGCAAGCCCAACTACCAACGGAAACATTTCTTTGAACAGCAAGGTCACCCTTAAGGTAGCAGGTTTTGACCAGTTCGGAACCCGCACCCCTGTGGCCTCCCAGACCGTGGATGCCAACATCACGGAAGCTCCGGAGATCGTCTCTGCCGGTAACGGCACCGTCATTCTCCGTTCCGGAACCCCAGGTGCTGTGATCCGGTATACTACCGATGGCAGTGAACCCAACGGATCCAGCGCCATAGCGCTGAACGGAACCATGATCCCGAACACAGTCAACAAGGCAATTGCCACCGCAGCCGGCAAAAATGCCAGTGCTGTGACAACGTTCTATTCCACTGAATACGGTGATATCTTCTACGATGTTCCCAACACTGCTTGGTATTACACCTTTGTCGGTGGTGCTGTGAACAAGAAACTGATGGTTGGAATGCAGGACTTCAAGTTTGCCCCTGCCACTGAGATGACCCGCGCGATGCTGGTAACAGTGCTCTACAGCATGGAAGGAAAACCTGCCACCAGCAATGTCAGTCCTTTCTCAGATGTAAAGAACACCGCATGGTATGCCTCTCCCATCATTTGGGCCGCAGATAAGAATATCGTCGGAGGAATCGGCGGCGGCAAGTTCGCTCCCAATGACCTGATCACCCGCCAGCAGGTAGCTGCCATCCTGTACAAGTATGCTATCTACAAAGGAAAGGCAAAAGATCAGACGGATCTTTCCTCGCTTTCCAAGTTTGCAGATGAAAAACAGATCTCCGGTTATGCTCGTCCGGCCATGTCATGGGCCGTGAGCCAGGGTCTGATGAACGGCGTCACCAAAACAACGCTTCAACCGCAGGGCACCTGCCCCCGCTCCCAGTGTGCTACTATGATGGTCGCTTTTGACCGCATCATCAACTCTCCCACACCAGCAGAGCCGACACCGTCCCCCTCTCTGTCTCCACAGCCCAGCGAGCAAGCAGTTCCTGCAGGCTCTCAAACACCCGCTGAATCTGCTGAACCAGCTGTTTCCGAGACTCCGGAAGAATCCGCAGTTCCAGCAACATCAGAGGCACTCGCCAAGTAAAAGACAGCAAAGTTGAACCCGTCTGATCACACACATTCGGATCAGACGGGTTTTTTACGGGATTAAACTCAGATGACTCCCATCGGAATCAATACGATAAGCAGAATTGCAACACAGATCCAGAGAGTGGCAACCACTTTCTTCTGTTTGTCTCTCGGCATATCATACACAAGGTACGACACCAGGAAAAACGGGATATAGGTGGTAATAAACACCGGAAGGAATCCCCACCATTTGTACACCCAGATAAAAGCAGGTGTCGATGCAAGGAAGATCTCAAAGAGTGCAAAACCCAGTGCGGAACCAATGGCAAAGAACACACGGTTGTTGATACCCAGGATCTTCTTATCCTTGTCTTCCGGAAGCAGGTCTGCTGTAAACCCGGCGATGGAGAACATCAGAGAAAGTTCCCAGCAAACACCGATGAGCAGGATAAACGTGGTACTGGAGGGAGATACTGTCCATAATGCATAGCCCCAGATATGACAGATCACCGCATTGACGATCTCATACAGCCAGTGCACTCCGTACAGTGCAAGAGCTGCAAAAATACCGTTCCAGTTTTTCTTCTTGATCTGTGGAACATACACGCCCACGACCACTAACGCCAGCAGCGTGATAAAGGTCCAGTCGAAGTTTGCAGTGCTTCGAACTGCCGCTTTCGCCGCATCCGCCGCCGCCATTGCAGCAGCAGAGCCGTCACCCCATAACATACTTTTCTCCTCCTATCTTTTTCAATTTCCATCGACCTGCCGGCCGGCAGGTCCTCTTGCACTCATCTTACCATTTCCCTGTGATATTGAAAATACGATATTCTGTTTTTTCCATGAAAAATACCGGTCTCAACGGACCGGTATTTTGAGAATAAAACAACTGTCGGCAGCAGATCAATGAGGGGAAACGATCTGCTGCCGGATGAAGAGGGGGAGAGAAAATACTATCATGTCTCACCGGGACAGACGCGCCGGAATGAGACTGCGTTGGGACGTACTGCACGGGGAAATCCGAAGAACAGTCTGTTGACTGCCTTCTCGATGAAATAATCGAAAATGCCTGTCCCTTTCTTTGACTTCATTTTAGAAAGAGGAGTATTTTTAATCAATCATCACTTTCCCCGCAATTGATACGAATGCAACACTTTTCTTAAAAGTGTCTGTTTTAACACAATTCCGCCAAAATTGAGGGTTGTGTTAATCGAATTAACATCCATTTAATGGAAAATGGAGATCTCCTTAAAAAGAGGTCTCCATAAATCTTTTCATATTGATTAAAGATAGAACTTCGGTTCCTTGCGGCTGGATGCACTTTTTGCAAGAGCGGCATGGATGGCAGCCTTCTCTGCAATGGGAACTCGGCGGGCATCGCTGGCACATACCGTGATGCAGTGCATACAGCTGATGCACTTTAACAGTTCGGTCTTGCTGACATCACTGTTCCTGCCCTGTACCAGATAGACTGCATTGGTGGGGCAGGTCTCAGAGCAGATTCCGCATCCCATGCAGTTTTTACGCACCACCATGGGACGAACTGGAACACCCACATACGGTTTGTATTTTTTATTGCCGGGAACCGTGACTTCCTTAAAACTTGTGGCTGCCATGACTTTGTCCACAAACTCTTTGAACTTTGCTTTGTCACTGGTATCCGGGCGGCCGGCGCCGTAGGACTTGTCCAGTGAATGAGGAGCAATCATCTCACCTGCTGCGAATACATTGAATCCGCACTCTTTGGCCAGCTCCTTCATCTCCAGAAGAGCATCCCCCACCGTATGGTTGCCGTAAACAGTGATGACTACGGCCGGCGTATTGCTGCCGTGCATGAGTTTCATGCGCTCATAGACCGGTTTCGGAATACGTCCTCCATAGACCGGGACCAGGAAAAACACAATATCATCCTCATTGAAGAAACTGGGAAGCACCGAAACTGTCATATCAAAAACCTGAGAGCCCAGATCGTTGATGATCAGTTCTGCTACTGCTTTCGTTCCTCCAGTGGGGCTGAAATATACTACGTTAGAATTCATATGGGTTTCCTCCCTTTTAAGCATCCCGCCTTCCGGCAAAATGCCTTTCCCTCTTTAATGCTTACTGCAGAACATTGTACACGAGACATAATCTCTCCACAAGTGTTTTTGTGAAAATCAGTCGTCGAGATCATCGTCCTTCAGCGAACGAATGAGCTTGTAGGTATCCCGTGCAACGACCAGTTCCTCATTTGTGGGTATCACAAAGATCCCCACCTTGGAATTCAGTGATGCGATACTGCACTCGCGCCGCCGCACTTTATTGTTGATTTCATCATCGATCTCCACGCCAAAGTGCTTCAGCCGTTCGCAGATCATTTTTCGCATACCGGGATCATTTTCTCCGATGCCGGCAGTGAAGATGATGGCATCCAGGCCGCCGAGGGAGACCGTAACGGCTGCGATATAGGTAGCTGCGGTATAGACGAACAGGTCCAGTGCGATCTTGGCCCGGTAGTTTCCTTCCGCTGCTGCCGCTTCCACATCGCGGAGATCGGAACTGACGCCGGAAAGCCCGAGAAGACCGGACTTGTTATTCATGATATAGTCGATCTCATCGGCAGTCATTCCGGTGGTATTCTGCAGATACGGGATAATAGCCGGGTCGATGTTGCCGCATCGTGTACCCATCATGATGCCTCCAAGAGGTGTCAGGCCCATGGTGGTGTCCACACATTTTCCATCCAGGACTGCACACAGAGATGCGCCATTGCCCAGATGGCAGGAGATGACTCTCCGGTAGGCCGGATACAGTTCCCGAAGACGTTCCGTCACATAACGGTGAGATGCCCCGTGATAACCATACTTGCGGATCTTATAATCGGTATAGAATTCATAAGGAAGTGCATAGATGTATGCTTCCGGCTTCATCGTGTTATGGAAGGCATTATCAAAAACAGCTACCTGAGGAATCTCATCACCGAATGCTTCCTCTGCTGCTTCAAAGCCGCTCAAAGTCGCCCGGTTATGAATGGGAGCGATGGGGATCATTTCCGTAATCGCATCTTTTACATCCTGTGTAATCAGAGTCGCTTCCACATACTTTTCTCCGCCCTGAACGGCGCGGTGACCGATTCCGGCAATCTCATCGATGGATTTTACCCCTCTCGTCTCACCTTCGATCAGCATCTTTTTGATGATAGTGAATGCTTCCCGATGGTTGGCCATGGGAACGTCGATGTTCCAGATGCGGCCTTTCTTATTGTATTCGATATGCCCCATCTCTTCGCCAATGCGTTCACAGGTACCGCGAATGATGGAACGTTCCTCATACATTTCGATCAGCTGAAACTTCAGCGAAGAACTCCCGGTATTAATAACAAGGATTTT
>CAJOQP010000010.1 GCA_905236515.1 uncultured Oscillospiraceae bacterium | reverse complement strand
TGAAAACGGAAACAGCCATATCGGAGGCCAGTTCAGCGGGACATTTGATCCCCCTGCCGGAGATTCCGGCAACTGCCGCTTCCGTTCCCTGACAGTCTCACAGACTGTTGTTTAATATTCAGGAAAACCATCGTGAAAAATGGAGGAGACCCATGAAGCATTGGAAAAAACTCATCAGCGGAATGCTGACACTGACGATGCTCTTTGCCGTCCTGGCAGTGAGTGCATCGGCCGCACCGACAAATACGCCGGAACTGACCTTCGAGATGCTGGATGACTACACACTGGAGATCAACGGTCTGCCGGATGATCTGGGAGATCCCACTGGAGATCTGTATACTTCCGAAAAAGTCGGATCCAAGAGAGTCGTTACTTATCTGGCGGAAAATGTGCCCATCGTGGACGGCGCCATGGTACTGGATATGGATGAGCCTCTGGTATTCGAAAAGGAGTACAATATTGTGATCTTCACGGAGGATTCCGATGTGTACTACGAGGGAACTTTCGTTCTGTCAGAACAGGAAGACATCCCGGAAGAGTCGCCCTTTGTTGATGTCAATTCCACCGACTGGTTTGCCAATGCTGTAAATTACTGTGCTGCCAAGGGGCTGGTCTCTGGAATGGGCAACAACAGATTTGAACCAAAACGTCCGGTTACCCGCGCACAGGTCGCACAGATCCTCTATGCACTGGAGGAAAAGCCGGAAGTCACAAAGACCGGCAACTTTAAAGACGTTCCCGAGGGGAAATGGTATTCCAATGCGGTGAACTGGGCAGCAAACAACGGTGTGATGAGCGGATACACCACCGGTAATTTCCTGCCCAATGCAGGAATCACCCGTCAGCAGTTCATGGCGACGATCTATAAATATGTAAGACTGAAAAAATACGACTCCACCCGAAGCGGGGATATTACGAGCTTCAAGGATGTCAATGATGTGACCGAGTACGCAGTCCCCGCACTGCAGTGGGCGGTGGGACATCGCGTTATGGACGGAACGGATGATCACAAACTGATGCCGAAGGCTACTACCAGCCGTGCGGAAATGGCGGTGATTCTGGCATCCTTTGACCGGAATATCGCAAACTGATCCGAAGGTATGCAGTCATTGAAATCCTATTTTATCGACATTCATACCCATATCCTGCCGGGACTGGATGACGGCTCTCAGGACGGAGAGACCAGTCTCCAGATGGCACAGATCGCAGCGGGGAACGGAACGAAATGTCTTGTATGCACCAAGCACACGGATATGACGGAACCGGTCTCCCGGGAAGACGGACGCCTGATCCATGAAGGCGTCCGCTGGCTGCGACAGGAGCTTCAGAGGGAGGAGATCCCTCTGCAGGTGCTTCCGGGAATGGAGATCATGGCATCGGAGGATATCCGATGGAAGATCCGGGAAGAGCTTTTGTTCGGGCTCAATGATTCCCGGTATTTTCTTGTGGAATTTCCCTTTGATGCTCCGCATGATTACATTAATTTCGTATTAGATGAAATGCACACTTTTAACGGTCTCGTTCCCGTGATCGCACATCCGGAACGGTACTACTGTGTGCAGGAGGATCCGGAACGGATCTATCAATGGATCATGGACGGTTGCCTGACACAATGCAACCGGGCGAGTCTGGAAGGCAAATTCGGAGATCGGGAAGAGGTCACCGCATTGCGGCTCATGGATGCCAATCTTGTGACCTGCATCGCCAGCGATGCCCATTCCTCCCGTCAGCGGACACCACGGCTGGACAGCGGATACCGTCGGATCGCTTCCCGATACGGGGAGTGGACCGCGGGGCTGATGCTGCGGGATCACCCGGAGCGGATCATCCGCAATGAACTGCTGGAAGTTCGCGGATATGCCCGGCATGTGTCACGTTATCCAATGGAATGACAAAAAATAATAATTGCCCCCGAATACCAAATGAATGTATTCGGGGGCAATCTGTATATTCTGTGATATGGATCATAATGCTTCCGGCGGTTCCGGTTCTTCTGGCGGTTTTTCCGCAGGCGCGGTGTGGCCCTTGCGCATTTCCAGCTTGGGGATGACGTATTCGTCATATACAAACATCA
This sequence comes from uncultured Oscillospiraceae bacterium, assembly GCA_905236515.1. GTDB lineage: Bacteria > Bacillota > Clostridia > Oscillospirales > Oscillospiraceae > UBA2922. The sequence goes on along the minus strand of CAJOQP010000010.1, from coordinate 15 downwards.
GGATAGCGGCAACAG
>CAJOQP010000009.1 GCA_905236515.1 uncultured Oscillospiraceae bacterium | reverse complement strand
TAGCGATTCTTTCTGCCGATAAACGCTTTCCTTTTCCACGGAATCTCCATGGATTCCCTCCTGTTTTCGAGGTACAATAGTAGTAATTCTTTTCGATGGGGAGGTGGCAATGTGAATGCCTATCGGCTTCGACTCGCTGCGGTCAGTGTGCTGAGTCTGATCCTGTTGTGGTTCTTTCTTCCTGTTTTTAGCGGGATCCTGAACATCGGCAATATTACAGGCATCCTGCTATTTGGCGGTCTGCTGCTGTATGTATTGAATCTTCATCGTATCCGCCTTCATATGAAAAAAAATCAGCGCACCCCTTTGCGGTTCCTCCTGATCGTGGTTAAGGTTTTCCTTCTCCTTGCTTTTATCACCGCTCTTGTGGAGTCTTTCTTCATGGCAAAAGCATGCATTTCAAAACCGGAACCGGAGTCCACGGTCGTGGTACTTGGATGTCAGAATGGTTCCCGGATGATGCTCTCCCGAGTCAATGCTGCAACGGAGTATCTTTCAAAACACCCGGATACCATTTGCATTCTCTCCGGAGGTGCCGGAAGTGATGAAGCAGTACCGGAAGCGGAGTATATGTACGATTGGATGATCAAAAAAGGTGCCAATCCGGCATCCCTGCTGACAGAGACACAATCCACATCCACGAGGGAAAACCTGCAGTATTCCCTAGAAATCGCAAACGAGCACGGACTGAATACAGATTTTGCTGTCGTGACTAATGAGTTTCACGAGTACCGGGCAAGTCTCGGAGCAAAAAAACTGGGCATCCGCACCGGCTCTGTAGCTGCGGATACCCCCTGGTGGCTTTTCCCGACTTTTTACGTACGTGAACTGTACGGGATCCTGTATGAAGTTTTCCTCTGAGTCATATTGGGCATGGGAAATCGACATGCTCTTCTTGAAAAGAACTCCGTATTATGATAAATTCGGATTGCGGAATCAGTACGACGGTTCCGCAATTTGTAGAAGTAACGGGAAAGGCGAAAAATGCGCACACTGGATGTAATTATTCCCTGCTATAACGAAGAGCCCTGCATCGATCTGATCTATGAGCATCTGTCAGATACGCTGAATGCCTGTGCTGATCTGCAGTGGTCTGTCATATTTGTCGATGACGGCAGCTCCGATCATACTCTGGAGAAGATCCAGAAGCTTTCCGGCTGCAACCCGGAAGGCCCGGTCCGTTATGTTTCTTTTTCCAGGAACTTCGGAAAAGAATCTGCGATATACGCTGGCCTGTCCTACTCCACCGCAGAATATGTGGTGCTGATGGACGCCGATCTTCAGCATCCGCCGGAACTGCTCCCTCAGATGATGGAAGCACTGGAAGAAGGGTACGACTGCTGTGGAGCAAAGCGCGTGACACGAGGCGGTGAGCCTCCTGTCCGCAGCATGCTTTCCAAAGCATTCTACCGTCTCACTAATGTTTTCATGAATGTAGATCTTCACAATGGCGGTTCTGATTTCCAAATGATGAAACGCCCCGTGGTGGAAGCCATGCTCTCCATGCCGGAACGGGGTCGATTCACCAAGGGCATCCTGTCCTGGGTTGGATTTGAGACCAAGTGGATCGAATACGAAAATGTGGAACGGGCTGCCGGAACCACCAAGTGGTCCGTCCGCTCTCTGACGAGATATGCCCTCAGCGGGATCATCTCCTTCTCAAAGGCTCCATTTTTATGGGCGGTTTGGCTGGGAGGCATCATTGATGCGGCGGCCCTGATCGCTGCTGTGATCTTCATCATACGAACCGCAGTCCGCGGTGGTGTCTGGGGACCGGGTATTGCCATCGTGCTCGGCCTGTTCTTCATGGGGACGGTCTTTATTCTCCTGGGCATGTTGGGAGAATACATGGCTCAGATCTATCAGGAGGTACAGCGCCGTCCGGTGTTTATTGTGAAACAGACGAATATCACCAAATAGGAAAACAGACCGGATCAAATCATCACGAAATGATCCGGTCTTTCATTATGTGCAAAAGGGCCGGATCCCGGAGGATCCGACCCTTACTGTTTCTGATTCAATTACCATCCGTTCAGGACTTTCTTTGCCACCAGGCCATCGCTGGTCATTCCGGAAAGATAGAGGCTGGCAGAACGCATCGCGTCCTCCGTGTTCAGCGTCCATCCTTCCAGCGGGATCCCCGCCTGCCGACAGAGATTGACTGCCGTATCATTAAACTGGCAGGAATCGATAAAGATGGAGTTCGTCCCATTCATCAGGGACTGCACATCACGGATGATCGAACTGTCCACTTTACTGGTCACGTATGCGATCACTGCATCTCCCTTGCACTGATTGACCATACGCAGGCAGTCCAGATTGAAGCTCATCCAGGTCGCTTTATCCATCATCCCGTAGTTGTTTACGATGTTCATCAGATTCTGTACATCTGCGACGGTGAAACCGGCTTCCCCTTTCAGCTCGATATACATGTTCAGTCCCAGACGTTTGCAAAGAGCAACATACTCTTCAAAAGTCGGGATCTTCGTTCCTGCATAACCTGCAGCTTTCCAGGAACCGAAATCATACTGCTGCGCCTCGCTCAGGCTGAGGTCTTTGATGTTGACCGTCCGCTCCAATGCAGCACCGTTGCTATAACGAGCGGTCCGGTTGATGGTGGGATCATGGAGACATACCGGGATCCGGTCCCTTGTAAGCTGGATATCCGTCTCCACATAATCGAATCCCTGCTGGGCTGCCATTTCGAAGGCAGGGATCGTATTTTCCGGTGCTCCTACGTTGTAACCGCGATGAGCGATGCTCTTCACCAGATAGAGATCCACTTTTTCTTTTTCCACATAGATGGAATTGAAACGGGTCAGCATGACGGCGGTCTGCGCCCGGGTAGTATCACTTCCCGGAAGCAGTCCGTTATCGGATCCCGCCATCAGTCCAATGGCCAGTGCCCAGTTCATGGCAGGAACTGCCCAGTTGGAAATATAGCCGGCATCCTGGAATCGATAGATGTTTCCGTTAAACGAAGTGTTCTCGGAGATATAGCTCTTGTAAACCGCATAGCGATAGAAGATCGCTGCCATCTGTTCCCGGGTGATGGGAGCATTTGGTTTGAAACTGCCGTCGTCATAACCGGAAATGATGTTTTTCTGTTTTGCCCAGGCGACGGCATTGGAATACCAGTCACTGACCTGAACATCTGTATAGGACGGCCGAACATTCAATACCCAGGAGCGTCCGTCCTGTCCATATAGGCTCTGAACGAACATTCCTCTTGTAACCGTATTATTGGGAGAGAATGTGGTATTGGTGGTTCCCACCATCAGCTCCCGGTTGACCACATACTGCACGGCACCGAAATACCAGTGTCCCCTGCGCACATCCTGCAGCAGATTCGGATTTGCTGCCGATGCCGCTGGAACCAGTATCGATACCATGATTCCTATCGTAATGATCACACCTGTCAATTTCTTTCTGAGCATTCGCGTTCCTCAATTCTTCAAATCCTATGGTTTCACGATTATATCACAGATACGGATTATCGAAAACCTCCGGCTTTTCTTCCGGTTTCTTTTTTCCCTTCTTTTGTCTGGGCAGCCGCATACCCTTCTGGCGCCTCAAAGCATTTCCTGCCGAGACGGCAATGGTCTGTCCTGCCGCCTTCAGCTTCGCATTCACTGCTTTCCGCGTTCTGCGGAACAGCCTTCTGCGGTTTGGCACCGGCGGGAACTTTGACAGTCCAAAGATGACAAGTGCCAGAAACAGCACCGCGCCAATGGCAGTAAAAATCACGGTGGAACGTTCACTGGTTCTCTGGATTTCCGGCATACTGGGAAGGATCTGATCGGCGATCAGATTATCACTGGTGATCCCGGAAATATACGGATCCAGCGCCTTTACTTCCTCCTCGTCATCGACGACCCATGCCTCCAGCGGAATGTCTCTCTCCTTGCAGATCGCGACCGCATCCTTATCGTGCTCCAGGGAATCCAGGAATACTTCATTCCGTTCCGTTTTCAGTGCCTTTACCTGGAGAAGGCTCTTCTCCTGGATCTCATCGACGACCAGACCCAGTCTTGCCTTGGTATAACAGTTGCGGACATAGTCCAGATACCCTGTGGTATAGCTGATCCATGTGACATTGTCCAGCATGTCTTCTGCCTGGACCTTATCGATCAATTTCTGGAGATCCATGAACGTAAGTCCCGTCTCTGCTTTCAGCTCAATATACGGATGGAGCTTCAGTTTCTTACACAGATCGATAAACTCATCAAAGGTAGCGATCCGCGTTCCGGCATATTTCTTGCCCATGAAAATTCCGAAATCATATTTCAGCGCATCTTTATAGTTTAATTCGGAGATTCTTACTTCCTCACTCAGCTCCGAGCCATCATCATTGCGGGCATATTCATTGATCACATCACTGTGCAGCAAAACGGGAACACGGTCTTTTGTCAGACGGATATCCGTTTCTACATAATGATACCCCTGCCGGGCCGATTCCTCAAAGGCCGGCAGTGTGTTGATGGGAGCTGCAAAGTTGTATCCGGCATGGTTGATGGACTTGACGCTGGACCAGTCGACACATCCCGGATCAAAAAGAGAATCCTGAATGCGGGAGATCAGCAATGCAGTCTCCCCACGGGTCGCCTCTTTCTTTGGCTGCAGTTTTTTGGATTCATTACCACGGTAATATCCATTTACCGCCATCCACTCCACTGCCGTCTCAGCCCAGTCGGAAACCTTCTTATAGTCCTTAAATTCTTTGATATCACTGAGCGTCAGATTATTATACTCACCGAATTTTCCCTGATAAAGAGCATAATGATACACCATATATGCCTGTTCTTCTCTGGTGATCGGATCACTGGGACGGAACTGTTTCTTCTCGAAAAACACAATTCCATTTTGCTCTCCCCAGCGCAGAGCATCACTGTACCAGTCATACTCTCCAGTATCCTGAAGGTTCAGTTTTTTGTCTTTGACCTTCGGTGTACCGGCCATGGTATACAGTGTCTGTATGAACATGGCTCTGGTCATGGGATCTTTTGGATGAAACAGCATGTCTTCATCCACGCTCATCAGGTCTTCCGACAGAACATAACGTACTGCGGCAAAGTACCAGTCACCACGGTCAACGTCTTTGCACTCTGCCATGGAAACCGCGCGGGACGGTATTATCATGCAGGGAAGCAGCATTGCGATGGTAATTATAATTGTTGACAGTCGTTTTCTCACTTTACCCTCTTATTGTCTCCGTTTTGTAATCATTCCATGATTATAACACATTTTCTCTGCCGTGTCATAAAAACCGGCAAAAACACAAAAAATCGTTTATCGCATGAAAAACCGGAGTGAAATCACTCCGGTAACCGCAGCTTATTTCGTCGGCTTCTGATAAAAATGTCCCTGAATCCGCTCCGTTTTAATGACATTAATGAATGCCGCCGGATCGATCTCACTGACCATTCTCACAATGGTACCGCGGTCCGCGCTGGAAACGACGGAATACACAAATTTCTTTTCACCGTGCTCATAGGCGCCCTCTGCATTCAGGATCGTTGCGCCATGATGACAGACGGAATAGATCATCTCCGCGATCTCTTTCGGTTTCTCCGTCACAATGAGTATCGTATGCTGCTGATACTGCTGATAGATGATGTGGATCATCTGTGTGGTGACGAACTGCAGGATGATGGAATACAGCGCCTTCTCCCACCCGAAGATCAGCCCTGCAACACTGAGGATCACAACATTGCATCCCAGCGACACATAGAATCCGTCAATTCCTTTCCGGACATTAAAGAACATGGAAATAAAATCCAGACCACCGGTGGCCGCTCCGGCAAGGAGACTCACTCCAACAACGGTTCCGTTAATGATTCCGCCGAAAATGCTGATGAGAAGCGGATCATAGGTGATGACGTGAGTGGGAACCAAATCGGTGAAGATATTGGATACCATAATAAAAATCAGGGTATAGAACGTAAACTTCTTACCGATATAACGAAATCCGATATACACAGGGAATGCATTCATGATCAAGTTGATCAGTGTATACGGAAGATGGATGCCCCAGTACTGTTCCCCGATTCTCTGCACAAGGACCGTCAGACCGGTCGCACCGCCGGGATAGAGGCCCCCGGTATGGACGAATGTGTTGATGTTTACTGCCAGCAGCAATGCGGCAAGAGAAATCACAAGGATCCTCACAATCTCTCTCAAAACAGGTCTGTGCTCAAGATTATCGATATGCTGATCCATATCCTTTTCCTCGATTCTGCCTGTTCAGGCTGAAAGTCGCGTCTAGTCTAACAAAGCAAACTCGGAAATGCAATTATCGAATTGTACGGATATACAGTATTTTTCTTCCTTCTTTTGAGCATTTTTCAGATATTCTGCACTTTTTCACACTATGCAGTTCTGCTCTCTCATGCAACACGAATGGATCCTGCCGTCTTTGCATCGCTTTTCATCATTTTCCCGTTCCATTCCGCTGTTGATGCGGTATAATGAAGACATAAGAAGAAACAGAAAGAAGGGATACCATGCAGGCATCGAATCTTGAAAAGATCACTGATCTTCGCCACAAACTGCATTCTCATGCGGAGCTTTCTCTGCAGGAGTCGGAAACCAAGCGGATCTTAATGGATTTCATTTCTGAAAACACCTCGCTGGAGGTGTTTGATATGGGTGACTGGTTTTATGCGTTTAAAGACGGGCAGGGCGATAATCCTATCGCGTTTCGTGCAGATATGGATGCACTGCCGATCCCGGAGACCATTGAACTCGACTATTCTTCACAAAATGAAGGTGTATCTCATAAATGCGGTCATGATGGACACAGCGCAGCATTGTGCGGGCTGGCTTTGGAACTGGATTCTATGGAAGGCACCCGTCCGGTCTATCTGATCTTCCAGCACGCGGAAGAGATCGGAGTCGGCGGAAAGGTATGTTCCGAACTGCTTCAGGAGAAAGATATCACGGAAGTATATGCATTCCACAACCGGTCCGGATATCCCGAAGGAAGTGTCGTATACCGCCGGGGACTTGCTCAGCCGGCATCGGAAGGGTTGACCATCAAACTGACCGGTGCTCGTTCTCATGCCAGTGATCCGGAACAGGGCCGCAACCCCTCTCACATCATAGGGGAAATCCTCGCGTTGGTCCATGAGATTCCTAACAGACCCCACCGCGGCCTGGTCCTCTGCACCGTGGTTCATCTGGAAGTCGGCACCAAGGATTTCGGCATCTCCGCCGGAGAGGGCGAGATCTCTCTGACCCTTCGAGCGGAGCATTCCAAGGACCTCAATTATATGGAGCAGGAGATCTGCGATCTCGCAGAACAGCTGGGACAGGAAGAGGATATCGCGGTGGAGTTTTCCCGTACCGATATTTTCCCCGACACGAAGAACTCCGATTTTGCCGTGGATCATGTGATCTCTGTGGCGGAATCCCTTGGGTATGACACGATCCCCATGGAGAATCTATGGCGTTCTTCGGAAGATTTCGGCTACTACACAAAAAAATGTCATGGTGCTATCTTCTATATTGGAAATGGCCGGAAACATCCTCCCGTTCACACCGTGGAATATGATTTCAACGATCGCATCCTATCCAATGCGGTAGATATGTTCCTTGGCCTGATCCAATACTGATTATGAAAACCAAATTCCCCGGATTTTGAAAATACTTCTTTCAAAATCCGGGGAATACTATTTCTTTTCACAGATCAAGTGCCATCTGTTCGTATTCTTTCTCGCAGTATAAGGGGGTTGGGGCGGCCTTCAGCAGTTCTTCCACACGCTGATCGTCTCGGATCCACTCCGGGACCTGCTCTGCCGTCAGAAGCAGCGGCATCCGGGAATGAACCGGACGCACGACATCGTCTGCCTCCCGTGTCAGAATCACAAATCGGCTGAAAGTGCCTCCCAATTCTCTCGGCCGTTCAAATACACCGGCCATATAGATTACATCACCGTTCCTAGGAAAGAAACTGGCTTTGTTTTTATGCGGATCCCATTCATAAAAACAGCGTGCCGGGATCACACATCGATTCTGGCGGACGCCCTGTGAGAACGTCGGTTTCTGCTGTACGGTCTCGGATCGGGCATTGATCAAAAGGCCTTTTTCATTTGGCGAGGGGAACCCCCACACTTGATTGACTACCATCAGTTCATCCAGCCCGCGTCCCGGATCTCCAATAATAACGGGTGCCGTTTCGGATGGATAGATATCCCGTGATGTCACCGTGATCCGTTCGCTACCGGAAAGATGGAACTGACTGACTGCGGAATAAAAGGTAGGTTCATCCAAATTAAATCTGCTGCACATTCGTGCACTCTCCTTTTAAAAAGAACTGGTGGCACCGAAATGCCACCAGTTCAATTAGTTTTTGCGTAGAGTCTGCTCGATGGATTAGATCTTCATGCAGACATCCCATGCACGCCAGATGGCGGTACGCAGGTTGCCGATTGCGACACAGTCGCCGACTCTGTGGATGTTCTTGCCGGTGCCGCCAACAGGCTGCGGAACGAATCCGATGCCGTTAACGATGTTGTCGTACTCGACTTCGGTAACAGTGCCGTCTTTACCTCTGATGGTAACGGTCTTGTCACCGATGTTGCTGATGCTGGAGTTCAGGTAGGTCGGAACCTGCTTGTAGGCCAGCATGTCACGCAGGAAGGAAGCGTTTGCAAGGCAGACGTTCTGTGCGGGAACAAGGTCAGCAGCGTATTCAACAATGATCGGGTGTTTGCCCTGGAGGATCATTTCGTATGCAGCTTCGCAGGAGGACTGACCGCCGCCGAAGAAGACAACTTTGTCACCTACGGGAACTTTCTCACGCAGCAGCTGAGTGAAGGTCAGGCACTTCTCGAATCCGGGGATAGCCATCTGTCTCGGAGTTGCACCAGTTGCAACAACGATGTCGTCGAATCCACCCAGAACGCCGAGGTCGTTGATCTCAGTGTTGAAACGGAACTCGATGCCGGCTTTCTCTACTTCTCTCTTGTACCACTCAATGAGCTTCTTGTCGTTCTCTTTGAAGGACATTGCGGAAGCAGTCAGGAACAGACCACCGATCTTGTCGGTCTTCTCGAAGACTACCGGGTGGTGGCCGCGCTGTTTCAGAACCAGAGCTGCTTCACATCCACCGATACCAGCGCCGATAACGGCAACTTTCTTCGGGCTGTGGGTCGGAACGATTTTATATCTGTTGTGCTGCATGGTGGGCGGGTTCAGTGCGCAACGGCCCAGGTGCAGGGAGTCTTCCAGAGACTGGATGTTTGCGGTGCCTCTGTACTTAGCAAAGTTGAAGCAACCATTGTGGCAGCGGATGCAGGGACGGATGTCCTCTTCTCTGCCTTCCTCGATCTTGATGATCCACTCGGGATCGACGAGGTTCTGACGTGCGATGGAAACTGCGTCCAGACGGCCAGCTGCGATTTCTTCAGCTGCTTTTTCCGGAGTCATACGGCCAGCGCAGGAAACCGGCATGTTGGTGAACTTCTTGATGTGCTCAACGTCTTTCAGGTTGCAGTTATCCGGCATGTACTGAGGCGGATGTGCCCAATACCAAGCATCGTAAGTACCGTTATCGCAGTTGAAGAACTGATATCCGCCAACTTCTTCCAGATGCTTAACAGCAACTTCGGATTCGGGAAGATCACGGAAGAACTCTTTGAACTCTTCGCCGGGAACAGCGCCCTGGCACCAGCCCTTGGTGTAGGACTTTGCGGAGTAACGCAGGGATACCGGGAAGTCGTCGCCAGCCTGTTTGTGGATTTCCTGAGCGATTTCGCACGGGAAACGATATCTGTTCTCGAAGGAGCCACCGTACTGGTCGGTACGACGGTTGCAGGCTTCGAAGGTGAACTGGTCGAGGTTGTAGCCTTCGTGTACAGCGTGGATTTCTACGCCGTCCATGCCAGCTTCACGGAGCAGTCTTGCGCAGCGGCCGAAGTGGAAGACCATTTCCTGAATCTCTTCCGTGGTGAACGGACGGGAAACCAGATCTTCTGCCCAGCGGTTGGGAACTTCGGATGCGGAAGCGCAGGAGTACTGTACGTCAACGATGGGGCTTGCCAGCTTGTTGAGCAGCGGATTTCTGTGGAGGAATGCCATCCACGGAGTAACTGCCATGGAACGGCCAAAGCCGCCAGCCAGCTGAATAAACAGTTTACCACCGGTCTTATGGAACTCTTCCATATACGGTTTCAGCTGTTTGTACATTCTCTTGTTGTTGTCGAGCCATCCTCTGCCCATGGTATCACGGATAACCTGCATACCAGGAAGAACCAGACCAACATCATTCTTTGCTCTGTTCAGCAGGAAGTTTGCTGCTTCTTTGTCGAAGTGGCCCGGCTCCAGCCAGCCAAACAGAGAGGTACCACCCATAGAACACTGGACGATACGGTTTTTGATCTCAAGGTCGCCAATTTTAAATGGCGTAAATAAGGCTTCATACTGTTCGTGCATAATTATACCTTTCCTCCCCAAATTAAATTTTTAATTTGATCACTAAATATAAACGTTTTCGCAGGTCGCTGCGAAACGTACAGTATGTGTATTTATAACATACCATTGAAACCCGGAACCCACCTGCATTTCGTGACAGTTAAAAAACAGGACAGTTCCTTTAGTTCCGGAAGATCGACCAGCAGCTTACAGGCCGATTGCTTCACGAACCATGTTGACAGGATACTGAGCGAAGTCAGACACCAGTCTCAGTTTGCTCTTGATAAACAGTTCGGTATCCTCATCCAAAGAGATACCATTCTTTTTGATGTCCTTAATCTTTTTGATTCCTCTCTCTGCCTTGTCACCAACGAAACCAAGAACTTTGCCAGAATCAAGATACTTGATATCAGTAATCAGAGAACTGATAGCATCTTTTGCATCTAACACAAAAACATCGGGTTCATTGATAAGCTTTTTCAAACACATGATAGTTCCTCCTCCATATCATTGTTATAAATACACAAAAATCCCTTGTATATTTACCTTTAGAATATAATTCCTACAAAAAAATTACAACACACCTAGACAAAACGCTACATTTTAAGGCATAATTGTAGCGTTAGTTAAGTCATTATGTTACCCAGTTCAGGTGTTTTGTGAATTAGTGTTGGAATTTATGATCCGGAGTGTGAGGACTGTCACGGCGTCCCCCCATCCTTCTTCACATCATTATTAATCACTATACAATAAAAAGCACAAAAAATAAATCATTTTTTTCTCAAAAGAATGACCTTTTTCATAATTTTGTACGGATTACACGGAGGGAAGCAATGTATCATGTAGGAACCAACAAACGCAGCCACGACAGCGCGGAACTGATCTATTACGGGGTCGCGATATGCAGTCAGGATAAGCCTCTTGAGTCCGTTACGATCTCAGATGTACAGCGTGTTACCGGTATTGCGCGAACGACTTTTTACCGTTCCTTCGACAACGTTCTGGATGTGCTGGAATGGAAGTGTGATCAGTATTATCAAAACTATCTGGCTTCCTGCCCGGCGGAAGTGATTGAAGGATTATCTCTCAGCCAGCTGATGCAGAGCATCCTGTCCTATATGAATGAACATCCGGAACTTCCCATCTTTCTTATCTCGCAGGACCGGGTTCCGATGCTCTTTGAGCGATATCATCGGCTCGTTGATGATCTGGAGATGGATCCCGGTCGTTTCTCCCCGTATTCCCTTCTGCTCAGTTGGGCAGTTCCGATCCTCCTTCTTCTGTGCAAATCCATTAATGAACTGTCGGACACTCCGGAGCAGATCATAGATCAGCTCCGCAGGGATGAGTTTTTCCTCTGATATACTGAGAGCCCCGGAATCTGGTTCCGGGGCTCTTTTTCATAGGAGTGGTCAGTCCTGAAGGAGTTCTGCCGCGATCTGGAGGTAATCGATCTCTTCCAGCGCATGACGGAGTGTATTGGAATACATGTTCCCGTAATACTCGTCCTCAATATCAGGAATGTCGTCCTCAACGATGGTGCGGATACTCTGTGCCAGAGCTTTTACTCCCTCTTCTTTGTCGATGGTATAGCTCTCGTAGATCTTGCTTGCAATGTTTCCGAAAAACTCCGTCGACTCCTGCTCGCTGTGAATCCACTGTGCCAGTGCCCAAGTCGGATAATTGGTATATTCCTCGTACATGTCTTTCTCCTCTGTATAGTTACCGGGTGCCCGGATTATTTATTCCGTCGCCTTTTCTACGGTCTCCGTAGCGGCTTCCACCGCTTCCTTCACCGTCTGCTCTGCTTTTTCGATGGCGGCTTCCGCCTGATCGGCATCTGTCTGAGTCATAGCATCGGCGGCCTTGTCCTTCAGGTCTCCCACGACTTTTGCAGCTTTCTTCATCAGTCCGGAATCTTCGTCTTTGTCATCCCGCAGCTGATCTTTGATGTTGCCGACGAACTCTTTTGCGTCCGAAACGAAATCACCGACTTTCCCCTTTACTTCCTGATGTGTCTCCTGGAATCTCTGCTCCGGATTGATCATGATGTTGCGGCTGACGATATCGCCGGTCTCCTGCAGCTGCTTGAGGATCGATTCATTCTGTGCCCGGACATTGAGATCCGGCAGCGCGCACACATAAATGCAACCGAAGATCCCCAGCCAGAAGACCATTGCCCATGCGTGGCATTTATCATCGAAGCCCTTTGCATATGCGACCTGTTTAAAAAACTTGGCAAGAATGCAGTTGATAACGAAATACAAAACTACGGCTCCGCCTAAAACATATAGATTATACATAATGGATTATTTCCTCCTGCTTATTATTCGTTTCATTCCTCAGTATCCCTCGTACCACATCTCTGTGGGCGTCCCCGTGACCATAGAAGGATCTGCTTTCATGGTATGGTTGAAGATATCAAGTTTAATGGTGGTATCACCCATCTCTATGGTACGGAATGAGGTGACCTTATAAGGTGCCGATCCGACCTGCTGAGCACCAAACATGCTGTACAGATAGAGGTCTGCATACTCTTCTCCGAACTGAAGGATCAGCACGGATCCGCTTTGAGGATCTTGCTGGATCCAGTACCTTCGTGTCAGATCCCGGGTCAGCCGTGCCGGACTCAGAACCGAAAATGCGAACAGTGCCAGGGTCAGCAATGCTGCGACCACACCGGCGACGAGGGTGCTTCGTCCGGAACTGATACAGCCGTTCCAGGCTTTGACCTCATCTGGGAGGATGGAGGGGGTTTTTTCTGTTTCCGGAAGGATCTTGCTGCTGTTCCCACCCTCTGCGGGCAGGATCTTGCTGGTTCCGCTCCCGCCAATCGGCAGAATATCTGTTTTCACCGTTTTGCCTCCTCTCCGAAAGAATGACTCAATTATAGACGTTTCTTCTTCAGACCGCAAGAAAAAGGGAACCTCTGAAAAGAGATTCCCTTTTTCCCGTGTTATTGAGTTAAGGATTTTTGGAACTGATCGATCACTGCGTCTGCTGTCTCACGGTCTACAGTCCAGAACTGCGTATCGTTGATGGAAACAATACACTCTCCATCTTCTCCTTCCCCGATCACAAGGATGAGCTGAGGGTAGTTTGCAGTGTTCCGTTCCATGGTCAGTGAAAACAGCACCTGTCTGGAAGCCTCCGCCATGCGGACCTCGCCCTGCATTGCTGCAAGGGCATTCAGCGCCTCTGTAAGATCTGTAGTTCCCTTTTTGTCGTCATTCTTCCAGATCTGTTTTCCTTTCTGGGCATCCTCGATCTTATCGCCGCCTTCATTTCTCGACAGGGAAAAATCCTTCCCGCCCAGCGAGACCACCATGCTTTTTACCGAATCCCAGTCTACGGACAGGATTTTTCTCGGCATAAGATCCTCCACTGTGGTGGAGATCGCCGCCTCCCGCAGGGATGCACCGGTCCGGTAGATCCGGTCGGATCCGGGAATCATCACATAGCACTCTCCGGAATCGGTCTCCGATCCGATCAGGATGGAGAAGTCATCTGTTTTTCCGTCTTCATCCCGGTACCGGACGTTGATCTGAGCACTTGGCTCCTGAAGTCCGTATTCCGACAGTTCACCGCTGTCAGCGGGATATGCAGCGGTACCGGTCCACCGCAGGGTCTTCACATTGCTGAGGAATGTTTCCGTCTCCTCAGAATCCAAAGGTACTGTGCTTCCGCCATAGGATCCGAGCCAGACATACTCCTTGCTGTAGGTCCGCTCCCCGCTGTCATCATATTCCAGATTCAGCACCTCTCCTTCTCTGCGGATCTCCACCGACTGGATGGTGTCCAGCGCCGGAATGACTTCCTGCTGCACCAACTCCAATGCCCGCTTGGAGAACTGTGCCCGAAGCGAACTGTCTGTCAGAAATACCGTTCCATCCCACAGGGCATAGACCTGTCCGTCCAGATCGTTTTCATTGCCAAATCGTATGGTGTAATCCCGGTCCGCCGACACAGTCAGGGTCAGCACTGCAGGATCCAGTCCGTAATCCGCGAGATGATCATTGCCGGATATCTCCTTATAGGCCCGGATACTCTCCAATTGGCTGATCATCGTCTCAAGGAGAGATGAATCTACCGGAAAGCTTTCCTGTCCGGGGCATACCCAGGTATCCCCGTGCTTTACAAAGCGAAGATCCTCCCCTTCATATTCCCATGCGACGGAGGTGATCTTTTCCACCGGTATCGTCAGGATCTCAGTTCCTTCCTCTTCGTTTTCTCTCTGGTCTGTCCGTTGGGAGATCAGCATCAGAGCAAGGATCGCCACGAGAAGGATCCCGCCGAGGATCCCCAGCTTCTTTCCCCGGCTCATCTGTGTTTCCTCCGGTTGCGTACAACAACACCTGTCAGGATGAATCCCAGCGGGATCACGAAGATCATCAGCACAGCAAGGGCTGAACCGGTCGCGCTGCTCATGGTCAGCTGTCCGTAGTCGAAGGCTTTCGCATGGATCGTGGTAGATGGGCCGCCTTCTTCATCGCTGTGGTACAGCCAGGTCACAGCATTGAGGAAAAAGTCCTGATTTCCGCCGGAGACCTGTTCATTCACCGTTTCATCCAGGATCGCACCGGAAGAGATCCATACGATATCGGTCTCTCCGTTCTCCACCGGCTCCGTCACGGCAACTGCCAGTGCAAAGGGTCCGTCGGTATCTCCTTCTTCTTTTTCATAAGTCGACATCTCCATCCAGGAGGTCTTGGAAAAGGCCGAGTCGGATGTCGTCATCAGTTTCGATACGGAAACCGATTCCCTGGGTGCATCTTCCACCGTCAGTCCCTGTGCGATGGGAAGAAGGACCCGGTATCCCCCGTTCGCCAGCGGAGCGGACACCGCGTGGGCAGCATCCAGATCCGGAAGCAGAAAATATGGCATGTTGGATGCATAGTTTGCGGGATTCTGTTCCAACACGATGCCGTTCCGGCTTGTCACACCGTAATCGGCCATCACTTCATTGATATTGGTAAACTCCGTACCGTCCTGCGCCACATCCGTGACCAGCAGCAGTTTGCCGCCCTCCTTCAGATAGTTCAGGATCATCCCCTTTTCCTCCGAGGAGATATCGGTGGAAGGTGTATTAATCAGGAGGAATGCGCCATCCTGCGGTACTGCACCTTCGGTGAGCAGAGAAAGGTTCGTCACGGTAAAGTTCTGTCCCTCCACGGAGCTGCGGAAGGTTCCTTCCAATACCGCTTCGCCATGTCCGGTCAGACTATAGATCACCGGGTGTTCTCCGCTGGTTACATAACGCAGAGCTGCCGTGATCTCACTTTCACCGGCAAAGGTCATGCTGGAGCCGTTGTTGGAGGAACTGTACATATCCTGATACGGGATATATCGGGACGCGTTTCCTTTCTCGATGACGAGACTGTTGTTGTATACCGTTCCGCTGACACTGTACTGCTCTGCAAAATTGGGATAGACATCCGGGTCGATCCGTTTCACGGCAATGTGTTTCCCGGCGGATTCATAGCGTTCCAGAAGCTTTTCCACCGGCACGTCCTCCTTGCCATGCTGGACAAGCCAGTAGATGGTCACATCCTCCTCCAGCCCTTTCACCAGGTCTCTGCTCTCATCGGAGAGAGAATAGACTTTATTGGAGGACAGGTCGAGGGATGCGACTGACGTGGGCAGTTTGTCTGCAAGGATATTTACTACCACGCAGATGGCCAGCACGATGAGACACGCCAGGACACTGTATCCGCCTACCCGGAGGGTCTTTTTATCTCTGGAGCGGGCGTTTGATGCCTTTTCATGTTCCAGTTCGGCTTTTGTATCGTCCTGCTGATTGATCTTGTCAAGATCCTTACGTTCTGCCATCACGACCACCTCCTTTTATCCATCGACTGAATACTCAGGAAAACAAACAGAATGCATACCGTCAGATAGAAGATCAGAGCCTTGATATCAAACACTCCGTCCACGAAGGAATTAAATCGGTCAAACAGAGAAAGTCCCGACATGATATTCGGAAACAGTCCCGCAAACCAGGTCGCATTGACAAGATACATGATTACAAGGGCAGCCACTCCTGCAGCGGCAAAGATCCCTGCCGCACCGATGCTTTTCGTCATCATCCAGATGATCAGTGCTGTGATCAGTACCAATGCGGTCAATGCAACAAGCGACGGCGTTGCTGTGGCAGGAAGGTATCCGGAGAGACTGGACATGAAATAATTGAGCAGAAGCAGCAGAAAACAGATTCCTGCCGCCACCGCCGGACTCTCCGTCAGGGATGAAACGAACATCCCCACTGCGATCAGGGCAGCTCCCAGGAAGAAGAAGCCGAGGATCGCCCCGAAGGTTTTCAGCAGATAGACATTACCGAAGAGATTCAGAATCAGCGGATAAAAACAGATCACTGCCGTTGGGATCAGAAGGACCACCAGCATCGCGAAATATTTTCCCAAAACGACTTCTGTCATGGACAGCGGCAGCGAGTACAGCAGCTGGTCGGTGTTTTTCCTCTTCTCATCCGCAATGACTCCCATGGTCAGCACCGGAATGATAAGAAGGAACACGAAGGACATCCCACTGAGGACATACTCGAAATTCGCCAGACTGTTCTGGATATTGTAGACATAGGAATAAACACCCACGAATAAAAGCAGGAATCCTATGAAAAGATAACCCGTCATGGTACGGAAATAGGATGACAGTTCATGTCGAAATACAGCTTTCACGACAACCCCTCCTCTTCCGGCTCGGAACTTGTTCCTGAAGTTTCGGTCTTTTTCTCCGGTTCTTCCTCAACCAGTTCCACAAAAACATCCTCCAGATCCACGTGATCCATCGTCATCTGCAGTACCGGTGTGCCGGCCTGGCTGAACGCAAAGAAGACGTTTTTGGAGATTTCATCGGAGTCTCGGCTGTCGGAATCGATGCGCACTGCAGTTCTTCCTTCTTTTTCCGGCGATGTCTCAATACCGGTGAGGCCATCGACCCCTTCCAGGATCTTTCGAACCGCATCCTCGGCTCCGTCCACAATAAGACGGATCGTCGTGGTCCCCCGGAACATTTCCGCCAGATTGGCCGGCGAATCACAGGCCATCAGTTTCCCGTGGGAAATGATCATGACGTTATCGCAGAGGTTCTCCACCTCAGAAAGGATATGGCTGGACAGGATCACGGTATGATCCGCCCCCAGCGAACGGATGAGATCCCGGATCTCGATGATCTGCTGGGGATCCAGGCCGGATGTTGGTTCGTCCAGAATGATGATCTCCGGATCTCCTACCAGTGCCTGCGCGATTCCGACGCGCTGCTTATAGCCTTTGGACAGGTTTTTCATCAGCCGGTCCGCTACATCTTCCACACCGGTCTTTTCCATGATGTCCAGGATATGTATCGAGATCTCGCGTTCCGGCACTTTCTTTGCCCGTGCCACGAACGTCAGATACTCTCTGGGAGTACAGTCCAGATACAGCGGCGGCTGCTCCGGAAGGTATCCGATACGGCTTTTCGCTTTTGCCGCATCTTCAAAGATATCGTATCCGTCGATATGGACTTCTCCCTCGGTTGCCGCAAGGCAGCCGGCAAGTATGTTCATCGTAGTGCTTTTCCCTGCTCCGTTCGGCCCCAGAAGGCCATAGATCTGGCCTCTTGGGATCGTGAAAGACAGGTCTTCCACTGCGATCTGATTTCCATATGCTTTTGTAAGGTGCTGGACTTCGATCAAAGAAACCCCTTCCTTCTTCTATAGATTGATACTGTTTTCCAATTATAGACCGCAACCATGAAAAATAATTAAACCATCGTTATTCTTTACAAATTTTTAAAAAACGGTCCGGAAACAGATCCGGACCGCATATTCCTGTTTTGTTCAGTTTGATTGCTGCTGTGCCAGATACTCCTTCAGCCGTTTTGCCATATCACGGAACGCCGTATAGGACACGACTCCCGATGCCAGCATCTTTCCGTATGGGATCACTGACCTCTCCGCACCGGTAATCAGCTTTGTCACCGGCACTTTCTGATTGATATATGCCGTTGCGTTCTGAATTGGTGCAGCAGACATGATCTTCTTTTTGACCTTGCTGTTGGTCTTGGATTCAAACTTGGCGGAGATCGCAGTGGAGATCGTACCGATGGTCTCTCTGGCATCGGTATTGCCGTACATGGCACCCATCAGCTCCAGCAGACGATCCCGGGTCTGTTCCGTGGCCTTTCCGCCTTCAAACTCCAGTTCCTCACCGCCGTACAGATAGTGCAGTTTCTGCACCAGCCGAAGCATTCGGGCGTAGTACTGTGCGATATCCGCCGGCAGAGACATGAGGATAAACCAACCCTTCGGGATCCCGCTGAGAGCAGAAAATGCGGTAAGTCCCATGGTCTCTTCCCGGATTACCCGATTGGCGACGGCATCGATATCCTTTGCGTCAAACTCCGCCTGCTGGGGCGTCGATGCCACAGCCTCCCAAACATTTCTGGTGGGACACTGCTTCTTCAGCGCTTCCGAAAGAAACCGGGCACGATCCACACGGATCCCGGGGAATGCGGCCGCATGGATCAGAGCGGAGGCAACGCGCCGCCGCTGTTCCCGGCTCCACTCATCCCGCATTTCCATGAGCTCTTCCATTTCAGGATCGGCTTCCATCCGTTCTCTCATTTTTCGTTCCAGTATATTTTCCATAATTCTCCGTCAATTCTGTGTTTCCAGGATCGTGCGGGCCCATGCTGCCGCTTCCTCACAGTCCTTTTTATTGGGCCTGCCGTTATGCATCGGTCCGAATTTTCCCTTGCAGTGGTATTCCGAGTCCAGAAGAGGGATCTCCAGCTGCTGACAGATCCTCTGCAGCTGCCGGTATGTCCCGGAGATCAGAGCCGCCGTACTGAAGGCAGCAATCGCACCGATCTGCTCCCGGTTCTCTTCCAGGTAGACTTTCACTTTCTCATCGATTCCGGCCGCATAAACTGCCGATCCAAGAAACAGGATCTCAATCGGCTCGCGGATCGGTGACAGAAGGTCTTCCTCCTGTACTCCTACCGCTTCCCCTACGGCCTGAGCCAGTTTTTTTGTATTCCCTGTCTTTGACAGGTACCTTACGGCAACAGTCATCTTTCCAAATATCCTCCGATCAATCGCTTACATCCAGATCCATAACGGGGATGACCTCATAGTCCGGAAATGCGTTCTGCGCTTTCTGTTTGAGGTCCTCAAATTCCTTTTCCATATCCGGTGCGGCAAAATCCATTACCGCATCGAAACGAACGGATTTGTTTTCCGTATCCACATACAGCCCATGTACCTGCAGGCAGTACTGGTTTTCCGAAGCGATCTCATAGATCCCGTTCTGGACACGGACCGCTTCCGGATCCTGTGTATTTACTGCATAGACCCCGACACCGGTCATTATCACTCCAGTCTCTTCCAGCACCTTGTCATAGATGTCCCGGCTCAGATTGTCGATTTCAGCGGCCGTTATTTTGTCATCAACTGCGACGTGGATGGATGCTAAGATCTGATCCGGTCCGTAATTGTGCATCAGAAGATCATAGGCACCGTGTACCGGGAAGTTTTCCTGAATGGTCGACCGCACTTTTCGGGACAGGTCCGGATCCGGACGGCGTCCCATAATATCTCCCAGCGCATCCATCAGCATCTCGATACCGGATTTGATGATGATCACGGAGATAATCACACCGAGATAGGCTTCCAGACGAATATCCGTAAAAATGTAGACCAGCGCGCCCACCAGAGTAGCAAGAGAGACGATGGAATCCTGCGTGGCATCCACACCGGAATTCACAAGAGAATCGGAATTGAGTTTCTTTCCCTGTGACTGAAAATATTTCCCCAGAAGCACCTTGACGACAACTGCCACAGCCACAACGATCAGGACCGGTGTCGTATAGTTTGGTGTCTCCGGATGAATGATCTTATGAACGGATTCCACCAGCGCAGTAACACCGGCATACATGACCAGAACGGCAATGAGTGTACTGGACAGATACTCCGTGCGTCCATAGCCCAACGGATGTTTGGCGTCCGGCTTCTTGCCGGCGATCATGGTACCGAGGATCGTGATCACGGAACTGAGGGCGTCTGTAAGGTTATTCACCGCGTCCAGTGTGATGGCAATGGAGTTGGACAGCACCCCTACGAAAGCCTTGAATCCGGCCAGCAGAACATTGGTGATGATACCAACGATACTGGTCCGAATGATCTGTTTATGTCTCGTTACGATCGGGCTGTTTTCATTCATCGTTCCCGGTTCCTTCCTCCGTACCTTTTATGACTTTATACAGCAGTGCATACAGCTGTCCGACCTCCTCATCCGTCAGACCGGCTCCACACATAATGTTTCTTCCCAGACGGTGCGGGATGTCCTTCACCTGTTCCCGGAGGGCCATTCCCTCCTCCGTAACACGGATCTCCACTACGCGTTCGTCTTCTTCACTGCGTTCCCGCACCAGATAACCCGCGGCCTCCAGCTTGCGCAGAAGCGGGGTCAGTGTACCGGAGTCGAGATACAGCCGGTGTCCCAGTTCTCCTACCGTGATCCTTTTCTCTTCCCAGAGCACCATCATGGTAATGTACTGCGTATAGGTCAGACCCACCGGCTTCAGATAAGGTGTATATCCGCGGACAATCTCCTTGGAACATACGTATAACGGGAAACAAAGCTGATTTTTCAGTTTTAATGCTTCATAGCTGTCCTGTTTTTCATTCATTGATTTTACCTCAAAAGATATGTCATATTCTTTCTTCCAATTATATTGTGCAAAACATTTTTGTCAACAGGAAGAATCCTCTTGACAGGAGGAAGAATGGTGCTATGATTTCATTAATGGCATATGCCATTAACTAAATGGAGGAGTATCATGTCTCGACCTTTCAAAAAACGCAGGATCTGCTGTGAACCGCTGTGTATGACATTTCGGCCGGAAGGAGCTTCCGATGAAATGGGCTGCATCGTGTTGATGCTGGACGAATACGAAACGATCCGGCTCATTGATTTTGAGGGACTTTCTCAGGATCAGTGTGCCCAACAGATGCAGGTGGCACGATCCACCATACAGAACATCTATGACGGCGCCAGAAAAAAACTGGCAATGTCCATCGTTCTGGGTCTTCCCCTTCATATCGAAGGCGGAAATGTGACCCTGTGTGATGGAAACAGCGCCGGATACGGCTGCCGCCGATGCGGTATCTGGGAAGATATGAGAGACATGGTACCGCACAGAACGGAAAGGAACGATAGTAAAATGATAGTAGCAGTACCATATGATGTCGAGACCGGTGAAGTATTTCAGCATTTCGGGAAAAGCGAGTATTTCAAGGTCTACTCGCTGGCAGACGGAAAAGTAATGGACAGTGCAGTGTACAGCACCAATGGACAGGGGCACGGCGCGCTTGCAGGAGTACTGTCGGAGCTGGAAGCCGACGCACTGATCTGCGGTGGAATCGGCGGTGGTGCACAGAGTGCGCTTGCCATGATGGGGATCAGCCTGTTTAACGGCATTTCCGGCAGTGCCGACGCTGCGGTAGAGGACTTCCTCGCCGGCAAACTGTCATTCAATCCGGATGCTTCCTGCCATCATCATGATCACGAACACGATCATGAAGGCGGATGCTGCGGCCATCACGACCATGACCACGAACACGGGGAAGGCTGCTGTCACTGATTTTATTCAGATCTGATACCTTGCATTTTCTGAAAACGTGCTATAATAGGCGCATATTATTAAGAGAAGAAGTGATTGTTCATGACAACTGAAGCGGTAGTTACCAGGATCATCAATCCCGAGATGGCAGAAGTGGTCGTTACCCGAGGCACTGCCTGCGGCGGTTCCTGCGGGAGCTGCGAGGCCTGTGTCTTTGAAAATGAGATCAAGACCGAGGCCCGCAACATCATCTCTGCATTCCCCGGGCAGAAGGTATTGCTGGAGACCGAATCCGGCAGGTTTTACAAAGCTGCCTTCATGGTATATATTCTTCCCTTCATCTTTTTCTTCATTGGCTACGCGGTGGCAGCCGCACTCGGGGCAGCAGAAGGAATCTGCATGCTGGTGAGTGCCCTTGCCTTTTTCGCCGGTATCGCCTACATGGTGTACCGGGGACGGCGTCAGAAAGAAGAGGAACAGATCAAATTCAGCATCATCTCTCTTCTGGATGACTGAAACAAGTCAACAAACAGACGGAATCACAAAAATCGTGATTCCGTCTGTTTTTTAGTTTCTGATCATTCGGAGCCCTCATCGATGATGAGTCCGCCTTTTGATGCGCGATATTGATTTGTAAGACGATAGTAGCTCCATCTTTGGAGCTTCGACACCAGTTCCTTCTGGTCTTCGCTGAGTTTCGTGATGATATTGCCGTCCGCATCTTTATACCGGCCGCCGGATACCACAGGAAGCTCTCGCCTCATCTCATTGAGATACTGGAAGAATGAATCCTCTTCTCCCCGTCCGGTCAGTTCCAGGAGCACCGCTCCCAGATAATTGGCGCTGATGATGCCGTCTTCCGGCAGATCCAAGGATTTCACTGTCTTTTCAAAATCCAGTTCCTCTGCCGCTGAGTCATTTGCCCAGACAAGATAGGGCGGTTCGTAGGCGCAGAACGGATCATCGGAGGAATTGCCAGTCTCATCCGCCATAGGAAGACCCAGCTCCTTATAGACTTCCCGATCGGCACCCAGTGCCGGGAAATGATCCCCGAAGAACACCAGTACCACCGGTTCTTCCCGCTGCGAGAAATAATCCGTCATTTTTTTCAGTGATGCATCCGCATCGTAGATGCCTTCCATGTAGACCGGAAGATAAGCCCGGTTGTCATAAGAGACTTCTTTGTCCGTATAGACCTTTTTAAAGGTATACCCGTCTCCATATTTACCATAGTCATAACTCATATGGTTCTGGATCGTGGTGACATAGGCAAACAGATTATCGCCTTTCTCCACGGTATCTTCAAACTCCTGGAAAACATAGTCTGCCAGAGAGTCATCCGTGACCCATTCGCCTTTCATCTCCAGGCCCTTCATATCATCGGTGAACAGCACCTCCTGGGCCCCCAGGCGGGGATAAACATTTTCACGATTATAGAACCATGCATCTCCGGGATGGATGAACATCGTCCGGTATCCGTCCCCATTGAACACGCGAAAGATGGATGCGGTATCGTTTTTGACATATCGGAACGCGGATGCGGAAGAAGAATCCAGCATCTCCGTCTGCATACCGGTAGTAACGTCATATTCCGTGTTTGCGGTTCCCCCGCCGATCCAGTGGACAACAATATGCCCGGAAAACGCGTTCTCGTCCTTTTGCAGAGCATGGTAGTTTTTCAGCGGATCTTCACTGGCAGGATAATTGAAGATTTCATTATCCGACAGATCCGTAAACGATTCATTCATAACCACGATCACATTGACATCTTTTCCCTGCCCATAGGCGGGCTCCGTCTCAAAGTTTCTCGCGGAGTTCTCACTGTAGTTGTCGGGACGAACCGCATTGTTTTTCGTCATATAATAGGTAAAGCAATACGGGAATCCCAGCTGATTGTAGATTCCGGTAACATAGAATTCATTTTCTATGTCAAAGCTTTCAAACCGGTCTTTGGACGCCATCGGCAGCTTCACTACCGTCACTGCAAGGATCACGGCCAGGACTGTGCTGATGATACGAACCGGCCAGTAGCGTTTCATTCTTTTTCGTGACCGGAATACTCTTCCCAGGAAAAACAGGACCAGCACCAGGTTCGCTGACAGGAATATCAGAAGTACAGGAACATGCAGTGCATAGTGTCTGGTGGCAGATAAGCCTTCCTTCAGCAGGAAGATATCCTGAAATGCCAGTGCCTCATCCCTCGCCTGGATCTTCAGGGTGTTGGCCAGGGACATGGCAAGCCAGATAAATGCCGTCAGGCCGCCGCCATACCCTACATTCCAGAGTGCCAGTGTCAGTACCAGCATGGTCAGTGCAATGGGAAGATAATTGAGGAACAGCACATCAAACGGCTGATTCAATGTTTTTATCCCGTCGCTTGGGGCCTGCTGAAGAAGTAACGCCATATAGGTGATCAGAGCACTGATACCGATAATCAGGATCAGCCCAAGGATCAGCCGAACTGCCGTTGCCCGGCCAGACAGAACTTCCGCACTCCGCGGAGTCCGTTCTGCGCTTTCCTTCTTTTTTTGTTTCCTCTCAGGGACAGGCTTGTTCGATACCGGTGCCTCTTCCTTGCTTTCCAATGTGACGTCATCCGGCAGACTCTCTTCCAGTTCCACCGTATCCTGACGGAAAGGCTCGAATTCCGGAACAAACTCCGGCTCCGGTTTTTTTACTTCTTGCTTCTGTGGTACGACAGGTTCTATGATCCTGGGTCTGGAAGGGATACGGTCCGAAAACTGATTATCCTTCTGCATCTTCTCCGCTGCTTTACGGGCACGACGGATCAGTTCCTCTTCTTCCATCCTCCGGCGGACCTGTTCCGCCTTGCGAGCCGATTTCAGATCCTGAACATCAGATTCCACATTATTCAGTTTTTTGTCCTGCGAATGATCCAATTTCAAATCCTCAATCGATTCAAAGCAATCTGTTGGTCGTAATAATACAATGTATAATATAGCGTTTCATATGCCAAAAAACAACTATTAGTTTTGCCTTATTTTCAATGCTCCATTTCGGAATCAAACTTCACAAATCCGCCCTGTTTTCCATGCTCCCGTGTCGTTCCATCCTGCAATTCACGATTGGACAATTGTATGAAGATATGCATTTTTATTCATCAAAAAGTGCTGTTCCTTTCTTAAAACAAATATACTTAATAATATTTTTCGGGAATAATGATTTTAAAATAAGTTAAAATTCATAAAAATTCATTTGTATGATTTTTGTTTTCTACGTTTATGATGATTTTTTTCTTTTCCAAACAATGTATCTCAAATGAGGTATCATTTTGGTTTGGTAAAAGTTATGGTATGATTATACTAGAATACGGATAATAGCAAATAATGAAATCAATTTAACAGGAGTGAGAGATGACTGTAGGTAAAGCCGTGCGTCTGAGAATCACAGAATTGTGTGCAGCAAGAGGCATTACGATCAACAAACTTGCAACCATCTGCGGAGTAACTCAGTCGACATTGAACAACATTGTGAGCGGAAGAAACAACAGCACGACAATTGCAACCATCAAGAAAATCTGTGATGGTCTGGATATGAAACTTATCGATTTCTTCGACTCGGATCTGTTTTTGGATTTAGAACAGGAGATCCAGTAAATCAACCCGTTTCTTCGGTACAACTGAAAGACATGCAGTCGAGCATGTCTGATTAAGGTCGTATCCGGCATCCCCTATGCGGAGGGAATGCCGGATACGACTTTTCTTATTCACTTTGAATCATCTGATCGATATTCGAAGCTTTCTGAATGTCTGCCACAACAGCTTCGGCAGATAATCTGCTGTTTTCGCTGTGAAACTCCAGCTTCAACGTGGTATCGTCTCCGATGTTTTCTGTTTCGATCTGGAAGCAGGCGATCATCCGCACGGTTTTTCCTGCCGGTATGTCCGATCCTTCCCCGGAACTCATGAACCGATCATCTCCCTTGGGAAGCTGCATCCATTCGTTCATGGGATACAGGTCATCATATCGGTTTCCGTTGATCCACAGAACGCAGGCACTGCCCGTTCCACTTTCGGGATCCGCCTCCGGTGTCATGATCGCTTCCTCCGATTCATTGGTAACATCGAACATTATATAGATCAGATGCTGGTACTCCGTACTGAACTGAGTGTTCAGGAACATGCTCTGGATCACCATTCTGCCGTTTTCCGTCTCCTCTTCTTCTGCAAGGGGGCGTGCGCCTGTGCTTCCGGCATCACTTCCGCCATCGATGATGGTCCATTCCGAAACGGACTCCGCCTTGCTGTCCGGCTGTCCGCAGGCACAGCAGAATGCCAGTAGGACACAGGTCATCATCACTGCTGTTATTCGTCTCACTGTTTCACCTCTTCATGCGATCGTTTACCGGTTCGCATTTTTCGCCAGGATCTTACATCCTTCCTTTGCCAGATAGCGAAGAACCGTCTCCATATCATCGTTCTCTTTTTGAAACAGAATTCCCTTCAGATACAGGATGATGCCATCCCGGATGCTGTATCCGGCAGTCATACACGGAAGCTTAGTTCCTCTGCGAACTTCTCTCTCGATCTCATCCGCCAGTTCGTCCACTGATTTGCTGCCGCTGAGATCCTCCGTGATCTCATGAAGCAGGTTCCTGGTATAATCCAGTCCCGGTTTCAGAAAATAAAGATCCTTTTCTGAGTATTCCGATATCACTTTGTCCAGCTGTTCCTCCGTTAGTTCTGCAACCGTTTTTTTCTGAAGGACTTCTTGATCTTTCTGTTCGGGTTCTTTTTCCCAGACTTTTCTTGCGGCAATCTGGAGCAATACAATATCGCCGGGATATTCCAGGATCTCCGCTGTCCCGATCCCCCAGTCCGTATAAACACGGGCTCTCACATACCAGGGGGAACGGTTCCTTCGAAGAGTCACATGCGTATGCTGTTTCACTTCCGGCATCGTTGCTTTTTCAATGGCCTCATCGGTGATCTCTGCCATAAGGAGGCATCTCCGATCGGGATTTAAGAGCACAGTGCCCAGAGCCGCTGCATATTCCAGACCCACCCGGTTCAGCTCCGGGATCCGGTCTCGCTTTCCCCGTTCCATGATCTCAGGACTGACTTCCAGTTCGATCTCCTGTGCCCATCCTCCTACAGTGGAAGTAGCATAAGCAGTGCAAAGAGCCACATTGGCCAGCTCCACACTTCCGATCGTTGGAATGATCTCTCGCTGAAGCAGTTTTAATATATCATTTTTCATTGGGAGTCCTCCCATCCTTATGTTCTGTATATAATGTAACACATTCTTCCAATTTCCACATCAGAAAAATGCTCAAATGAAAAAGCATCCGGAACCAGGTCCGGATGCTTCGTCATTCGATATGCAGTTCCAACTCTTCGTCCAGCGTCTCTGAGACATACTTCCCGTTCTTTTTTCTCTGTTTGACGCATTCGGTCAGCAGATACTCAATCTGTCCGTTCACGGACCGAAAATCATCTTCCGCCCACTGGGCAATGGCCTGATACAGTTTTTCGCTCAGCCTCAGCGGGATCTGTTTTTTCTCTGCCATAATGTTTGCTCCGTGATTTTGACTCAGTATAAACTACCGGTATTGACGATAGGCTGGGTGTCATTGTTTCCGCACAGGACGACCAGCAGATTGGAGACCATAGCGGCCTTTCTCTCTTCATCCAGATCGACGACCTTTTTCTCAGAGAGCTGATCCAGGGCCATCTCCACCATTCCTACCGCACCGTCCACGATGGTCTTACGTGCATCGACGATTGCACTGGCCTGCTGTCTCTGCAGCATCACAGCTGCGATCTCTGGCGCGTAGGCCAGATAGGTAATTCTCGCTTCCAGCACTTCCAATCCGGCTTCTTCCACTTTCTCCTGGATCAGTGCACGGATCCTCTCCGCCACCAGGACGGTAGAGCCGCGCAGGCTGCCGTCATCAGCTTGTCCGTCTCCCGTGGTATCGATCTCCGGTGCGATATCATAGGGATAGATCTTCACGATATCCCGCACTGCCGCATCACACTGCAGGGAAAGGTACTCCTTGTAGTTGTCCACATTAAACACGGCCTTTGCCGTATCTCTTACCGTCCATACGACTGCGATGCCGACAACGACGGGATTGCCCAGTGCATCGTTTACTTTTTGCCGGGCATTGCTCAGCGTCATTCTCTTCAGGGAGATCTTCTTGCTGGGCATCGCTTTGACATTGACACTGTTTACGTTAAGGACCTTGGCCAGGCTGTCCTTCTCATCATCTACATCACCGCTCTGGCCCAGTTTGGTATCCGCCGCAGGGTTCACTGCAGTACAGAACGGATTGACAAAATAGAATCCGTCACCTTTTAATGTGCCGACATATTTACCAAACAGCGTCAGCACCAGTGCTTCCTGGGGCTTCAGCACCTTCAGTCCCAGAAACGGGATCCAGCCGATGCAGAGCCAGAGGATTCCCAGCAGCATCAGAGGGGGAGCCTCCACTGCTCCGAAGATCACAAGCACGATGGCCAGTAAATACAAAAAGATAAAGCTTATCAATGCAAGCATTCCGGTTTTTCTGGTTTTTAATATTTTCTCTGTCATCACAAAACACCTCCTGTTTTCTGAATACAGTTTTGATATTATTATGATATCATTTTCATTTCAAATTACAAGCTGTATTCTCAACAAATCTGTTTACAGTGTTTTGTGTATCTTATCACAGCGTGGATTCCTTCTTCCTTTTGTGCTAGAATGCTTCTCAGACATTTTTTCAAGGAGTTTTCGTATGCACCGGAAGGGATACAAGCCATTATTAAAGATTCTGACCTGCCTGCTGGGGAGCATGATTCTGGCGTTTGGTCTGTATCATATTCATAACACCGCCCACATTACGGAAGGCGGTGTCCTGGGAATGACGCTTCTGCTACAGCAGTGGTTTCATATCTCACCTGCGGTATCCGGACTGATCCTGAATGCGCTGTGCTACGGATTCGCATTCTACTGTCTTGGAAAGGAGTTTCTCAAGTATTCCTTAGTATCCAGTGCCGGTTTTTCTCTTTTTTATGCAATCTTCGAGTCTTTCGATCCTCTCTGGCCGCACATCGGGCAGCATCCTCTTCTCGCCGCTGTTACCGGAGCCCTGTTCGTGGGGATCGGAGCCGGACTCAGTGTACGGGTCGGAGCCGCCTCCGGCGGGGACGATGCGTTTGCGCTGGCCGTAACCCATAAGACCTCTCTGGAGATCCAGTGGGTATATCTGATTACGGATCTCATTGTCCTGCTGCTGTCTCTCACATATATTCCATGGCAGAAGATCCTTTATTCCGTACTCACGGTCTTTCTGTCCGGACAGATCATCGGACTGATCGTTAAGATTCCTTCCCCGTTCCGATCCGATAATTAAGAACAGATCCATCGCAGTTCTTTCTGCACGGATCTGTTCTTTCGTTTCGTTATCCAATTTTTCCATCCGTTCGAAGATGATCCAGAAACGCGGTGCATCCGCGAATGATATCCCGATAGGTCCGTTCAAAATCCCCGGTATACCATGGATCGGCTATGGATGCGTCGCTGCCGCAGAATTCCAGAAGCGTGTGGATCTTTCCTCCCTGATGCCCGGTCATCCTCTCGATGTTTCGAATATTCTGTGCATCCATTCCTATTAAATAATCATAATAGTCATAGTCGCTTTTCTTCAGCCGGACCGCCCGTTTCCCCTCGCAGGAGATTCCATGGCGGTTCAATTCATTTCTGGCTGGAGCATATACCGGATTGCCGATGCCGTTCCAGATCTCCTCGGTGCTAGTTGCCGAGGAGGCGATCTCAAACTGATCTTCCAGACCTTCCTC
>CAJOQP010000008.1 GCA_905236515.1 uncultured Oscillospiraceae bacterium | reverse complement strand
GACTATGCGGTCATTTAAGTTGCGCAATGGCGGCAGCAACATGATCCACGAAGATCTGCTGCACTGCCTCGTTCTGGCCCAGGCCTTCCAGCACGCATTCCACTTCATATCCGTTGGATTTAAAGACATTTTTCCAGGAGTCGTCTTCATCACCGGCCATGTCATTATTGGCATGGTCACCGGCCACAATCATCAGGGGCTGCAGTACCACTCTGGTGTAACCCTTGTCCTGGATTGCAGCCACGATATCCTCCACCGTCGGATCAGCTTCCACGGTTCCGATATAGTAATTGCCGAATCCGTCTGCTGACAGTTTCTCCTGCAGCACAGTATATACGGCGTTGGACTCTGCTTCCGTTCCATGCCCCATGAAGACGAGGGCGGTATTGCCGTCGTCATTGGAGGAGGAAGCATCGGTGACTGCCGTAATAACGGCCTCAAAGTCCTCGTCGGAGGTCAGGAGTGGCTCTCCGAGAACGATCTGATCGAACTGATCCGAGTATTCGTCCAGAGCTTCCTTCAGATCTGTATATTCAAATCCGTTCATAAGATGCGTCGGCTGTACGATAAGGTTGCGGATCCCGTCTGCAGCGGCACGGGTCAAAGCCTCATCCACATTGTCGATCTCCAGTCCGTCCCGCTCTTTCAGCTTATCGATGATGATCTGACTGGTAAAAGCACGGCGCACCTCATACTGAGGATATGCCGCAGCGATCGCCTTTTCGATCGCACCGATGGTGAGATCCCGGCTCTCATTGTAGCTGGTGCCAAAGGACACCACCAGGATCGCCGTATCTGCCCCGTTCTCATCACCGGCAGATGCTGTCTCTGTTGCCGGCTGTTCGGTGCCGCAGGCGCACAGCGCCGTCATCATAGCGACTGCCATAAGAATTCCAATCCATTTCTTCATTGTTCTTTCGCCTTCCTGTTTTAAAATAATAAAAACCGCAGTTTCCTGCGGTTGTTTCTGAATGCTTCCATGCCGTAGCGCGCCGTCCGAAGGCGGCGGATTGTGCATGGAATCGGAAAAACTATCTGTGACCCGCAGATAAAGTGTTTTCACAAACAGGCAGGTCTCCTGACTTCGATCAACGCCTTCATGCTCTTCCCGGTTTCCCAGTGATCCATGCATGAAAACTCCCTGACACAGTGACGGCATCGCTCCGGATTCTCACCGGATTCCCTTTTCATCGGTCCCCTGCGGCCGTCTCCGGCCGCATGATCGACACCTGTTTGGTGATCCTATGATTATTATATTGTCATTATAATAGTCCGCTTCTTTCCGGTCAACGGAATTGGCTGTTTTTCCATGCGGAATCATGGTCGTCTGCCACAGCAAGTGCCCGTCCGGCAAAATAGTTGTTGATCCCCTTGACGATCCCGGTGACCATCACATTCTGGAATTCTTCGCCGGACATCCGAAGATCCTCCTCCGCATTGGTCATAAATCCCAGTTCCAGCAGTGTCGTAGGCATCTCCGCCCAGTTGTTTCCCGTCATGGAATCCGTTTCCCACACTCCAAGACAATGCAGTCCCGTTTCCTGACTGTAGGCTGCCAGTATATTGTCCGAAAGAGCGCGGCACTCGGGATACAGATCCGGATGATAGGGGTTTGCTCCCGTGATGCATATGGTCTGAGTCCCGGTCCGGCTTCGGTCCGTATTTCCATCGGCATGGATCCGCAGGAATATATCTGCACCCAGATCACCTGCTTTCTGTGCACGTTCCACATTGCTGATGGCGGAGGCGTGATCCTCCCGGGTCAGATAAACCGTATATCCTTCCGCCCATAACGCTTCCCGCAGTTTCAGACAGATGGTCATAGTCAGCTGATACTCCATCAGACCGCTGGCATCCCCATGGGTGCCGGTAGTATCTTTTTCTTTCTGTTGTGCCGCACCCGGCCCCACAGGTTCCGTGCCGCCGCTCACGACGGAAGAATGTCCCGGATCCAGAACGATGACGATCCCGTTCCCAACGGGAGTGGGCACAGGCGTCGGTGTCGGCACCTCTGATGGTGTCGAAGACTCAAAAGAGGATCCTTCCGCGGAAGGATCCTCCTGATCTGCCCCGCATCCCGTGAGCGTCGCAAGGACGATGCAAACGGATATGAAGATGGAGCAAAAAGTTTGAAAACGCATAGTTAATTCCTGTATTACAGTTTGGATTTCAAGAAATCCACATTTTTCTTCTCGGTGACACTGAAAACACTGTCAGAGAAGCGGTCTGCGGCCACAGTAGGCTTGTACCAGTCATACTGCTTGAACTTGGCCAGCAGCGAAGGATTCGTAAACGTATATCCATGTCTTGCGTAGATCTCATTGATTGCAGTCTGGATGTCCGCCTTGCTGAGTCCGGACACATCCGAATTGGTCAGAAGCTTATCGCTGCTGTTGGGGAGCACGCTTCCTTTCCCGCTGGTGCTGGTACTGCTGCTGGTGGAACCAGAGCTGCTGGAACTGCTGCCGGAAATGCCGGAACTGCTGCCAGAGATACTGGTGGTATCATCGCTTTCCAGATCCTCCACTTCAAATTCCATCTCGGTAACCGAGGGGATGGCACCAAATTGATCCACGAAAGATTCTTCATCCATCAGATAGGAAACGGTAATCGTGACGATATCGCCGACGCTGAGATTATCGATGGGATCGACATCGTAGTACAGTTCGTCCACCATCGGTTCCTCGTCGTCTTCAACCAGTTCCACTTCCGCTTCGCCGTCCTTGCCGACAAAAGTGACATCGATGAAATCAAATGGATCGAAGAAATCCACTTCTTCCAGATCGTCTACGGTTTCTTCCACGTCCGTATAGGTCATGGTGACTTTGAATTTATCCTGCGCCAGTGTTTCATCACAGTCCCAGGTATAGATTACAGTATCGCCGTTGCTGAGATCAGAAGAGGAATCCAGTGTTCCGCCGATGCAGTTTTTGATCAGCAGTGCTGCATCGCTCTTGTCTTTGCTGGGCTGTTCCAGCGAATCACGTTCCTCATCGGAACCACGGAATTTGATCCGGTCTCCGAAATCGGCTTCAAACTGTTTGGTGTTGAATTTCGCAGTGGCAGTTCCCAGCGTATCATAACCTTCATAGGAGATGGTCATATAATCATTGAGATTCACTTCCACACGGCGGCTCTGCACATACGTCCAGATGCCGGCACCCAGGATCAGTGCACCGATAAGGCCGAACAGGATATAGTTGAGAACATGTCTCTTCTTTTCCTCCGGCTCGTCCTCGTCCTCTTCCAGAAATACGGGGGCCGCGCTCAGGTTCTCGGGATCATCTTCATAGTTGAGCGTTTCCTCTTCAAAAACCGCTTCTGTTTCCTCCGGGATCTCTTCCACCGCTTCTGCCGCGGTCTCTTCCCCTTCTCCAGCGTAGAAATCTTCCAGAACCTTTTTGATCCTGGTAATATCTTCAGAAGCCTGTGCTCCTGTCTCTTCTTCCGGCGCTTCAGATACGGACGTTTCTTCCTCGCTCACCAGGGATTCCCATTTGAGCTGCTTCGTTCCGCACAGGGGGCAAAATTTCGATCGATTGTCGATCTCTGCGCCACAACTAATACACTGCATGAATTGCTACTCCTTAATCAGTAATCGTATTCCATTATTCGTCCAACAGTTTTGCAAAGCCGGTTTTCAGTTCCGCCCAGTTGGATGCGCTGTTGATATTTTTACGGATCATATCCACACGATCGGCACAGCCGGCATCTTCCACGTTATCGGAAACGGCTTCGTAGTCCGTCAGGATCATGTCTGCAGTGTCAGAGATC
Organism: uncultured Oscillospiraceae bacterium; assembly: GCA_905236515.1. Taxonomy (GTDB): domain Bacteria; phylum Bacillota; class Clostridia; order Oscillospirales; family Oscillospiraceae; genus UBA2922. The sequence continues at coordinate 9,484 of CAJOQP010000008.1, read as the reverse complement.
GTCTGCCAGTTCTGACGGAAATTCTGCTGTTCCTCCGAATTCATATTATTATAACATGTTTTCAGCATTGCTTCTACTGCTGCGTTATCGGAATCTTTCAGGGAGTTGTCATTGGCCCAGGCCATCAGCATGCTGGCTGCATTGACCGCAGAAAGTGAAGAGCCTGCGGTTCCTCCCCATCCGATGCAATTGGCCAGAGCCACCTGCAGATTTTCCTCGGCGTTTTCTCCAAATCCAGATAGATCGACCGCTGCACTATCCTCTGTTCCCGCTGGCTGAGCTGATGACTGCGGAACCTCTTCCGTCACAGACGGTTTTTCCAGATTCGCGCTGCTGCCGCAGGAAGAGAGCGCTACGATCAGACAAAGAAATACCAATATTCCGATGATTCGCTGTCTAAGCATAACAATAATCCCCGATAATAAGTATTATGTAAATCATAATACATTATTTTTTGAAGCTTGAACAGTTTTTTTGCTGTTATTTTCATTTTTTTCACAAAAAAAGGAGCCTGTTCCTGCCGATTGAAGGTGCGCACTTCCTTTTGGGGCAAAAAAATCAACCGATCCGGATGATCTCATCCGAATCGGCCGATTTATACATTTGTCAGTGAAAAGAATTTTGTTGCAATTTATGCTGCTTTTTCCTTCAGCTCTTTGATTGCATTCTTCAGGAATTCAACATTGTACTTCTCCACACGGTTCAGTTCCGTATCGCCGTCCCAGTCATCAGCATCGACGGTGGGTTCATACCAGGAGTAGCTTTCGAATTCTTTCTGATATTTCTCATTGTGGAAGATGTAACCGTGACGAGCATAGATCTCATTGAGTGCGCTTCTCAGTTCATCCATATCCATGCCATCAATATCCGAATTGTTCAGACGAATATCTGCGCTGTCCGGGAAGACCATACCAGTGGTATCGGGAAGATCTTCCAGTCCGGAAACGGTATCCTCGATATCATTGTAGCTCAACACGACTTTGTAGTTGCTCTCTGCTGTTTCGGCATCAACATCCCACTGATAGACGACCTTATCACCATTGGACAGGCCTTCATCCTCGGAAAGGTTTCCGTCGATGCAGTCAGCGATCAAACCGTTGATATCTTTCACCTGCTCGCCGTAATCGGCAACAAAGGCTTTCTTGTCAAAGTGTGCTTTTGCGGTACCTTCGGTATCATATCCGTCATAGGTAATGGTTATGAAGTTGTCCAGTTCCACGGGAACTTTCTGGTTGGCACGGGCCATGCAGGCAATCAGCACTGCAACTGCCAGAACGGCCATACACCAGATAAAGTTTGTAATTCTTTTCTTATCCTGTGCTTTTTTTGCATCCACAGGAGCTTCGTTTTTCTGTTTTACCGGATTTTCCATCTTATTACTTTTCTCTTTCTCGGTCTCTTCTTTGACCGCCTGTTTTGCGTTCTCTTCAATTTCGGCAACGTCTTTTTTCACTTTTTTGACCTTGTCTTCCACTGAATCCTTCGCATCGCTGATTTTGTCAGCATTCTTTTCCTTCACTTCTTCTGCTTTTTCGGCGACATCAGACAGTTCCTCTTTGACTTCTGCCCCTATTTCACGGAGATCATCTTTCGCTTCTTCGACCGCTTCCTTAACCTCTCCGATTGCTTCGGCCGCTTCCGCTTTCACTTTCTCAAGGGGTTCCTCCCCCTGATTCAGCGCTTTCTCCGCAGCTTTGCGAACAACTGGCATGGGTGTGCCGCATTCAGGACAGAATTTGAAGTCGTCACCAACCTGCGCGCCGCATTTTCCACATAGCATAGGCTCTCCAATTCCTTTCACTTTCAATTCTCATAAAACAAAAGCAAATTAGATCTCCTGATGGCTTTCGTTTTATATATTTTAGCTCGATTCCCTATAGTATGGCAACCCTTTTTTCATGGATTATCCATAAAAAAAGGAAATTTTTACTACTGTTTTTTTCGATTCGCGTTTCATTCTTTCAGATAACTGTAGTCTATTCCCCACTCATTTGATATACTGGTTTCACATACTGAACCCAAAGGGGGAACCATTATTATGCGTTATGAAATCAAAGGCGATACCCTTCCGGTCGTCATTATAAATCTGGAGTCCGGAGAATCCATCATCACACAGGGTGGCGGCATGGCCTGGATGTCTCCCAACATGCACATGGAAACCACCTCCAGAGGCGGTATCGGCAAGCTGCTTGGCCGTGCGCTTGCCGGCGATACTTTGTTCCAGAATATTTATACGGCGGAAAACGGTAACGGTGTCATTGCCGTGGCATCCAGTTTTCCCGGAGAGATCCGTAAATTCGAGATCACACCGGAAAAACCCATTATCCTGCAGAAATCCGCATTCCTCTGCTCGGATCGAGGGGTGGAGCTGTCTGTGTTCTTTAAGAAAAATCTTGGAACCGGCCTGTTTGGTGGAGAAGGATTCATCATGCAGAAGATCTCCGGTTCCGGAACCTGCTTTGCTGAATTTGACGGCTCTGTCGTGGAATATGAACTGAAGGAGGGCCAGCAGATCGTCGTGGATACCGGAAATCTCGCAGCCATGAGCGCAACCTGCTCCATGGATATCCAGTCGGTTCCCGGCGTAAAGAATGCGCTGTTCGGTGGAGAAGGCCTTTTTAATACCGTCGTATCCGGTCCCGGAAGGGTATGGCTTCAGACCATGCCGATCTCCAGTGTGGCCGCTGCCCTGAGAAATTACTTCCCCACCACATCATCCTGATAAAAGGAAAATCGGTGATCACAATGATCACCGGTTTTTTCTTAACTGTCGGGGTGAGAGATCTGAATCTGATAGGCTTCGGCATGCCCTTCCGTCGCCCTCTGTGCTTCCGTGTCGCTGAGGAACACGTCAACCGTGTCTCCCGCCATTATATCCGCAAGGTCCATGGAAGAAAGATTCAGGCTGGCGGAATCAGCATCCAGCAGCATCACACTGTCATGCTGTACAGCTGCACGGCAGTCCACCGCACAAGGGTTCTGGAAAAGACTATCCTCCCCGTCGCTCACCACATAGATGATCTGATTCTCCCGATCTACGGACTGAACGATGCCGCCGTACTCCGTATATGATTCTCCGCATCCGGCCAGAACCATCAGTGTAAGCACTGACAGTAATGCCGCAACGATCCTGCTTCCCATGGGGCCTCCTGTCTCATTACTGTTTTTGATCTTTAGAGTGTAATCCACTTTAAAGGAAGGTCTTTGGTTTTGCAAGACATTTTCTGCTATCCTTCTTCCTACGGTGCCATCCTGCTGCCCTTGATTTTTTCTACGGATACGATAAAATAACTACATTGTAATGTGACAGGTACTGTCGACTATTAGGAGGATAACACTAATGACTTATGATATTGACATAGCCGGGTTAAAACGCTCCCTTCCGCTGTGTCCTGTCACCGATGATCTGTATATCGGTGCATTCGTTCTCTTCGGCGATGTGGAACTGACTGTCCACTGCGCCACGGAACTTCTGAAGATCGCCCCGGAATATGATTACATGATCGCTCCGGAAGCAAAATCCATTCCTTTAATCTATGAGATGGCCCGTCAGTCCGGTGCGGAAAAGTATTTTCTTGCCCGGAAGAAAGCCAAAGCATACATGAAAGGCGTCTTTCAGGTGGATGTTCAGTCCATCACCACACCCGGTGTTCAGACCCTGTTCGTGGATACCGCAGACGCGGAAATGATGAACGGAAAACGGATCCTGATCCTGGATGATGTCATTTCCACCGGAAAGTCCCTGATTGCCACGGAAGAGCTGGTCCGTCAGGCCGGCGGCACTGTTGCCGGACGGATGGCAGTATTGGCTGAAGGCGATGCTGCGAACCGAGATGATATCATCGTTTTGCAGAAGCTGCCTCTTTTCAATCCCGACGGCACCATTAAAGAATAAATCACTCAACAGAAAACAGAAATGCCGGCATTGTCCGGCATTTTTTCTTCGAAAGGAGAACGGATATGGAATCCAGAGAATTCTATATGAAGGAAGCGCTTTCCATGGCCCGGGATGCGTTCTCCCATGAGGAAGTCCCGGTAGGATGCGTCATCGTCTCTCCGGAGGGCAGAATCCTGGCGAGGGAACGCAACCACTGCCGCGAAAGGCAGGACGCCACTGCCCACGCGGAGCTGCTCGCCATACAGCAGGCCGAAAAAGCTCTGGGTTCCCCCCATCTGGAAGGATGCACCCTCTATGTGACGCTGGAACCCTGTCCGATGTGTGTGGGAGCCATCGTCCATACCCGTATCTCTCATATTGTGTTCGGTCTGTCGGAACCTGCCACGGGATGCTGCGGAAGCGTCATCAATCTCTTTGAAGAACGCCTCGGCCATCATCCGGCCATATTCGGAGGTGTATGTGCCGAGGAGAGTCAGGAACTGCTCAACCGCTTTTTCCAGGGACTCCGGGTCTGAGGAGGGAATCCATGTATTATTATTTTGCTCCCATGGAGGGAATCACCGGATATCATTTCCGGAACATCCATCATGAGCTGTTTCCGGGCGCCCATAAATACTTTACCCCTTTTCGAGTCGCCTGTCAGGATATCGGATTCCGCAAAAAGGAACTGGAGGATTTGCTGCCGGAGCACAATGCCGGCGTACCGGTGGTCCCTCAGATCCTCAGCAATGATGCCGAAGCCTTTCTCATCGCGGTACGCCAGCTGCAGGATCTGGGTTACAAGGAGATCAACCTGAACCTCGGCTGTCCCTCCGGGACCGTAATCTCCAAATACCGGGGTTCCGGCTTTCTCGGGCTTCCCGCGGAACTGGATGCCTTTCTGGATCAGGTCTTCTCCGAAACCACGGCCCGTATCTCCATCAAAACCCGTATCGGTCTGGAGACCTCAGATTCCTTCGAAGAACTGATGAACATTTATGAAAAGTATCCTATGTCAGAGCTGATCATTCATCCCCGTTACGGGCGGGAAGGATACCGGGGTACCCCGCATATGGAGGCCTACCGGATGGCCTATGACCGCTGGGAGCTCCCGCTGTGCTACAACGGTGATATCACAGCGCTGCCGGATCTGGACCGCCTTCTGGAGATCTATCCGGAGACCGATTCCGTAATGGTGGGCCGCGGCTGTGTCACAAACCCCGCACTCATCCGCACTTTCGAAAACGGCACACCTCTGACGCTGGGAGAATTCCAGGAATATGAGCGCCGCCTTTTTGCGTGCTACTCCTCCATTCTTTCCGGTGACCGGCACATCCTGTTCCGGATGAAAGAGCTGTGGGCCTATTTTATCTGCCTGTTTCCGGACAGCCGAAAACAGATGAAAGCTCTCCGAAAATCCCAGACCTGTTCCGAGTATGAGGATGCGGTAAAGATGCTGTACCGGGAATGTCCTTTCGATCCCTCCGCGGGATTTTCGCCCTGAATACTAAAAACTCCACGAGAACATCTCGTGGAGTTTTTCACTGTGTTTTTCGTATGAAACCAATCAGACCTGCTCGAAATCGTCTTTGCCAACGCCGCACAGGGGGCATGCAAAATCTGCGGGCAGATCTTCCCATTTGGTGCCAGCTGCGATGCCGTTATCGGGATCTCCGACTGCCTCATCATACTCATATCCGCATACGGTACATACATACTTCATGATTCTTATCTCCTTTATTTTTCTTCGGGCGCAATGTACCCGATTTCTACATTGGGATTAACTTCCTTCAGATAGGCTTCCGCCTGCTCCAGTAGTTCTCCGTCCTCTCCGACGATGATGCTGGCGATCTCTTTCTCCTGGTACACAACCACAAGTCGATAGTATTCATATCCGACACCGCCGCAGCACATGGTGGTGGTTCCTCCCACCACACGTGTAAACACACGATCCATCTTATCAAAAGGCACACAAACGATCTTCAGTCCGTCCTGATAATACAGTGCCCGTTTTCCTACCATTACCTTGCCGAATTTTCTGGCAAGTGTGTAGTCTCCTTCATATACGGAAGCATTCATGATCTTTCCGTTATAATCCACTACTTTCTTGATCATAGGCATAGTCGAATCCCCCTTGCGTTACACGCCTGCGTTCAGCAGTGTAATGTTCCGTCCGCTGCTCTTCAGGATCCCTTCTTCCCGCATCAGACGCATTTCCCGCATCAGACTGGTACGGTCTACACAGAGATAGGAAGAGAGCTGCGACAGAGACATCTCCGTCTCAAACTGGATACTGCCGGTCTTTTCCATCATATAGTCAAAGTAGGCCTCCAGTTTCTGCCGTACCGTCTTTTTGCTGATCATATTGATGCGCAGTGCCATCATCTGGGCTTTCTTTGCGGAAAGGTGGAACAGATTATTGGTCAGCTGCGTATGATGTTCACAGGCATTCTCACACCGGCCGGAGATCTCGGAGAATCGGATGAACATGACTTCACAGTCACTGTCCGCCTCCACAACATATCCCAGACTGCCGTAAGGAAGAGCAAAGACTTCACCGAAAATATCATCTTTCATGTAGTGTTCCAACAAGGTGTCTTCCCCTTCACTGTCCACGGAATAAAGATGTGCTTTTCCGGAAAGCATTACACAAAGATACTCCAGTTCCGGAGAGTAAACGATGACAGTATCTCCTTTTCGGAACTTGCGGATCTCTGCCTTGAAACAGTGGATCATGGCGTCGATGCTCTCCTGACTGATGCCTTCGAAAAGCTCGACGTTTTCCAATGTCATTCCTAACTCCCCCTTTCGTTCGCTATATGGGTACTATAACACAAACATGTAGCACTTACCACAACTATTTTGCAGAAAAAATGTATACTAAATCTATACTAAACAGTGGGAAAACATGTTATACTAATTGAGCTAATAATTAGTTGAAAAAATGACAATCTATTATATCAAGGAGGAAAACATATGCATTGCACAAAGAAGGTACTGGACGACCTGACATGGGTCGGTGCCGATGATCGCCGGCTGTTCTGCTTCGAAGGAGTATACGGCGTCCCCAACGGCGTATCCTACAACTCCTATCTTCTCAACGATGAGAAAACCGTGCTGTTCGACACAGTGGACAAAGCTGTTTCCCATACGTTTTTCGACAATGTGAAATATGCGCTGAACGGACGCAAGCTGGATTATCTGGTCGTTCATCACATGGAGCCCGATCACGCTGCCACCATTGAAGATCTGGTCCTCCGTTATCCGGAAGCCACCATCGTCTGCAACGAAAAGATCAAGACCCTGCTGGCTCAGTATTTTGACTATGATATGTCCGAACGCCTTCATATCGTGAACGAAGGCGACACCCTGAAGACCGGCCGTCACGAACTGACCTTCGTCATGGCCCCCATGGTACACTGGCCCGAAGTCATGATGTCCTATGACCTGACAGACAAGATCCTGTTCTCCGCAGACGCTTTCGGTACCTTTGGCGCCCTCAACGGAAAGATCTTTGCCGACGAGGTCGACTTCATGAGCGACTGGCTGGATGAAGCCAGACGTTACTACACCAATATCGTTGGCAAATACGGCAGACAGGTGGAAGCTGTCCTGAAAAAGGCCGCTACGCTCGATATCGCCTATGTATGCCCCCTGCACGGTTTTGTGTGGAGAAAGCACTTCGCGGACTTCCTGGATAAATACATGCACTGGGCAACCTACACCCCCGAGAAAAAGGGTGTCACTCTGGCATATGCTTCCGTATACGGCCACACCGAGAACATGGCAAATATCCTGGCTGCAAAGCTGTCCGACCGCGGGGTCGACGTTGAGATGTTTGACACTTCCGTCATCGATTCCAGCTATGTGATCAGCTCCGCATTCAAAAACAGCCACATGGTCTTTGCTTCCACCACTTACAATGCCGGCATCTTCATCCGCATGGAAGAACTGCTGCATGACATCCAGTCCCACAACCTGCAGAAGAGAAAGGTTGCTCTTCTGGAAAACGGATCCTGGGGCCCCACCAGCGGCAAGCTGATGCGCGAGATCCTTTCCGCGATCCCCGGAACTCAGTTCATTCAGGATAATCCCATCAGCATTCTCTCTGCTCCCAAGGCCAATACCCTGGACGAGCTGGACGCTCTGGCAGATGCCATTGCTGCTGATATCGTTCCGCCGAAACCGGCCGCAGCCCCCGCTGCCGCCGATGCCCCGGCAGTTCCTCTGGAAGTATCCAATGACGCATTCTTCAAATTTACCTACGGCGTGGAAGTCCTCACCACTCAGGTGGACGGCGTGGATTACGGGTGCATCATCAACACCGCAGGTCAGGTTGCTGCCGGTGACATCAAGAAGATCACCATCTCCTGCATCAAGCAGAACCACACCTGTGACATGGTGGCAAAGGCAGGCAAGTTCAACATCTCCATCCTGACGGAAGATGCTCCCTTCGCTCTGTTCCAGCAGTTCGGCTTCCAGTCCGGTCGTGATGTGGACAAATTTGCGGAAGTGGATTACAACGACCGCACTGCGAACGGCATCCGCTATATCCCCACATATACAAACGCAGTTCTCAGCTGCGAAGTGCTGGAGAGCTATGATCTGGAGACCCAGATGCTTTACATCGCCAAGGTCGTTGAGGCCAAAGTGCTGTCCGATGCTCCCAGTGTCACGTATGGTTACTACCATGCACACATCAAACCGAAGAAAGCTCCCGTTTCCGATCAGCCCGAAGGCTGGAGATGCAAGGTCTGCGGCTACTTCTACGAAGGCCACGAACTTCCGGAAGATTTCACCTGCCCGCTGTGCAAACACGGTCCGGAAGAGTTCGAGTACGTTCCCGCGGTTACCCACGAAGTCAAGAAAGGCTACATCTGCAATGTATGCGGCCACTTCGAGGAATGCGACGGAGAGCTTCCCGACGATTATGTCTGCCCGGTCTGCAACCATGGCAAGGAAGATTTCGAGTACGCAGAACAGTAATTCATCATTACATTCAAAGAGGTGCAGCGTTATGCTGCACCTCTTCTTTTTTCATGATCACGCATGAATGGCCCGGTAGTTTTACCGGGCCATTCCTGTAGACGAATTACGTTATCTTACTTTTCCACGTGTTCTTTGTAGTATTTTTTGATATTGGAAAACGTCTCATCACTGAGATCGTGCTCAATCTTACATGCATCTTCCATCGCCACATCGGGATCCGTTCCCAGGGCAACCAGCAGCTCAGAAATAACCGTATGCCGCTCATAGATCTTGTCTGCGATCTCGTGTCCTTTATCCGTAAGGGTGATCGCTCCCAGCTCGCTGATCTCCAGATATCCTTCCGAAGCCAGTTTGCGGATGGCGACACTGACGGAAGGGCGGGCATACCCGGTCGCATCACAAATATCAGTCTGACGAACGTTCGCCTTCTGCTTGGAAAGCATCAATACCTTTTCCAGATAATCTTCTGCTGATTCCTGAATGACCATGATTTATCACTTCCTGTATCGTTTATTTTTGCGGTTTTCCTTCTTCTCGTATGTCTTTACAAGATATGTAACGATTATAGCATGCGGATTTTGAAATTTCCATAGTGATACTCCCCTAAGAACAGTGCAG
>CAJOQP010000007.1 GCA_905236515.1 uncultured Oscillospiraceae bacterium | reverse complement strand
CGATGGTTCGGTGAATACCGCCCATACGACCAATCTCGTGCCGTTTGTTGCTACGGATGTCAATGCCAAGCTTTCTGACGGCAAACTGGCAGACATTGCACCCACCATGTTGAAAGTGATGGGAATTGAACAGCCTGAAGAAATGACAGGAAATGTTCTGATTAATTGGTAATCTAATAAGGTTAATATAATCAAAGGAGAATATTATGAAACAGTATTTCGAAATCGTTGATGTCATGGGCAGAGAGATTCTTGACTCTCGCGGCAATCCCACTGTTGAAGTAGAAGTTACTCTGGACGACGGCACTGTTGGAAGAGCAGCCGTTCCTTCCGGTGCTTCCACCGGTATGTACGAAGCCTGTGAGCTGCGTGACGGTGACAAGAGCCGTTACCTTGGCAAGGGCGTAGAGAAGGCAGTTGAGAATGTTAATGGTGAGATCGCAGAAGCTCTTGTCGGCCTCAATGCACTGGATCAGGTTTCCATCGACAACATCATGATCGAGCTGGACGGCACCCCCAATAAGAGCCGCCTCGGCGCAAACGCAATGCTGGGTGTTTCTCTGGCTGTTGCAAAAGCAGCTGCAGAAGCTACCGGAATGGCACTGTATAACTACATCGGCGGCGCAAATGCAAAGGTCCTGCCGGTTCCCATGATGAACGTCCTCAACGGCGGCGCCCATGCTTCTGGCTCCAACGTTGATATCCAGGAATTCATGATCATGCCTGTCGGCGCAAAGTCCTGGAAAGAAGCTCTGCGTATGTGCGCAGAAGTATTCCACACTCTGAAGACTACTCTGAAAAACATGGGCTCTCCGGCAACTGGTGTCGGTGACGAAGGCGGTTATGCTCCCAACCTCGAGAGTGATGAAGACGCACTGAAAGCTCTGGTGCAGGCAATGACCGACGCCGGCTACAAACCCGGTGAGGACTTCATGATTGCAATCGACGCTGCAGTTTCCGAGTGGTGGAACGAAGAAGAAAAGAACTACCACCTGCCGAAGAGAGGCACTGTCATGACCAGCGAAGAACTGGTTGCCATGTGGAAAGACTTCGCTGACAAGTATCCTATCATCTCTCTGGAAGACGGAATCGGTGAGAACGATTGGGATGGTTGGCAGCTTCTCAACAACACCATCGGCGATCGCGTACAGCTCGTAGGCGATGACCTGTATGTTACCAACACTGAAAGAATCAAGAAGGGTATCGAGCTCAAAGCTTCCAACTCTGTTCTGATCAAGCTGAACCAGATCGGCACTCTGACCGAAACTCTGGACGCAATTCAGATGGCAAACCGCGCAGGTTGGACTGCTGTTGTTTCCCATCGTTCTGGTGAGACGGAAGACACCACAATTGCAGATCTCGTTGTCGGCATGAATGCTGGACAGATCAAGACCGGTGCTCCCAGCCGTTCCGACCGCGTTGCGAAGTACAATCAGCTTCTCCGTATCGAGGATGAACTTCTGGATGCTGCACAGTATCTCGGAAAAGATGCTTTCTTCAGCATTAAAAAATAATTGATACTTTGACTCGAGGATGCCGGATCCGAGGATCCGGCATCTTTTCTTAGAAAAATCCGTTTAAAATCAGGACGGAAAAACCATCGATTATTTTGCGGGATAAGTGTTGACAACATATTGCTTTTTTGTTAAAATAACACTCGCTCGTTTGAGACATGGCGGAATAGCTCAGTTGGCTAGAGCACACGGTTCATACCCGTGGTGTCACCGGTTCAAATCCAGTTTCCGCTACCAATTCGCCAGTTATTCTGGCGATTTCGGCCCGGTGGTCAAGCGGTTAAGACACCGCCCTTTCACGGCGGTAACACGAGTTCGATTCTCGTCCGGGTCACCAATCAGCCTGTTATTACAGGCTGATTTTTCTTGTGCTTTACAGCATCGATTTGTATTGCAATGCAATGGGAGTTGTGCTATTATAATAAAGCTTTTGGAGGATTAGCTCAGCTGGTTAGAGCGCTCGCCTCACACGCGAGAGGTCACTGGTTCGAGTCCAGCATTCTCCACCAAAAAAGAGAGTTCTGATTTCAGAACTCTCTTTTTTTATATGTTCAGATCTTCGTCCATAACCGTTCCGGTACATACAATATTTGTTGGGCCGGTAAGATACAGATCATGAGGAAGTGTTCCGGTCAGATCCACACTGACACGGAGATCTCCACCTGGCATGGAGACGGTTACATTTTCTGAATCGGTTCTGCCGTTTAATGCGTGAGCCGTTACGATGGAACCGCAGCCGGTACCGCAGGCAAGAGTAAAGTCTTCCACGCCGCGCTCAAAGGTAGCGGCAATTACGTGTTTCCTGGAATCAACTGCAGTGAAGCTTACATTAGCTCCTTTGGGAAAACCTTCGTAATAACGGATTTTAGAACCCAGATCAACAAGGGCTGGATAATCCAGTTCGGAAGGATCGTTCATCGTTACTATACAATGGGGAATGCTGGGATCTCCAAGCTCGATATAGTCCACGGTGTAGGATCTTCCTTCAATCGTGATCTCTTTATTGGTCTCTACAAGAGTCGGATCGTTCAGACGAATCCGGTATTCCCGATTGGTGATCCGTTCGCCGTATACAATGCCTGCTGTCGTCTCTACGCTTTGTTTTTCACTGGAGAGTCCGTTTTCATAGGCATAGCGGCAAATGCAACGTGCGCCGTTTCCGCACATCTCTCCAAGAGAGCCGTCAGAATTGTAGAACAGCATCTTGAAATCGGCGCCTTTGTCGGATGGGACAAGAACCATAAAACCGTCTGCTCCAATGGACATCTTCCTCGTACAAAGATGTTTTGCCAGTAACGGCAGGGAAGACTCAGGGATTTGATTCTCCATATTGTTTAGGACAATGAAGTCATTTCCGGCTCCCTGCATTTTTGTAAATTCCATAATATTATTCCTTTATATAGATGTAAAATCAGTTTTTCTCATTCTAATCGTTTTTTTTAGGATGTCAATAATAGGAGAAAAGGGGATAAGGCTGAATTCCTATTTCCTTTTCGGAGCAGGAAGATCCTCATACATCGCTTCCACCAGTCTTCTCAAATAATCCCGATCTTCCAGATTGCGTACAAGAAGCATTTCTTTGGCACCGTCATATGGAAGTTCTCTGACCGCATCCGGTATCATTTCTCTGGCAGATTCAGTATCTTTTACCAAAAAACGGTCATCATAAATACCGCCGATTATTTTGCCGCGATAGTAGATGATATATTCTCCCATCATTTTTCGACTGCTGATTTCTTCCAGTTCAGACAGTTGTTCCATGATGAAATCAAGATAACCTTTGCTGGATGCCATGCTTCATACCTCCTATATTATAGTATAAGCAAATACCGTTGGGTGGTTCTGAAATGCCTATACATGAATTCTATCAGAACATGAAATAGACAGCAATTCCTGTTGGCATGCTGTTTCGTTTTTGCAGTCAAAAAAGGATTTCAGAAAGAAAAGGACAACTGTTTGAGATTAAAACAGTTGTCCTAATATGGCGGAGAGAAAGGGATTCGAACCCTTGCGCGGGAGTTACCCGCCTACCGGTTTTCAAGACCGGACCCTTAAACCACTTGGGTATCTCTCCAAGAATTCAGTTGGAATTTATAATCAGCAGACAAACACAATGTCCGCCTGCTGATTATAAATTGTGGCGCAGAAAGAGAGATTCGAACTCTCGCGGTGTTCATCACACCCTACTCCCTTAGCAGGGGAGCCCCTTCGACCTCTTGGGTATTTCTGCAGGCCGAATAAAAATTGTTGCTTGAATATATTAGCATAGGGGATATCCAATGTCAAGAATATCGTTCGGAAGAAAAACAGCGCAAAAGAGTTGGTTTACATAAGGAAATATTTGACGTATCCGTGAAAAAAAGGTGGAAAACAATAGCAAAAATTGTCAGCCAATCAGCCGAGAAAACAGGAATTATCCCTTGCAATTTCTCAGGATACTGTTTAAAATTTTTAACAACAATATATTGTTTCTCTGAAGATATAAACCTATGCTTTTTCTCAATATTTTGTGTTTTAAGGCTAGCGTATTCTCAGAGCACACTTTATGTAACAATGAAGATAGGAGAAAAGGTGACATGAATCTAATCTACGAAATCAAAGACAAGCCGAAGGGCGGTCAGGTATTTCTGTTTGCCATCCAGCAGCTGCTGGCAATCATGGCTGCAACGATCGCAGTACCGGCCGTTATCAATTCCAGCTGCGGAACTGCTCTGACAGCATCTGCGGCACTGTTTGGAGCAGGTGTCGGTTCTATCGTTTATCTGCTTTTCACAAAATCTTCCAGTCCTGTATTTCTGGGTTCCAGTTTTGCATTTATCGGCTCCATGATGTCCGCATTTTCCGGTGCTGCATCCATGGCAGTCGGATACATCGGACTGATCATCGGCGCTGTGATGGCTGGTCTGGTTTATGTTGTTATCGCAATCATCATTAAGGTGAGCGGTGTCAACTGGATCAACAAGCTGATGCCTCCCGTTATTATAGGCCCGACGGTCGCAATTATCGGTCTCAGCCTTGCCGGCAATGCAGTTGGTGATCTGATGACCAGCAATATTGAGCAGGGAAGCTCCTATATCGCATTGCTGTGCGGTCTCGTTACTCTGGCAGTGACCATGCTTTCGGCCACTTATGGCAAGAAGACCCTCAAGCTGATCCCCTTTATCATCGGAATCCTGGCCGGTTATGTTTTGGCATCCATCTTTGCCGCCATTGGAAATGCAACAGGTAATGCATCTCTTGTCATTATTGATTACAGTGCATTTTCCGCTATGAAGGGAATCTTCTCTCTGCCCGACTTTACCTTTATGATGAGCAGCAAGTTATCTGATGTCAGCGCCACCTATCTGCTGACACTCTTTACCGCATATGTTCCAGTAGCGTTCGTAGTCTTTGCGGAACATCTTGCAGACCACAAAAACCTTTCTTCTATCGTTGGAGTAGATCTTCTTGAAACTCCCGGTCTGACCCGCACACTGCTTGGTGACGGCATCGGATCTATGTTTGGTGCTTTCTTCGGTGGCTGCCCGAACACCACATACGGTGAGTCCATTGCCTGTGTGGCAATCACCAGAAACGCTTCCACCATCAGCATCTGGGGCGCGGCGTTCCTCTGCATCATCGTTTCCTTCATCACTCCGCTTATGGCTTTTCTGGAAACCATTCCTTCCTGCGTTATGGGCGGTGTCTGTGTAGCACTGTACGGTTTCATCGCAGTATCTGGTTTCAAGATGATCCAGAACGTAGATCTCAACCAGAACAGAAACCTGTTCGTAGCCTCCATTATCTTCATTACCGGTGTTGGCGGAATGACTGTTTCCTTCGGTGCTGTGGAGCTGCGTACCGTTGCCTGTGCTTTGATTCTGGGTATCCTGGCAAATGTAATGCTTTCCAAAGAAAAAGTGGAAGAGACGAAAGAATAAGAGCTATAACAAATTGAAAGGGTCGCATCTAGCGCGACCCTTTTCCAATGCGTGAAAAGAGCTGTATCGGATGATACAGCTCTTTTCATTTTAAGTGATCTCTTATTTATCCAGCTGAGAGGTGCAGTGTGCGCAACGAGTTGCAGCCAGAGGAATCTCAGACAGGCAGTACGGGCATACCTTGGTGGTCGGCTCAGCT
Source organism: uncultured Oscillospiraceae bacterium (assembly GCA_905236515.1). GTDB lineage: Bacteria > Bacillota > Clostridia > Oscillospirales > Oscillospiraceae > UBA2922. The sequence continues at coordinate 7,288 of CAJOQP010000007.1, read as the reverse complement.
TCGGGCTCTTTCTTTGAGGCAGCTTCTTTGGCTTTGTTTGCAGCTTTGATGATGCAGAACAGGACCAGTGCAATCAGAATGAAGTTGATTACTGCGGTAACGAAGGAACCGTATTTAATCTCAACACTTCCGATTGTTGCCACCAGAGCACTGAAGTCAGTATCAAACAGCAGACCGATCAGCGGTGAAATGATATCATCAACAAGGGAGTTGATGATTGCACCGAAAGCGGCACCGATGATGACACCAACGGCCATATCAAGGACATTACCCTGCATGGCGAATTCACGGAATTCTTTCATGAATTTTTTCATCACTATCTCCTACACTTTCTTATTAAATTTCTAAAAAAATAATACCACCTAATAACTTTAAAGTAAATATCAATTTACATAATATCGTAAATCTGCCAATGAGTCGTGAGGCAAAACAGCAGAGAAGATTCGTGAAAACTTTATTCAGAAAATATGCGGTGACGACTTGACAAACGCTTCAAAATCGTTATAATAGCATATGCGTTTAGCGGATTTGTGTAATGGTAGCACACCGGACTCTGACTCCGTTTGTGAGGGTTCAAATCCTTCATCCGCTGCCAAAACACCAAGGACATTTTGTCCTTGGTGTTTTTTATTTAAAAGAAAAGACATGAAGGTTAGATCAAAACACCTTCATGTCTTCTTTACTGTTATTTACCTAAATAGCTTACCAGCAATTCCTGAAGCAGATCATCCCGGTCAATCCGGCAGATCAGACTTCTTGCGTTGTTATAGTTGGTAATGTAAGTGGGATCCTCGGAAAGAATATAACCTACCAGCTGATTGATTGGATTATAACCCTTTTCCTTCAAAGAATTGTATACGGAACTGAGGATCTCCCGCATCTCGGTCTTGCTGTCAATCGTTGAAAACTTTCTGGTTGCGTCTTCCAACCAAGTCACCCCCTTAAGGTTGCCTATTTGAGATTATTATAACGAAATGCTTGAATGAAGTCAAATCTTATCAGCTTCGGATCACGGCACCGTGTTTTTCCTTCAGCGCATGAAGGACAGACTGGAACACTTCATCCGCAGCTGCGTCAGTCAGCGTCTGCGTATCCGAGCGCATTATCAGAGAAAACGCAACGGATTTTTTGCCGGATTCCATATGAGAACCGGTGTATACATCAAAGAGATTGCATTCCTTCAGATACTCGCCGCCGGCATTCAGAATGGTTTCCTTCAGATCGCCAACGGGAGTGGCATTATCGCAAACAACGGCAATATCGCGTGTCGTGGACGGGAAGCGGGGCAGAGGAGCGTACACGGGACGTCCACCCTTATGATCAAAGAGGACTTTGAAGCTCAGTTCTGCGCAGTAGAATTCACTGTCGATGCTGTAATTTGCCATGACGCGGGGATCAATCTGGCCAAATGTTCCGAGGCAGTCCTCGCCAAGATATACCTTGGCGCAGCGTCCGGGATGGTAGGACGGATTCTCCGAATCCTTCACATATTTCGCGTTGGAGATGCCGAAACTGTCCAGAAGAGTCTCCACCCAGCCTTTGATGGTGAAGAAGTCCATTCCATCACCGTAGGTTCCCATGCACAGGATCTCCGGTTCGTTGGCAAGACCGTCTTCACGCTTGAAGTATGTGCGGCCCAATTCGTAGAGACGGACATCTTTGTTGCGGTAATTATAGTTTCTTGTCAGGATCTCCAGCATGGAAGGCAGGACCGTTGTACGCATGATGGAAGTATCCTCGCCCAACGGGTTGAGAATCTTGATGCTGTCACGCAGGGGAGAATCTGCCGGCAGACCGATCTTGTCGTAATAAGAAGGGCTAATAAAGGAGTAGGTGATGATTTCGTTCATGCCAAGATTACGGCAGACTGCGCCAGCGAGACGGCGGGCCTGCTGGATCTCCGTATAACGGCCGCAACGGGTGTTGCCGGTGGAGAACTTGGTCGGGATCTCATTATATCCGTAGAAGCGGGCAACTTCCTCTGCGATGTCCGAATAGTGTCCCACATCGCTTCTCCATGAAGGAACATGAATGATATTTCCCTCCAGTTTGAAATCCAGAGACTCCAGGATCTTGCGCATGGTACTTTCATCGATATCAGTTCCGAGAAGCTGATTGATCTTCTCCGGCTCAAGAGGAAGGGTAGTCTCTTCCTGCGGATTGGGATACACATCGATGATGCCGTCCATGACTTCGCCGCAACCGAGAAGCTCAACGAGCTCACATGCACGCTGGACTCCTTTCAGAGTGTTTTCCGGATCCAGCCCCTTTTCGTATCTTGCGGAAGCATCTGTACGCATTCCGAGCGCGGTGGCGGTACGACGTACGGATGTTCCGTCAAAGTTTGCCGATTCAAAGAGAACCATGGCAGTATCGCCAACAATCTCGGAATTAGCGCCGCCCATGACACCGGCTACTGCGACCGGTTTTTCCGTATCACAGATGCAGAGCATGTTAGTTGTCAGTTCACGGTCGGTTCCGTCCAGTGTCGTGACGGTCTCGCCTTCTTTTGCAAGACGGATATGGATCTCGCCATCTTTTACACAGGAGAAATCAAAAGCATGCATAGGCTGGCCATATTCCATCATGACATAGTTCGTAATATCAACAATATTGTTGATGGGGCGCATCCCGCAGGCACGGATCCGCTCTCTGAGCCATTTGGGAGAGGGGCCGATCTTAACATTGCGTACCATCCTGCCGGTGTAGCGTTTGCACAGTTCCGGTTCGTCAATGATGATGGATGCGTAATCTTCGATCCTGCCTTCCGCTTCCGCTTTGATCTCCGGGGTATGAAGTTTCAGTTCACGGTTGAAGGTCGCAGAAGCTTCTCTTGCAAGACCAATCATGCATAGACAGTCAGGACGGTTGGGTGTGATTTCAAATTCCACAACATGATCATCCTTGCCGATAAGAGGACGAATATCCATACCGACTTTGGCGTCTTCTTCATGGATGATGAAGATGCCGTCGGGGATGCAGTTGGGAAATTCACGCTGTTCGGCATGAAGCTCTTCCAGTCCAAGGATAAGATCTTTTGCCGTATCGTAAGCAACCATGTCACCAGAATGAATATTCTGATAATTGCAGGTCAGTTCCTTCTGGGATGATCCGATGTCCAGTGTGACAGTCCAAAGATTGACTCCGGCATTCTCAGCAGAAAGTACAGAAGCACAGACCACGTTGCCGAAGATCTTGTCGCCCGCTTTGATATCCGGGGAGATGGATGGCTTCTCCGGATCAATGGGCTTGTAATTGTTCAGCAGTGCTGCCGGCTTGATCTCAGCATATGGAAAATCATGAGTGTCAATGTTGAGTTCTGCAAGAGAACAGAGCATTCCGTCGGATTCTACACCACGCAGTTTGCTGCGTTCGATCTTTTTGTCGCCGGGAAGCATACAGCCGGGAAGTGCTACGGGGACCAGATCGCCCACATGAACATTCCATGCTCCGGTAACGACGGTGGCAGGTGCTTCCTCACCGACATCGATGGTAGTGATATACATGTGATCGGAGTTGGGGTGCTTTTCCATCGTCAGGACCCGGCCAATTACTACCTTTGTAATTTCAACACCTAGATCTTCGGTGATTTCCACTTTGGAACCGGAGATCGTCATACCTTCCGCAAAGTCACGATCCGAGATATCGGATACGTCTACATATTCATTTAACCAGTTTCTAGAGAGTATCATTTCTGTCCGGCTCCTTTCTTAGAATTGCTCGAGGAAGCGTACATCATTTTCAAAAATGAGACGCAGATCGTTGATTTTGTATTCGCCGAGAGCCAAACGCTCCAGCCCCATACCGAATGCCCATCCGGAATAGACATCAGGGTCGATTCCTCCGTTTTTCAGCACTTCGGGATGGACCATGCCGGCACCGAGGATCTCAATCCAGCCCTCGCCCTTGCATGTGGGACATCCTTTTCCACCGCATTTGTGGCACTGGATGTCCATCTCACAGGAAGGCTCCGTAAAGGGGAAGTGATGAGGACGGAAACGGGTAACGGTCCCTTCACCGTAGATCTGCTGCACGACGAGATTCAGAGTCGCTTTCAGATCGCCCATAGTGACACCCTTGTCAATAACCATGCCCTCAATCTGATGGAACATGGGGGAATGGGTGGCATCCACTTCATCCTTGCGGTAGACACGGCCGGGAGCCAGGATGCGAATGGGAAGCTCTTTTTCTTCCATGGCACGGATCTGCATGTTGGAAGTCTGGGTACGCAGAAGAATGCTGCTGTCTTCCGTCAGATAGAAAGTATCAGACCATTCCCGCGCAGGATGGCCGTCGGGTGTGTTCAGCTTGGTAAAGTTGTATTCAGAGAATTCGATCTCCTGATCGTCCAGAATATCAAAGCCCATTCCGATAAATATGTCTTTGATCTGATCTAGAACATTGTACATGGGGTGTTTGTGGCCGATGGCAACTTTCTTGCCTGGGATGGTCACATCAACGGATTCCTCCTGCAGTTTCATCTCCAGAAGTGCTTTGGAGAGTTCTTCGTTTTTCTCTTCCAGAAGCTTCTCAAGAGAGGAACGCAGCTGGTTGGCAAGCTGACCCATCTGTGGACGTTCCTCCGCAGACAGTTTGCCCATCTGTTTCAGAATTGAGGTCAGTTCTCCTTTCTTGCCCAAGTATTGGATCCGCAGCGCTTCCAGTTCATCGATGCTGGAGGCGGAGCAAATAATCTTTGTTGCAGTTTCCTGCAGGTTTTTTAACTGCTCTTTCATTTTGATTCCTTCCTGTATTATCAATTAATAAAACACAAAAAAATAATCGCCCCAAATACTGGGACGAAACAATTCGCGGTACCACCCGGTTTCAACCTTACGGTCACTCTTACATTCGGATAACGGACGACCCGCCGGGGATTAGCCGGAGCTCCTGGGCGAACAGATGAATCATCCAGCAGAAAGATCGCAGCCAAGTCTTTCATTCTCTGAGCAGATGAGGATATCATCATTTTCCCAATCAACGCAATATATACTTTATAACACGTTCAAATGGGAATCGCAATATTTAAATAGAAAAAACACCGGGAATAACTAAATTTCAAATATGATTTGCCCGTGTGTTAATGCATAAAACCGAGGGATGGTTTTGTTGACTATTGGAAGGGGTAAGAATATAATTTAATGGAAAGAAAACCGTTCTTCTAAGGGTTTGACGGGTAGATACAATGGGATCTGAGATTCACACAATAGGAGTACAAGATCTATATTTACCGATTCGCAGATCGGATACGCATAAGTCGGATTACGGAAAGGTTATGGTTGTCGGAGGCTGCGTAGGTTATGCCGGAGCCGTAAAAATGGCCGCTGCTGCATGTCTCCGTGCCGGTGCCGGCCTGGTTTATGCTGCGGTTCCGGAATCCATATATGTTCCGGTCGCATCTTCGATGACTGAGGCTATGGTTCTTGCTTTCCCTTCGGATCCGCTTACAGGCGGGTTTGCCTCTGAATCCATTGAGGGGATTCGGAAAAAGGCAGAGACCTGCGATGTGCTGATCCTGGGTCCGGGACTCGGAAGAAGTGATTCCTGCCAGAAACTTGTTGAGACTCTTCTGAGGACTTTTCCGGGGAAAATCATTCTGGATGCAGACGGTCTCTACGCATATTCCAGGATGAAAGCAGATAATGAAGGTTTTGCCGGCAGACAAATCGTGGTCACACCGCATCACGGTGAATTTATGAGGATATCTCATTCCGATGAGATCCGGAATCCGGTAGAAGCGGCTTCGGAGTTTGCTTCCGGCACTGGGTTGATCACAGTACTGAAAGGACCGGATACCGTTATTTCTTTTCCGAACGGGAAAACATATATTTCCAGAAAGGGAAACCCGGGAATGGCCACTGGAGGAAGTGGTGATGTCCTGGCTGGTCTGATTGGGGGATTTGCCGCTCAGTTTTCACTGGAGCAGGCGGTCATCAACGGCGTGTTTATTCATGGAACTGCAGGGGATCTTGCGGCAGAGGAGCTGAGTGAATACAGTATGCTGCCAACGGATATTATCTCTAAAGTCCCATTGGTAATAAAACAAATACTCAATAACAAGAGAGAAGGATTAGATGATGAGTGATATTCAAAAAAGAACATGGGCAGAAATCAATCTTGATAATATCGTTCATAACTACCGCGCGATCAAGGATCGTTTGCCTGAGGGCTGCCGATATCTGGGTGTCGTAAAAGCCAACGCATATGGACACGGTGCCAATGCAGTAGCACACACACTGGAAAAGGCCGGCGCGGATTATCTGGCCGTGGCTTGTCTGGATGAGGCAGTTGCGCTTCGCCGAGACGGAATTCTGCTTCCTATTCTGATCTTGGGACATACTCCCGCAGAATACGTACCGGAACTGATCGCCAATAACATCACACAGGCGGTTACCAATGAAGAGACCGCTGTTGCGTTCAACGAAGAAGCTAAGAAAGTCGGAAAAAAGCTGAAGGTTCATATTAAAGTGGACACCGGAATGTCCCGACTTGGATTCCAGTGCGCCGGAGACCTGTTTGAATCCGGCACACAGGCCATTATCCGGTCCTGCAAACTGGGATGTCTGGATGTGGAAGGCATCTTTACTCATTTCGCGGTTTCCGATGATCCCGGCTTGGAATCCAGTGTTGCTTATACGAAAGCACAGCATGATCTTTTCCTGAATGTGATCAAGACCTGTGAGGATGCCGGGATACATTTTGAGATTCGTCACTGCGCCAATACTGGTGCTTCCGTCAACTATCTGGATCCGGAATACGCGCTGGATATGGTCCGCCCCGGCATCTCTCTGTACGGATATGGAGACAACGGAAAGTATGGTCTGAAGCCGGTCATGTCTCTGAAGACAAAAGTGCTGACTGTTAAGGAATATGAACCCGGCACCACTATCAGTTATGGACGTCTCTATAAAGTGGAGAAGCCTACCCGTATCGGTGTGCTGGGAATCGGATATGCAGACGGTCTGTTCCGTGCTTTGTCCAATAAAGCATCCTTCCTTACGGAAGAGGGCCTGGCTCCTCAACGCGGACGTATTTGTATGGACATGTGTATGATCGATCTCACTGGTAAAGACAACGTCAAGGAAGGCAGTGTCGTGGAAATCTTCGGAGAGAATTGCGATATTATGCCATTGTGTGATATCCTAGATACGATCACTTACGAACTGGTATGTGCGGTCAGTCAGCGCGTGCCACGTGAGTATATCTATACCAAGACGAAATACTAATTAAAGGAACAGTCACTATGAATATGAAGAAAAAGCAGACCCAGATCCTGGCGATCATCGTT
>CAJOQP010000006.1 GCA_905236515.1 uncultured Oscillospiraceae bacterium | reverse complement strand
TGGAAGGAGATGAGATGCGGGCAGCCAAAGTGTCTGTCTCCGCAGAATAACGATGCAGAAATCTCTTTTGATATGCATTGACGATACGGACAATCTGGAGAGCATCGGCACCGGTCAGGTGCTGGAGAACATGTGCCGGGAGATGCAGGACTTGGGGTTTGGTGAGGCTGGTTTTGTATCCCGTCATCAGCTCCTCATCCATGAACAGATCGCATACACCTCTCACAACAGCTCCATGTGCTGTGAGTTCCGGACCGGGAATACTGCGGAGGTCCTGTCCTTTGCCAAAACCTATCTGGAGGAACATGCTGCCGAAGGCTCGGATCCCGGCCTGTGTATCCTTCCAGTGGACGCGAAACAGGACTACTCCGCGCTTACCGCATTCGGACTGCAGGCACAATCGGAGGTGCTGCGGAAAGCAGATGCCTATCTTCTGGCAGAGCAGTTTCCGGAGCTTTCCCTGTCGGAACACGGCGGCACCGGAGACGGTGTGATCGGGGCTCTGGCGGGGGTCGGCCTGCGGCTCTCCGGATCCGATGGCAGGATCAAGGGAAAGATTCAGCCGGAAAACGGTCTGGAACAGCTGACGGTCTCCATGTTCTGTTCCCGCTACGGTGTGGATCAGATCCTGACGGCAGATCACGTTCCTCTCTCCGGTGACACGACCCTGATCTTCGATAAGCCGACCAAGGCGATCCTTCTTAACAATCGGAAAACAGTCCTCGCAGAACGAATCGGCGTGGAATGGCATCCGATTCCTCACAAGGGGAGGAAACAGTAGCATGTGGAAAAAACATGATCACGGATGGATCTTTCTCCCGGGCAGATCTGCTCCGGAGTTTGCCGCGGCGGAGGCAGCACATTGCCGGTATTTCCGACTGGATGATGAGGAAGAGTGCTTTGCCGAGGATGATGTAAGCTGCTATAACTGCCGGTATCGACGGTGGACCCGGGATAGCTTTGAATGTATGAACAGGGAGGCGCACAATGAATAGAAAAAGAATCCTTTCGATCCTTTTGATCCTGCTTCTGATCACCAGCCTTGCTGTATCTGCCTTCGCAGAGGGAGGAAACGGCGATGGATCCGGAGGAGGAAAGAATGTTCCTCTCGGACTGGCCGAGAGTTCCGTTCCCGACGGAAGTACCAACGTTCCAACCGATGTCACGATCACTCTGACCTTTAACAAGAATGTGGTGAACTTCACCGTAAAAGACAACAATATGACCTGTTTTTCTCTTGCCGATTCCAGGGGAACCAACGTTCCCGTAACGGTTCTCATGGGAGACGATCAGGTTGATCCGGATATCAAGCGGATCGTAAACATCCAGCCATCCTCCCTGTCGGAAGGAGAATCCTACACGCTGACGATCAGCGGCAGATTAACGGCAAAAAGCGGCGCCGTCCTGGGAAATGACGTCATCCTTCATTTTTCCACCGTTGCGCCTGCCGCGACTCCCACGCCCCCAGTCACAGCCGGACCGGCAGTGACTGTGACCGCTTCCCCATCCCAAACCGTTTCCGCTTCTCCTTCTGCTTCTCCCAGTCCCACTCCGAAAGCGGAGAAGAAGGCAAAGGCAAAAGGAACGGCCAAAGTCAAGGAAAAAGAAAAACAGTCCTCATCTCTTGTGATGGAGGACTCCGATGATACCGAAGAAATCGCTCCCTCCCGGGAGCATCATCAGCCGGTCGCGGTCTACGTGATCCTCGGGCTGATCCTTCTGGGAGTTTTGATCTATTTCTTTATGTCGAGAAAAAACAGCAATAAACAGGATCCCCAATAACAAACAGCAACTGTTACGTCAGGAGGTTTTATCATGAAACGAGCACTATCTGTCCTTCTTGTCCTTCTTCTGATTGCTTCCCTTTCCGCTGTTCCCGTCCTTGCAGCAGGAGGAACCGGCAGCGGCGGCGGAAACGGAGGAGGGAACGGAAAGAGTCCATTGGAGGTCGCCAGTGTTACGATAAACGGATCCTCTCTGGAATCCGTATCCTCGGTCCCTGCGTCCGGAACCATCAATGTCAGTTTTACCCGGGGCATGGATGAACACGCTGCGTCCACCATCACCGCTATTAAGATCGCCGATGCAGCAAGCAAAGTAAGCTTTGATGGAGACCGCACATTCTCAGTCACATTTTCCAACTTGAAACCTGGAAAATACACGCTGGTGGTGGGAACCGCTGCTCAGGCAAACAACGACAATTTTCTGGAGAAGGAGTATACTCAGGATTTCGTCGTTTCAGGACCGGATCACGACTGCCCCAGCGCAGGATTCACGGATGTGAATCCCAGCACGTCCAACTGGACCCACAAGCCGATCGATTACGTGCTGAATCACAAATACATGCAGGGCCTGTCGGAAACAAGTTTTGATCCGAACGGAGTCATTTCCCGGGCCATGGTCGTGCAGGTCCTGTACGCCATGGATGGTAAGCCGGCTCCCGGCGCGTCCGCAGGATTCGGTGACGTGGCTGCTGGCCGCTGGTTCACCAACGCGGTGAACTGGGCCGCCAACAATCATATCGTGTCGGGGTACAGCAAGACTTCTTTCCGTCCCGAGGAGCCCGTGTCCCGTCAGCAGCTGGTGACCATCGTTTACCGATACGCGCAGTACAAGCGGTACGACAGTACTGCCAGTGGGATCATCGCCGATTTCGAGGATGCTGCCAGTCTGTCGGACTACGCCGTCATTCCGATGAAATGGGCAATCGGACATAAGATCATCTCCGGGCTGCGCACGGAAGGCCATGTCCAGCTGGCTCCCAAAGGAACTGCAACCCGGGCGCAGCTTGCGGTCATCCTCAAAGCCTTTGATGAAAACATCAAGACCAGCTGATTCTGAACCGCACATAACGATTCCCCGAAGCCGCCGCTTCGGGGAATATCCATTTTTTACCAGTAATTGACAAAATTGCCTCAATCCAAAAAAAGTTGACCACTTATTGCGCCACAATTGACCGAATTCCGCTCATTCCTATAGAATATAATTTACAAAGAATGCAGATTGTCGTTTGCGATCCCCCTTCTTCCGCAGCCGACAGTCTAAGTTTTTTTGGGGAAAGGAAAAAGATGTATTCAAATTCTGTCATTCTCATCGCCGTGGAAGATCCCGTTCTCCAGTACGCGATGATCACAGATCTGAAGGACAAAGGTTTTTCTTTTCTGGAAGCCAGCAGCGGAATCTCTGCGCTGGATCAGGTCCGTTCCAACGGCGATGTGGATCTTGCTCTTATTGAAGACTCCTATGCCGACATATCCGGACTTGACGTCTGCCGCTCTCTGCGGTCTTTCAGTTACCTTCCAATTCTGTATCTGTCTCATGACCTGGATCTGAATAAAAAACTGGATGCTTATGCAGCCGGCGCCGACGATATCCTCGAAGTTCCTTATCAGAAAGATGTTTTTCTTTCGAAACTCGAATCCCTCCTTCGGAGATATCTCGTCTATCGTGGAAAAATCATTGAATTTCACGGGATACAGATCGATCATGAGAAGCGTATCATTACTAAAAACGGGACGCCTCTTGATCTGACGGATTTGGAACTGAATATTCTGGAGTATATGTTCACTCAGAAGGGGAAAGTCGTATCCATCCAGGATATTTATGAGAATGTGTGGGGCGAGAAGTTTTTCTCGCAGTCTTCCAACACTGTTATGGTACATATTCTGAACCTTCGCAAGAAGCTGGAAGATGACACTTCTCATCCCAGAATCATCCGAACGGTTTGGGGCAAAGGCTACAAATTGTGTGTATGAAGCAAGAAATGAGCTGCAGGTTTTCCACTGCAGCTCATTTCTTTTCCATTTTTACTTTATTTTGTTTTTTCAGCAGCCGGTGCCGGCAGCGACATTACAGCCTGATAGGCACTCTTTGTGGCATCAGCAATACGTCCGCTGGCGCAGGCGTCGCCCACCGCAAATACATTTTCCATTTCCTCGCGAAGCTCTCCGAACAGTCCGTTCACCGGACGAACGCCCATGGAGAGTACAACCGTATCCGCCGGAAGCTCTTCCTTCGCACCGGTCTTGGTGTTGGCAACGGTAACGGAGCCTTCATTGATGGAGACAAGTTTTGTGCTGGCAAGGAATTTTGTCCCGTAAGGACGGATGCGTTCCATCTCATCATCCACCAGCTGGAACCAGGTTCCGGGTGCAATCTCCTTGGCCATTTCGATCACGGTGACCGTATTTCCTGCCTCGTTGAGCTTCTCCGTGGTTTCCAGGCCGGTCATGCCGCTTCCAACCACGATAACGTTCTGATTCTGTGGTACTTTTTCACCCATGATGACTTCCGGAGCCACCAGCACATTCTCCCGATCCGTTCCCGGAATGGAGCCCGGTCGGATGGGAACACCGCCGGTAGCGACAAACACCGCATACGGTTTCATCTCACGGATGTCCGCTGCCGTGATCTCTTTGCCGAAGTTCACTTCCACGCCCTGAGTCTGTACAATGGTCATCAGATCCTCAACGCTCCAGTGAAGCTTGTCTTTCAGGTTGCAGGAAGATGCGATATTGACCTGTCCTCCGGGGACATCCTGCTTTTCAAACACTTTGACCTTAAAGCCGCGGCGTGCTAGCGTGTGAGCCGCCATCAGCCCGGCAACACCGGCGCCAACTACAACTGCCAGCTGTCCTTCCCCGTCCTGCTCAATGTTCTCGTAGGCTTTCTCAATACCGATGGACATGTTCAATGCACACTCACCCGGTTTGCCGACCTTCGCATTGGTCATGAAAGACTGGATGCAGTTAAGACAGCCGATGCAGCGGCGAATCTGTTCCGGATGGCCTTCTTCGATCTTCTTGACCCAGTGGGGATCGCAGATAAAGGTTCTGGCAGAACCCATGAAATCCTGCGTTCCATTGGCGATCTGTTCTTCTGCCTGCTGCGGCGAGCGGATAAAGTTCGCAGCGATGACCGGAATGCTTACCGTCTCCTTGATCGCTTTTGCCAGATAGGCTCTCCAGCCGGGCTCGAAAGAGGTGGGTTCCAGCCAGTAGTTGTATGCGTCATAGCAGGCGGAGGTAACGTTGATAGCATCAACGCCCAGCTCTTCCAGACACTTGGCAATTCGTTTTCCTTCTTCCAGACCGTATCCCTTGTTCTGGAACCCGATGCGGTCATACATCTCATCGGCAGTAAGACGGACAATAAGCGGATAATCCCGGCCGCAGCGCTCCCGGATCCCCTGAATGATCTCTGTGACGAAGCGCATCCGGTTCTCGAAGCTTCCGCCATATTCGTCAGTACGCTTGTTGGTATTGGGGCTTAAGAACTGCTGGATGATGTATCCATGTCCGCCGTGCAGCTCAACGGCATCCACGCCGGCTTTCTGGCAGCGGACAGCGGCCTCGATGAAATCATCCCGGAGGTTTGTGACCTCACGGTGACTCATAGCGTGCATTCTGGTGGCGCCATGATTGGCCAGCTCGACTTTGGACGGTGCCTGCACCGACCAGATGATCTTTTTCTCTTCCAGACCGAGAAGGAGCGGGGTGCATTTAAAAATGCCGTCCAGGACCTTCGGGAAACGGTCCACGATGGGAATGACCATGGGCAGGGAGTTTGTAGAGCTGGAATAGCCCTGTCTCCCCGGGTGATGGAGCTGCAGACACAGCTTGGCACCGTGTTTGTGCAGACGCTCGGCGAACTCATGCATGGGCTCGATGTGATAATCATGGCTCATGGCCAGCTGCGTGAAGGTGGAAGCGGCTCCCATATCATTGACACGGCAGATGCCGGGAATAATCAGGCCGACACCGCCTTTCGCACGCTCTTCATAATAGTCCATCAGCCTCTCGGTGGGCTTGCCGTTTGCCTGCCCGAGGCTGAATTCCGCTGCAGTCATAACGGTACGGTTCTTGACTTCCATCGTACCGATCTTCATGGGAGAAAGCAGATGTTCAAAACTCATATCTTTATTTTCCTCCCTTTTGTGCCAGTTTCTTCTGGAAACGATGCAGTTTGTTGGTCTCCAGTTTCCAGTAGATCGTGCGAACGAACGGGAAGATTCCCATCAGGACCTTTGCCAGTGCAAACAGTCCGCAGGGAGATACCGTCTTCTTACCCTTTTCGATTCCCTTGACCATTTTCCGTGCAACTACCTTGGGATCCTGAACCGGGAACGGTTTTTCAAAGGTCTCGGAGTTTGCCACTTTGAAGAAATTGGTATTGGTGGCGACCGGATACAGGCAGGTCAGTTTCATATTGGCAGGTTTCTCCAGACGGATGGCCTGCTGGAAGCCCTGAAGACCGAATTTACTGGCGCTGTACAGCGCATAGCCGGGCATTGCCATCTGACCGATGGCGCTGACGGTATAGGCAAGGTGGCCGTCGCGGCCGTTCAGATGCTGCCGGTATTTTGCATAGGTATAGATGGGCGACACCGTATTGGTCTGGAACATGATATCCACACGGTCCCAGTCCACATAATCGAAGGTCTCGTAATATGGAAAGCCCGCATTTGCATAGAAGATATCGATCTTGTCAAACAGTTCTTCCGCTTTTGCAAAGATGCTGTCCACGCCTTCTTTGGTGCTAACGTCCGCATCAAAACGGATCACATTGTCTCCGAAGCCCATGATTCCAGTGGCATGCCGGGAAACCGCAAGGATCCGATTCCCTTTGCCCTGGGCCAGCAGCTTCAGCGTTTCCAGACCAATGCCGCTGGACGCACCGGTCAGCACGATTGTCTTATTGTCAATCATTTCTTTTCCTCTTTTCTCTTAAGTTTTTAATGGGGATAGAATTCTTAAGATTCCTTATTTAAAAGTATATACACAAACCGGAAAATGTCAATTTTCAGCCATAAAAATGACCGACAGATTTCTCTGTCGGTCATTACACGCTATTTGCTGATCAGCCGCTGAAAACAGTGCACTCTGCGGAGACTCCGCCACACTCTGCAACCAGCACTGCAGAACCGCTTCCGATTCCTTCTACTTCACAGGTTCCGTCATCATCAACGGAAATAGAAATGATATCTTCGCCGCCTTCCTTGACGCTCCATTTCACTTCCGCCTCCACATCAACCGGATACACTTTCGCGGTTACCGGTGTGGGTGAACCTCCGATGGTAACACCGAATTCGGTTCGGGGATCATCATAATAAGCAATGGTGACGCTGGTGACCTGAATGCTCTCGGATGGTGTAGGTGTTGCCGTCGGTGTCGGAGTCGCTCCTGCCTGTGAGCTGGCACTGGGTGTGGGCGTCGCCACCGGTGTGGCGTCTTCTCCGTTGAGACTTACCGTGACCATCACGATTACTGCCAGAATAATGGCAAGTACCAGGACGATGCCGAAGATCATCTGCCAGCGGGCGTTCATGGATGCCCTGCCGTTTGCTGCAGTTCCCTTCACCGTACTGGGGGTCCCTGCCGGCGTTCTGCCGGACTGCTGTACTCTTCTGGTACCGCAGTTCGGGCATCTGCGGCTTGTTGCCTTATATTCATATCCACATCGTCTGCAGGTTACCGTTGGTATCAGACTCATTATGTGGCCTCCGTTCCACGTCATAAAACGTCATTTTCTGTAAACAATTGTTACTTTATAATAATCCAATCGCTTTCTTTCGTCAAGGTGCTTTGCTTCTGTTGTGGACGGAAAAGTGCAGTTTTTTCCGTGTGTCAGCTCTGCAGCTTATCCAGTCCGATCTTCAGCCGGCGCAAAGTTTCATCTCTTCCCAGAATATGACAGATCTCCACAGCGCCTCCGGGCGTAACCATCTGTCCGGCCGCAGCGATGCGCACCGGCCACATAACGAGAGCATTCTTGCACTCCTTTTTTTCCACCAGTGCCTTCATGGCGTCCAGAATGGACTCCGGAGTCCACTCCTGCAGCTCCTCAAATGCCGGGATCATTTCCGACAGGATCTCACGGCTGGTCTCTTCATTGGATTTGGATTTCTTATGTGTAAACAGTTCAGTGTCATACTCCGGAAGTTCTGCAAAGAACCCCAGTTTTTCCGGGATCTCCGTGAGCACCTCCGTGCGCTGATGAAGAAGCTCTGCGATTTCTTCCGTATTGAGATCCGTTTCCCCGATCCCCTGCCGGATATAAGGCTCCGCCACGGCATGGAACTGCTCCGGTGTAAGCTTGCGGATGTATTCGGCATTGAAATAGCGAAGCTTTTCGATATCAAAAATGGCCGGTGATTTGGATACTCCCTTGGTGTCGAATGCCGCGATCAGTTCTTCTTTGGAGAAGATCTCCTGCTCCGCCTGTTCGCCGGAGGGGCTCCATCCCAGCAGTGCAACATAGTTGATCACCGCATCCGTCAGATAACCCTGTGCAATCAGATCCTCATAGCTGGGATCCCCGTGCCGTTTGGACATCTTGTTGTGCTGATCCCGCATGACCGGGGAGCAGTGGATGTATTTGGGAATGGGCCATCCAAACCCTTCATAAAGCAGATTGTACTTCGGTGCCGATGCCAGATACTCGTTTCCGCGGACCACATGGGTAATGCCCATAAGGTGATCATCGATGACATTGGCGAAATTATATGTGGGAAGGCCGTCTCGCTTCAGCAGGACCTGATCGTCCAGTTCGCTGTTATCCACGGAGATCTCACCAAAGATCTCATCCACAAAGGAGGTGATCCCTTCCGAAGGGATCCGCTGGCGGATCACATACGGTTCACCGGCGGAGGCTCTGGCCTCCGATTCTTCCGGTGAAAGTGCCCGGCAGGGATCGGCTTCTTTTTTAAAGCTGTCCCCTTCTTCCGTTTCCTCTGCTTTTTCACAGAAGCAGCGGTACGCATGTCCCCGCTGAACCAGAAGTTCGGCATACTCCTTGTACAGACCTCTCCGTTCCGTCTGAATATACGGGCCGACCGGTCCTCCGACATCCGGACCCTCGTCATGTTCCAGACCGCATTCCTTCATGGTCTTGTAGATCACTTCCGTGGCACCTTCCACAAAGCGGTTCTGATCCGTATCCTCGATCCGAAGAATGAATTTTCCTCCCGCGTGGCGGGCGATGAGATAGGTATATAAAGCGGTCCGAAGATTACCCACATGCATATATCCGGTGGGTGACGGAGCGAATCGGGTACGCACTTCTCCCTCCGGGATCCGTGCTTCCATCTCTTCAAACCATTTCGGGTCTTTCATGCCGTTTTTCCTCCTGATAATCTGTGTGTCAATTCATACTATTTGAGATTTCCAAAGTTGTCAAGAAGACGGCGAAATGATACAATGCTATACTGATATATTATGTAGAAATCTTTGAGGTGTTAATTGATGGAAAATCAGGAAAACAAAAAAAGGATGTTATCCGGAATCCAGCCTTCCGGGGATCTTCACCTTGGAAATTATCTCGGTGCGGTGAAGAACTGGGATGAGATGATCGATCAGTTCGACTGCTATTATTTCATGGCAGATCTCCATTCCATAACCGTGCGCCAGAATCCGTCTGACCTCCGCCGCCGTTCCAAGACTCAGCTGGCACAGTATATTGCCAGTGGCCTGGATCCTGAGAAATGTACCTTGTTTATACAGAGCCACGTCCATGAGCATGCAGAACTGGGATGGATCCTCAACTGCTACACCATGTTCGGAGAACTGAGCCGCATGACGCAGTTCAAAGACAAGTCCGCCAAAAACGCGGAAAACATCAACGGCGGACTGTTTACCTATCCGGCACTGATGGCAGCAGACATTCTGCTGTACCAGGCAGACTATGTTCCGGTAGGGGAAGACCAGAAGCAGCATTGCGAGCTGACCCGTGATGTGGCGATTCGCTTTAACAACATCTACGGTGAGACGTTCAAGGTTCCGGAACCCTATATTCCAAAAGTGGGTGCCCGTATCATGAGTCTTTCCAACCCCTCCTCCAAGATGTCCAAATCCGATCCCAGCGGCTGTGTGTTCGTGATGGACAAGCCGGAGGATATCGCCCGGAAATTCAAGCGGGCAGTCACAGACTCCGACACGGAACACTGTGTCCGTTATGCTCCAACGGAAAAACCGGGCGTGTCGAACCTGATGCAGATCTATTCATCCGTTACCGGGAAGACCCTGGATGAGATAGAAAAGGAATTCGACGGACAGGGCTATGGCGCTCTGAAACCCACGGTCGGAGATGCCGTCATCGAATCGCTCCGTCCTCTGCGTGAGGAAACTGAGCGCATCCTTGCCGACAAAGCCTATCTCGAAAGCGTATATACCGAGGGCGCTCAGAAGGCAACTTATGTGGCGCGCAAGACTCTGCGCAAGGTATATAAACGTGTCGGTTTCGTAGAAAAACCATTCTGATTGCCGACTACGCCGTTCAGTAATCATCTGCTGACGGCAAACTTCATTAGGAGATCATCATTATGTTATTTTCCACTGCAGTCTGGATCAAGATCGGCCTCAGTGCCCTGATATCCTTTCTTATCGCACTGGCCACAACCCCGATCGTGAAGATGTTCGCCGAGCAGGTGGGTGCTATCGATGTGCCCACGGAAGCACGGCGTGTTCACGACCATCCCATCCCCCGAATGGGCGGACTGGCCATCTTTTTCGGATTTATCATAGGAGTGATCCTGTTTGCAGACATTACCAATCAGGTCAAAGGCATCCTGATTGGATCCATCATTATCGTGGTCATGGGGGCTATCGATGATATCATGAATCTGCCGCCGTTGGTAAAGCTGGCGGTTCAGATCGTAGCTGCAGCCGTCGCCATCTACTACGGTATCGTGATCCATGTGGTGACGAATCCGGCTTTTCTGCAGAACTACGCCATGTTCAATACCGGCAAGCTCGCGATTCCCCTGACGATCCTGTGGATCGTTGGATGCACGAATGCCGTAAATCTGATTGACGGACTGGACGGTCTGGCGTGCGGCGTCTCCGTAATCAGCAGTCTGACTATGCTCGCTGTTGCTCTGATGGTTGCGGAAGGCAACGTCGCCATCATTCTTTCTGCCCTTGTGGGCGGCTGTCTTGGGTTTCTCCCTTATAACCTCAATCCGGCAAAGCTCTTCATGGGAGATACCGGATCTCAGCTGTTAGGCTACGTGCTGGCAACAGTCTCCGTCATGGGCATGTTCAAATACTATGCCATCGTGACGTTTGTCGTTCCGGTCCTCGCTCTTGCCATTCCGCTGTCGGACACGACATTTGCTTTTATCCGCCGGCTGATGAAAGGACAGAGCCCCTTCCATGCGGACCGCGGGCATTTCCACCACCGTCTTCTGGATATGGGTCTCAGCCAGAAACAGGCAGTTGCGATCCTGTACTCCATCTCGGCAATCATCGGACTCGCTGCCGTCGTTCTTGCCTCCAACTGGGGCATCCTTCGCGTGATCCTGGCAATCCTTGCCTTTGCCATTGCACTGTCTCTGTGGATCTTTGTCCTTCGCTGGAATCATGATCAGACCCCTTCCAACGGAGAAAAAGATTCGAACAAGGAGGACTCTCATGAGTAATATTCGTGTTCTCTCGGTTTTCGGCACCCGTCCGGAAGCTATTAAAATGGCTCCTCTTGCCTTGGAGCTTGGAAAAAGGGAGGGTATCATCAGCCAGGTCTGTGTGACTGCGCAGCACCGTCAGATGCTGGACTCCGTAATGGACTGTTTTCATCTGAAAGCGGATTACGATCTGAACATTATGGGAAAGAATCAGACCCTGACCGATGTTACTTCCAGAGTTCTCAACGGGCTTCCCGCCGTTCTGGAGGATGCAAAACCGGATCTTCTTCTGGTTCACGGAGATACGACGACCACGTTTTCCGCAGCGCTGTCCTCTTTTTATCACAAAGTAACGGTAGGCCATGTGGAAGCAGGTCTTCGCACTTATGACCGGTACAGTCCCTTCCCGGAGGAAATGAATCGAAGCCTGGTCGGTCGTCTTGCCACCCTTCACTTCGCTCCCACTCCCAAGAACGCAGAAAACCTGAAGAAGGAAAATGTTCAGGGAGACATCTACATCACTGGCAACACCGTCATTGATGCCATGAAGTACACCATCGGCGACAACGGAAGCTTTTCCTCGGAAGAGCTCAACTCGCTGGATCTTAACGGCCGCCGGCTTATCGTCCTCACCTGCCACCGTCGGGAAAACTACGGTGAACCCATGAAACAGATCTTTACCGCAGTACGGGATCTTGCAATGAAGAATCCGGATCTGCTTATTGTGTATCCGATCCATATGAGTCCTGTGGTGCGGGACACCGCCGGACCCATCCTGTCCGGAATCGAAAATGTTCGACTGATCGAACCGCTGGACGCCATCGATATGCACCGTCTTATGGACCGCAGCTTTTTTGTCATGACGGATTCCGGAGGAATTCAGGAGGAGGCACCTGCTCTGGGCAAGCCGGTTCTGGTTCTTCGCAGAGAAACAGAGCGCCCGGAAGCGGTCGCTGCCGGCACCGTACGTCTGACCGGGGTCGACTATAACTCCATCATGGAGGATGCTACCGAACTTCTGACCGACGCTTCTGCCTACGCCAAAATGGCCCGCGCCGTCAACCCGTACGGAGACGGGCATGCCTGCGAGCGTATTGCCGATGCGATCCTGGTCCATGCCGGTCTTTCCGACAAGATTCCGGCGCCCTTTGACCCGTATCACGAACTCAGCTGATTAATAGGAGTATATCCATGGTAAAAGTTGCGGTGTTTTCCGACACCCATAACAATCCCGAACCGATGCGCGAAGCGATCCGCCTGTGCGAGCCCGATGCGGTGATCCACTGCGGAGACGGAGTTCGAGACGTCCGTTCCATAGAACCGGATTTTCCCGGGTTGCCGTTCTATTATGTCGCCGGAAACTGCGACTTTGGGGACAACATGCGGCTTGCCCGCACGGTGGATATTGCCGGTGTAAAAATCTATATCGCCCACGGACATACTCTGGGAGTTAAGTACGGTGATCTGGACCGGCTGGGTTATGCCGCAAGAGAAGCAGGCGCTTCGGTTGCCGTTTTCGGACATACGCACATCCCTGTATGTAAACGGCTGGGAAACATCACCCTCATCAACCCCGGTTCCGCCGGTACGGGATATGATCCCACATGGGGGATCCTGGAGATCGATGACAACGGATTTATATCCTGGCATTTACACCATTTTTTCCGGCGGGATAAATAAACACACATATAAAAAATCCTGAAACTCCATTGAGTTTCAGGATTTTTCTTTTCTATTCTATGGTTCGTCTTTGTGGATCGTACGGTCAAAAAACCACAAATCGTTCAACGAAAATGAGTTCGATTTGGGAGCCATACCAGTGGTGACAGACAGATCAGCATGGGATACAGCTCCAGACGTCCAAACAGCATCGCCAATGTCAATACCACCTTGGAGAACGGAGAAAACAGCGCATAACCTGCACTGGGACCCACTTGTGCAAATCCAGGACCAACGTTGTTAAGGCAGGCAAATGTTGCACTGATATTCGTCTCCATACTGAATCCATTCAAACTGACCAACAGAAAAACCAGTACCAGAACGCCGGAATAAATCGCGAAATAAATGGCTGCTCCTTTTCCAGATGCATCTTTCACATGTTTTTCATCCAGTGTCACAGAGGTAACGTGTCTGGGATGAAGCGCATTCCGGATCTCCGCAGATATTGTCTTTGCAAGTATCACGATCCGGGATACTTTCAGTCCGCCTGCAGTAGATCCCGCACAGCCTCCAATGACCATCAGGATAAGCAGGATGCCCTTGGAAAAGGCAGGCCAGAGATCAAAGTCTGTTGTTGAATATCCGGTTGTCGTGATGATAGACGCGACCTGAAACGCAGAATCTCTCAGTGCGTGAGATGCGGAAGAATACAGAGGCCGGATATTCCACAGAATCAAAAGTACCGCTGCGATCACGATTCCCAAATAGGCCCGCAGTTCTTCACTTTTCACTACTGCACGGAATTTTCTGTATAACAGGAAGAAATAAAGGTTGAAGTTGATACCAAACAGCAGCATAAAGATCGTGATGACCCACTGTATGTAGCTGCTGTATCCGCCAATGCTGTCGGAACGGATGCCAAAACCACCGGTTCCCGCAGTGCCCATCGCATGGACAACACTGTCAAACAGCGGACTGCCTCCTGCAACCAGCAAAATGATCTCAAGCAGTGTCAGTGCCAGATAGATCCGATACAGGATCCTAGCCGTTTCGCTTGCCTTTGGAAGAAGTTTTCCCACATCCGGCCCCGGCATTTCCGCCCGGAAAATGAGCAGTGCATTATCCGATGTGCGGGTACCAAACATCACGATAAAGACAAGGATCCCCATTCCTCCGACCCAGTGGGTGAAACTTCTCCAGAAGAGGATACCGTGATCCAGATTCTCAACTTGATTTACCAGAGAGGCTCCTGTGGTGGTAAAACCGCTTACCGTTTCAAATAATGCATCTATGAAATTCGGAATCTGTCCGCTGAGCACAAACGGAAGCGCGCCCACCAAAGACAGGTTGATCCAAACGAGGCTGACTGCGCAAAACGCCTCTTTTGCGTATACCGTTTTCTTTGCACCTTTTCCCAGCAGAAAAAGAGCTCCTCCTAACGCCAGTGCGATAGCTACGGTGATCAGAAAACTCCACCCGCTGTTCTCATGGTACAGCAATGCAACCAGAGCAGGACATAGAAGAAGCCCCGCTTCAACTAAAATGGCCTGCCCTGTAATATGGAAAATGAATCGGTAATTCAATTCTTATTTCCTCTTTCAACTAGTTTTCTTGACGGTTTCCGGTCATTTGCGGCGGAATGATCCAGGATATCACCCAGTTCTTTCATCCCGTGCCGCGTCGTTACAACGACGACATGATCTCCCACCTGAATGGTATCATTGCCGTTCGGAATGATACACTGTCTTCCACGGGTGATTGCAGCAATGAGAACCGATGATTTCAGCGGAAGATCTTTCAGGGGAACATTCAAAACATCCATATCGCTTCGAGCGACGAATTCCACCGCCTCCGCCTGTCCGTCCGAGATCATTCGCAGGGTCTCTATCTCGCTACTGCGGGAAGAGTTCTGCATCCATCGGACATATTCCACGATCCGTTCCGCCGTCACTTTCGGCGGCTGGATCACAGTCGTACGTCCATTGGCTCCCGTCATCTTTACAAAATGGTCTTCATTGATTAGCGTCGTGTTTTGCGGGACTCCTTCTGCTTTGGCAAAAGAGGACATGACCATATTCGTCGTGTCGGAATCGGTCAGGGCAACGAGCGCGTCCATTTTTTCCAGACCTTCTTCGATCAGCACGTCCGGTTTGGTTCCGTCCGCACATACGATGATTGCTTCGGGAAACTCCGCTTTCAGCTCCATGCACCGCTTCATGTCTTTTTCAATAATGGTAAATCTAATATGAAGTTTCTGCAGTTCCTGCCCGAGTCGTTCCGCCAGGCGTCCTCCGCCCAGAAGCATGACCTTGCGTGTTTCATGCCGGAATTCCTTGATCTGCCGGAACAGCTTATGGATCGATTCCGGTGCCCCCACCAGCGTGATCGTATCATCTGCCTCGATCTGGGATTTGCCGCTGGGAATATATACCTGGCCATCCCGCTCGATGGTACACACTAGGACCCGGTCTCCGAATTTTTCACGAAAATCCATCAGGACGACATTGCACAGCTTGCTGTCCTGCGAGACCTTATACTCCACCAGCTCAACCTGTCGGTGCGCAAACGGTTCCACCTTCACCGCAGAGGGGAAACGAAGACATCTCGAGATCTCCTTCGCAGCGGTCCTCTCCGGGTTGATGGACATGGACAGGCCAAGTTCTTCTCTCAGCAGCACCATGTCCTGATAGTATTCTTCATCCCGTACCCGTGCAATGGTGTGTTTTGCGCCCAGTTTCCGTCCCACCGCACATGCGATCAGATTGTTTTCATCCGAGGGCGTGACCGCAATAAGCAGGTCTGCTTCCGCAGTTCCCGCCTCTTTTAGATGATCCACATCGGACCGTCCTTCTATCACATAGACATCCATTGTCGTGGCAAGAAACTCCGCCCGTTCCGGGTCGCTTTCCACAACGGTGATATCGTGCTGTTCATTGAGAAGCAGTCGGATAATGGCAAGCCCGACGCGCCCGCCGCCAACAACAACGATCTTCATGATTTGAAGCCTTCTTTCAATACCTTTTCTCTAAGGATTGTCTGTAGCGCTGATTATTTCAGCAGATATGGAACTGAGACCACCGAAACGTTTCGTTTGTGCTCCAGCTGTCTTTTCAGTTGCTCGGAAGTCTGGTTATGCAGTATTCGCTGCCACCAGTGCCGGATGATGATCTGACTCATGACTACCGTCAGTGTTTCATGCGGGTCCAGCTGTTCCAGACACATATCCACATGCCGGAGCAGCATCTCGCTGTAATTCCGGTACGGTGTTTCCTCAATGACAAGCACCGCATTCAGATTCATAAGCTCTTTCATTTCCTCAACGCGCTCCCGGTACCGTTCCTGATCTTCTTCGGAAGATGCCACATGATACAGTTCGATGGGAAGATCCCCCTGAATGCTCATGGCATAATGAAGCGATTTCAAAAATGCACGGTTCAGGTTGCTGATGGGCATAACGATTTTTACTTTCGGAACATACACATCGGAAAGCCGTTCATCACCAAGATCTATCAGGAGGTCATTCTGCACTCCGTGGTAATGCCGGTGGATATACTCCATCACGAGCACGATCACCGGAATCGCCACCAGG
Source organism: uncultured Oscillospiraceae bacterium (assembly GCA_905236515.1). GTDB lineage: Bacteria > Bacillota > Clostridia > Oscillospirales > Oscillospiraceae > UBA2922. Next base: position 7,124 of record CAJOQP010000006.1, on the reverse strand, counting down.
ACCATCCATGCTCCCGCCGTGAAACGGGAGATTGCGATGATCAGGCAGGTCGTTGCGCTCATGGCAGCACCGATGCCGTTGATGACCGCACGGTGCTTCCATCCGGAATTCTTTTTTCGGATCCATCGGATCAGCATTCCGGTCTGAGACAGCGTGAATGCAAGAAATACACCCGTGGCATACAGGGGAAGCAGGGAGTGTGTATCCGCACGGAAGATGATGATCAGAAGCGCGGACGCAAGAAAGACCATCTCTATTCCGTTTGAGAAGCCAAGCCGGATGCCCCGGTTCGTCATCTTACGTGGCATATACCCGTCTTTGGCCATCAGTGCCAGCAGCACGGGCATCCCTGCAAAAGCGGTGTTCGCCGCCAATGCCAGGATGATGACCGTAGCGACCTGAACGATATAGAAGCCGATGCTTCCTTCTCCATAAACGCGCTCTGCCAGCTGTGCGATTACTGTGATCCCTCCGGAAGGATCCGGAGTGACGTGATAAACAGCGGTTAAGATTGACAGGCCTAAAAAGCAGACCAGACAGACCATTGCGAGCAACGCCAGCACTTTCTTGGCATTTCTCGTTGCGGGATCCCGAAAATTGGGGACCGCATTGCTGACGGCCTCTACGCCGGTAAGTGCGGTACATCCGGCACCGAACGCACGAAGGACGAGAAACAGGGTCGCCCCTTCCAGCATCGTAGGCTGATAGCTGAAGGACGCCGCCTTCGGGACCATTTCCGGATGAATAATAGCTTTGACTGCCCCCACCAGGATCGTAATAACAATAATGGCGATGAACATATACGTTGGAGTACCGAACATCACGGCGGATTCGCGCATTCCTCGCAGGTTTCCCCAGGTCAGCAGCGCGATGATACCCAGTGCGATAAAGACCCGATAGGGCTGCAGCACCGGGAAGGCCGAATAGATAGCCGCAGTAGCCGCCGCAGAACTGGCTGCCACCGTCAAAATGTATCCGATGATCAGTGCCGCACCGGCGATCAGTCCGGGGATTTTTCCAAGGTTTTCCGTGGCAACGCCGTAGGCGCCACCTCCGTTTGGATAGGCGTCTATCGTCTGACTGTAGGAAATTGCCAGTATGACAAGAAGGAACAGAATCGCTGCGATACAGAGGATATAGTATTTATATGCCCCCATGAACAGTGCCGGCACAAGAACGATCAGCATCTCTTCTCCTGCATATGCGACCGATGAGATTGCATCGCTGGAATAAATGGGAAGCCCCCATTTGACGCTGAATTTTTCTGTACTCAGGTCGGTATCTTTCAGTGCGTTTCCAACTAAAAATGTTTTGATGCGTTCAAACATAATGAAGTGACCTTTTGCGTATGTTTTTCTGTTCAGCCGATCAGAATGGCTGTATACAATGTGTTTTGCGGTTTTATAAGGAGTCCGTGTCTGCCGTCCGGAGCGATATTGTCCCTGACGATTTCTCCGGGTTTTTCCTCCCCGAAAGAATTATTCCTCGTTATCCGAAGCAGCCTCTTCTTCCGTCTGCATGGGAACGAACTCAATGTGGATCACGGTATCCATATGGATCTCTGTCAGATCGAAGGAGCCGTAGTATCCGCTCGGTGTTCCGTTGATGTTGATGCTGCCCACTGAATACCCCACATCGGGAATGACCGTAATATGGTCTGTCTCGCCGTCCTTCACGGTATTGGTGGTAGCATAGGCGTCTCCGCCGTAGCCAGCTGTCACATAGACCTGGTATGTAGGCATTTCGGTGGGTGTGGGCGATGGAGCAGCACTTTCCGGTGTTTCTGACGGCACTTCGGATACCGTGGTCTCCACGGAAGGTGTTTCCTCGTGAGAATCATTGCTGAACGCGCGGTCCAGCACGCCGCTCATGACCAGCAGTACTGCCAGCAGTATGATCAGGATCCCTGCTGCCAAGGCAATGAAATACGGACTGATCCTCGGTTCGTCCTTTTTATTACCGTTCGCCATCTCTTCTTCCCTCCTGCTCCGGGAACTCATTCTCCGGCGGGTTCTTTCTTCTTAGGCTTTCTGCGGTTGGGACGTCTTCGTTTTCTCGATTTGGCTTTCTCTCCGTTCTTCTCCGCAGATCCGTTTTCTCCTTTTGGTGCGGATTTATTCCCGCTCTTCGCTGCACCGGACTTGTTTTCCTGCTTTTTTGTGCTTTCCTGGGAAGACGACGTACCGGTCTTTTCCGATGCACTTCCGGCCTTCTTTTTCGGGCGGCGGTTTCTGCGTCGTTTCCTTCCTCCGGAGGTTCCGGATTTCTCCGATTTCTTCTCTGCTTCGGATTCACCGGTCATATCCTCGGCGAAAAGCACCGGCGCCAGCCAGTCGTCCGCTTCCTCCTCCGTCTTTTTCTTCTTCGGTTTGACCTTCAACACATGAGGGGGCTTTTCTCCGTTTGCCGGGCGTCCGCCCGGAACCACGGCAATCTCATCGGCCTCATAGGTCTTGATCACATCATCTCCCTCTCCGTCCAGCGTGACCTTTACAGTCTGACGGAGAAGATTGACCTGTGATACCACACCATATCCGGTGGGCGTTTCCACAAATGTTCCCTGTTTTGGAACTTTTGAAATCAGCTCCTCATAGGCCTCCTGTTCGTAGCGCAAACAGCACATCAGTCTTCCACAGCTTCCGGAGATCTTCGTTGGATTGAGCGATAGATTCTGGATCTTGGCCATCTTGGTGGATACCGGCTGGAATTCATCGACAAACTGGTTGCAGCAGTACGGCCTTCCGCAGATTCCAAGTCCTCCCAGCATTTTCGTTTCATCCCGGACGCCGATCTGTCTCAGTTCGATTCGGTTCCGGAAGATACCTGCAAGATCCTTTACAAGATCACGGAAGTCCACACGCCCGTCTGCAGTGAAAAAGAAGGTGGTCTTCGTTCCTTCAAAGTTGCACTCCACGTCCACCAGCTTCATCTCCAGACCATGCTCGGAGATTTTCTGCTTGCAGATATCGTAGGCTTCTTTTTCCTTTTCCTTATTGATTTCGGCAACCCGCAGATCCGATTCCGTAGCGATCCGGATCACCGGCCGCAGGGGCTGCACCACACTGGTGTCTTCAACCATATGATTGCCGTATACACATTCCGCCATCTCCAGCCCCTTGGCGGTCTCGATTACTACCGGATCTCCAGTGGCAACCGTGTTGCCGTTGGGCGCAAAGAAATAGGTCTTGCCCATACTTTTGAATTTTACGCTGATTACTTCTGTCATGAATGTTCCTTTCTATCAGTGTTCGCATTGACTGCCAGATAGGCCATGACGTGCTTAGGCCCGGTGTTGACAGCCAGGAACTCCCTGCATCGATCCGCAAGCCGGATCAGATGATCGATCTTCTTTTTCTGTGTCAGAGAACGTTTGGAATCGGACAGTCCGGATACTGCCGTCTCCTTCACCGCATCCAGAAACCGGAGCGTCTCCTGAACGTTCATGGAATTATGCTCCATACACCACTGAAACAGGGTCGCTTCCGAACCTCTCAAGGCCGTGTTGAGAAAACCTCTTGCCAGTTCTTTCTCCTCGGCGGACAGTTCCTCCTCTTCGGAATCCGTCCGTATCAGAACACAGCGGGACCGCACCGTGGGAAGCAGCAGCATAGGATTGGCTGCCACCAGGATAAACGCATCAAAAGAGGGCGGTTCTTCCAGCAGTTTCAGAAATGCATTCTGTGCCTGAGGATTCATGGTGTCGGCATCTTCAATGATGTAGACCTTTCTTCCTGCCTCGTTTGGCAGCACATAGGCATCGGCGATCAGATCCCGGATCTGACGGACACGAATGGACTTTTTCTGTTTTCCATTTTCCACTTCCCGTGTCACGTGTCCGAGATCAGGGTGGATCCCCTCCCGGATCTTCCGGCAGTTTTCGCAATGGCCGCAGGGAGCCTGTTCCGGATACTGGCACATCATGGCTGAGGCCAGATTTCTTGCCTGTTCCAGTGCATTCTCTCCCGTCCCGGATACGATATATGCATGGGACAGCTTATTCGCGGTGTAAGACTGCTTGTGATCCACAAAACTACCTCTGACTGAAATTCATTAATTTATTATTTTACCTTTTTTTATTCTCACTGACAACTATTATGTTACCCTTGCTGTGAAAAAGCTGTCCTCTCTCCATGATTAGAATATGTCAATCGTTGCAAATCGGCCATAAATGGCTTATGATAAATCCAATTCCATCCTCTTGAACGGATGGTCAGGGGGGATTTTATTGACACCTAGAGAAAAATATATTGCGTCCGCATGCATCGGCTATCTGGCCGGATCGGTCAACACCGGCGTGCTTGCATCCAAATATCTGTACAAAGACGATGTCCGCGAACATGGCAGCGGCAATGCCGGTGCCACCAACATGGCCCGCACCTTTGGCCTTGATGCCGGTGCGGTAACGCTGATCGGCGACATGGCGAAAACCATCTTCTCAATGAGCACCGGCTGGATTCTGGAGAAGAAATGGGGCATGGCCATCGCAGGTGCGTCCTGTCTGGTAGGCCATTGCTACCCGATATTCTTCAAGTTCAAGGGCGGAAAGGGCGTTGCTGTAGGCGCTGCGCTGTCCCTGATGATCGATCCCCGTGTCTTTCTCTCCGGCTGTGCCGCGTTTGCGGTGGGTTTCGGCACGACCAAGCGGGTCTCTGCCGGGTCCATTGCTTCCGCCATTGCGGTTCCTGTCGCCGGAATGACTCTGCCGCTGAGCTATCAGAGAAAACTGTTGTCTCTGTTTGCTGGCGCTGTTGTTCTCTATGAGCACCGTCCCAATGTAAAGCGTATCTTTGCCGGCGATGAACCGGAATTCAAATTTGCAAAAAAGGACAGCGAAGAAGCCTGATCAAATCGTATCCCGGGTTCGAATGATCCGGATCGGGCCGTCGGCTCCTCCACTTACACAGCATGTATATTGAGGGAACTCCTCCAGAAACCGGAGCGGGATTCCCTCAATTTCTTTTTTGATCGTTCCGTTTTGGATCACGCTGAATGTATTCAGCTGACCGGCGATCCCCGTGCCGGTGTATTTGACATAGCTCTCTTTCGCTGTCCACAGGGAAAAGAACGCCTCTTCCTCCCGGCCGGACAGATATTCGACTTCCTCCGGATGGAAGAACCGGCGGGCGATCCTTTCCGGATGATTCTTTTCCGTATGGATCTGCAGATCGAGCCCCACCGGGCAGGGACTGAACAGACACATCCAGTACCTGCCGCTGTGGGTAACAGAAACGTGCAGGTGCTCTTTCAGGAACCGGAAATACGGTTTTCCCTTCTCCGTGCGTGCCACCGTCAGATCCGCATTCTCCGGAATGCCCGGAAGCTGTTCTGCCAGCATGCGGATACGTTCTTCCGTTCTGCCCCGGAGCTGTTCCGTTTCAATCACATAAAGTATGTTTTCAGAAAAACTCATCGGTTTATTTCCTTGCTATCCTTCTTCGGCAACGTCTTTCAGGATCTTTTCAAATGCCGGCAGGGAGCGCCGGATCATGTCATTGGAAACACAATACGCAAGCCGCAAAAAGCCGGGACAGCCGAATTCTGTCCCCGGAACAACCAGAAGGTTGTAATCCAGCTTTGCCTTTTCGGAAAAGGCACGATCATCCCCATTGGGGGCTTTCACGAACAGATAAAAGGCTCCATCCGGTTTTGCGCATTCATAGCCCATGCCCGTCAGCGCATTGTACAGGAGGTTTCGGTTTTCCTCATACGCCTTCAGATCCGGCTTTTCATCCGCACATGCTTCCACTACACGCTGAAACAGGGACGGGGGACAAACATGCCCCATGATCCGCGCAGCACCGGACACCGCAGCCATCAGTTCTTCCGAATCCGCACAGTTCTGAGGAATAAGCACATAACCAATCCGCTCTCCCGGCAGAGACAGTGATTTGGAATAGGAATAGCAGACAATGGTATTTTTATAAATGGCGGGAATGAAGGGAACCGATACTCCGCCATATACCAACTCACGATAGGGTTCATCTGCAATGATATAGATTGGATGCCCGTACTGCGCCTCCTTCTCTTTCAGGATCTCACCGATCTTCCGCAGTGTCTCTTCCGTATATACGACCCCGGAAGGATTGTTGGGAGAGTTGATGATCACCGCCTGTGTGTGTACTCCAACCGCTTCGCTCAGCGCCTTGTAATCCACCTGGAATGCTTCCACATCCGGCGGGACGACCTTGAACACCGCTCCGTTGTTCTCCACAAAATATTTGTATTCGGAAAAATACGGCGCAATGGCAACGATCTCACTGCTCTCTTCCGCCGCCAGCGCCTTGATCACACTGATCAGTGCGGGAGCTGCTCCGCAGGTGAAAAACAGATCTCTGCCTCGGATCGGGTAGGAAAACCGACGGCTCAGAACACCGGCTACTGTCTCCCGAACGTTCTCAAAACCCGCCGCCATGGAATATCCGTGCAGAGACAGGGAGTCTACGTTCTCCGTCAGCTGCCGGATGGTTTGATTCACCTTTTCCGGAGCCGGAATGCTGGGGTTTCCCAGCGAATAATCATACACATTTTCACTGCCGACCTCTTTGGACTTCTCCAATCCATATGCAAACAGCGCACGAATGACCGACGGCTCGGTACCGATCTCATATAGTTTTCGATTGATCATGTTTATATCCCCTTGGCCGGCCGGCTGTTCCGGCGGCCCTTTCTGTTCTGTTTTGCTAATTATACGTGATTTTCGTGCTGTTTACCACTTTCTCTTATCGGTTGATTCCAGACGCAAAAAAGCCGAAGGTGGTATTTCCTTCGGCAATTTGAAAAAGAAGATAAAGAAAACCGGGTGTTCTTCACTCCCACCCGGTTGTTAGTTATTTCATTGGACCATACCTCTATAGTATTTAACGGTCGTATGAACACCTTTCTTTGTTCTACGATATTCCCAAAATCTTTCTTGTTTGGGTTTACCGGCAGGTCTGGAACCTTTCATCGTTTCCTTCCCTAGGTGTTCCTCTGTCCATTTGACAGATCCAGAACTAATACTCTGTAGTATTTGGAAGTTCGGATTTACTCAGCCCAGACCTGCCCTTCAGTGTCAATCTGAAGTTTCATTGTCTGTGCTCCTTTCTATTAACTTTTGTTTTCTATTTAATAGAAATTTCAGATTT
>CAJOQP010000005.1 GCA_905236515.1 uncultured Oscillospiraceae bacterium | reverse complement strand
TCCTTCCGGCAGACGCCGGCGCACCTGAATGATAGCTGTTGCAAACACAACAATGGCCAGCACCGTATGGGAGGACGGGAAGGATGCTTCCATCGTCTCCTCCAGCAAGACAGGACGGTAATTGACGACAACAGCATTAAAGAACAGATAAAGCAGGATGGTGATCACATAGACCACACCAAGCAGCACGATATCCGCATCCACTGCTCCGATGCTTTTTCTCTTAATGAGCTGATACACTCCCAGCAGAGCAAATGCCAGTGCCACTACCAGAGCAAGGATGCCCAAAAACTGAGTCAGCTTGTACCAGAAAGGATGATAACCGATCTTGTAGAACAATCCGTTCAATGCTGCAAATCCAACTTTTGTATAGTTGGGGCCGATATGACGGACGTCGATGATCTTCACCAGCAGAAGCAGCAGGACAAATGCTGCACAAAGGATTCCGCTGATCTGCAGGCTTCTGTTTTTATTGCCGATTCTAGCCATAATGTTCTCCTTTGGTTTTTCAAATCCCTCTCCCGGAACCGGCAGAAGGATGTTACGATCTTCTCTTAAAAGTAAACCATTATTTTCATGTAAATGCAAGTGGGAATTCCATATCTTGTGTTCTGAGGACCCCTTCCCCATGAAAAAACACAAGAACGCCGGAGCCAAGGAAAATGATGGAGGCCGGAATGAATCCCGGCCTCCCGATTGGTCTCTGTTATCAGTGCGGAAGAGGATATGGATTGGAGGAATAGTTTGGATCCATGGTCCTGAGCCAGGCCATTCCCACTTCCGGATAGTGCGCATTGGCAATACTGGTCAGATGAGTAAGAAGCGTTACCGTAAGATCCGGATCTGTTATGAGGAGTCCTCCGATCAGTTTTACTGCCCCGTTAATGAACTTCGACAGTGTTACGGGATCCAGCGCGTTAACTTCCGCATCATTGAGGCTCTGTACAATCACATCGCTGATTACAGTACGTAAGCCGTTTTCATCCCATGGGTTTTGCACCGCCTCCGCAAATTGCGCTGCAGTATTCTGTTCCTGAATATTCTTTTCCAGCGCAGCAGCGAATCGCTCCACATCTCCCTCTTTGCCTGTAAGCAGCCGTTGTCCAAATACGATATGAAGCACTGCGCGGAATCCGTTCTGGTACTCATTAACATAATTATCTCTGGTCTTAACAGTATCCGTGACCATCTTGCTCACCAGTTTCCGTGCAAAGTCACCCTGGACCATGTTATTCCCTATGTCGTCCACGATAAAGCCGTTGGCCGGATCGAATTTCTTCATCTGAAAATCATCAATGATGTATTCTCCGGCATATTCCTTGCTTTCCAGCGCATTATAGAATCGGAGCATATCCGCACGCTGAGCGGAATAGTTTTCCATCGTGGCATCGGGATAGTAGTAATCGCGGCCGTAACGGGAAAATCCCAATTCCGACATAGCCACCAGTGGCACAACGTCATTGTAGTTTACAAAGTTCCATATGTTGTTGTAGCGTTCATTACGGGGATCATTTGACACATCGACACCCTGCGGCGGCTCGAAGAAATATGCATACAGATCTTCATAGCTGACGGTGATACCGGGCAGTGCATTTCCCCGGTCGATCTCACCGGCCATAATATTGCCGGTGGCTCCGCCACGACTGTATCCGGTAATCCACAGTTTTACGCGCCCGGTGATATGATGATCCTGAATATACTGTCTCAGAAACGCCATACAGTAATCCGCGCACTGCTGGAAGTCCGTGTGGTTGCCTGTCTTCCCCAAGGAGAAGTTGCCGGCCCATTCCGCTTCATAATTCCCGCCGCGAACAGCAACGGCCATCAGCGTATAGTCGGCGCCCTCAGGTCTCTTTACTGCCGCTGCAACAGCGATGGAGTCATCCGTCGGTTTTTGATGGAAGCTCTCACTGCAGCCATAGTCGGAATACCCCAATGCAGTCAGAAGATTTCTCACATGGCGGTCTTTATCCGAGTATTCCTCTGCGTCCATGGCATTAAACGCAGCTACAGCCATATTGATGGACGCGGAAGCAAGGCTTATGTCCGGCTGATTTCGGTCTGCAGAGGCTTTAAAGTAATCGTCGGTATAATAAATTGTACCGTTATAATCTTTTTCTTCGCAGTTGTACCGGAAGCTGTATGCTTTCGGATCCTGGGATCCGGTCCCGATGCCGTTCATCCATCTCCGATTAGGAATGGATGAGTTCTCGCCGAGTACCAGTTCCAGGTTTGCCGCTTCCACGCGAAGCTCTCCGTTCACGGTGCTGTTTTTGAATGTGATCTTTCCGTTGGTGGCACCCGGTGTCACCAGCACGGTATCCGCATTGCCATTGACCGTGGTGCCGGAAACGGTGATCAAAGTGATCCCGTTTTCCGCCGGTGTAACTACCGCATTCTCTTCGTTCACATACTGTGCAATGGCAGCGTTCAGGATGGTCACAGCCTGTGCTCTCGTCAGCGGCTGTTTCGGTTCAAACCGGTTTCCTCCGGTGCCCGCGATCATCTTCTGATTCTTCATGGCACGTACAAAGGGTCTCGCCCATTCGCTGATCTCCCACTGATCGAAAAACCCGGTTTCCGAACTACTCTCCTCAGGGATCATAAAGGCACGTGCGAAAATTACGGCCGCCTGTTCCCGGGTCACCATGGAAAGCGGTTCCGCGCCGGTATCGGTTCCTGCCAGAAAACCACTCGCAACACACCGCAGCATATACGGTGTATACCATTCTCCAGACGGAAGATCCGGATAGCGGTTGGATGCAGTCTGGCTGAGACAGAAGATCGTACTGATCATCGCGGCCAATTCTCCTCTGGTCAGCGCCTGATCCGGGCGGAACTGTCCATCCTCATAGCCGCCGATCACACCTGCGTTTTCCCACCGTGTGATGGCCTGCTCCGCCCAGTGGCCTTTCGTATCCGAAAAAGCCATTGCCGACGGGACCATAAGCGACAGAGCCATACTCAGGACTACCAGCATGACGGTCAGTTTCTTTTTCATGCTACTCCCCTCCTGCAGCATCTAATAAGAATATTGTATCTCTGCTCCCAGATTATAATTAACTCTTTATAGGTAACAACTGAGTTTTCCAACAAAAAAGTGTTCGCCACTGGGATTCTACTCCCATGGTTCTTCCATTTTCTGACTGTTTTTTCCTCTTTATCTTTATTTAGAAATATTTTCTCTCTTTAAATCGTTATCTTTTTAGGAATACTTTTGGAATAAAAGGAGTGTTAAAGTGAAAGAGTTTAAGAACAAAGTGGCCCTGATCACAGGCGCCGGAAACGGGTTTGGATTTGAATTTACCAAGGAGGCGACCCGCCGTGGGATGAAACTGATGCTTGCGGACATCGATGCCGCCGATCTGGAGCGCACCAAACAGTGGGT
>CAJOQP010000004.1 GCA_905236515.1 uncultured Oscillospiraceae bacterium | reverse complement strand
GCGGGAGTGCTGGAATAGGCAGACAGGCAGGCTTGAGGTGCCTGTGTCCAACCATAGACGTGTGGGTTCAAGTCCCATCTCCCGCACCACGAAAGACATCAGTTTTTGGATTGATGTCTTTTTTGTTTTTTGAGTAATTATAACAATGCTGTATACACAGTGAAGCTGCTTTATCCAGAGGAAAAGAAAAGCTGCAAACGGAAGGGTTTAACTCTTCTGTCTGCAGCTTTCCGATTATTTTATAATGGGGCGGAGCCTGTTGATCAGCAGGATGGCTACAGCCATTTTGATAAGATCCGGAATTATAAACGGGAATACGCAGGCAGAAAGAGTTCCCATCAGAGAAATCGCACCCTGCGTGCGGTTATAGATCCACATAAACCACAGTGTTCCAAAGCAGTAACAGACCATTAGGCCGAGTATCATGCTGAGGAACAATACTTTTGTTGATGATCCGAATCTTGCTGTAAAAAGCCACATTATGAGTGCAGTGCCAACAAACCCGATCAAGTATCCTCCGGTCGGGCCTGCAAGCGCACCGATGCCGCCTTTAAAACCGGAGAAGACCGGAACGCCAATGGCGCCTATCAGCAGATAGAGAAGAATGGAAATCGTTCCTCGCTTACCGCCCAGCAGACCAACCGCGAGAAACACACCCATGGTCTGAAGAGTGAATGGAATCGTAGTGGGGATGCTGATCCAGGAGCATATTGCGAGCAATGCGGCAAACAGTCCGATCAGCGCCATATCTTTTGTTTTCATTACAGGTATCCTTTGCTTGAGATTTGGATTTATTATACTCTACAACCGTTAATTGTCAAATGGACATATATTGAACTTTACAATTGCATCTGTTATGATGAACGAGGTGATGAATATGACAAAAGACCATGTATTAAAAATGCTGATCCAGTCAGATAGTTATTTGTCCGGGGAAACAGTCAGTCAGGAACTTGGCATTACCAGAGCGGCTGTAAACGCAGCGGTAAAATCCCTGCGCGCCGACGGATATATCATCGATTCCGTTACCAACCGAGGCTATAAACTCATGAACAGACCGGATATTCTCTGCGAAGGCGCAATTGCATCCTGTCTGCCGGAGAACAGGATGGAAACGGTATGTTTTCTGAAGGAAGTAGACTCCACTAATGATTATCTTAGAAAGCTCGCATATCAGGGGGCTCCACAAGGGCAGGTCGTCATCTCAGATCACCAGACAAACGGAAAGGGAAGACAGGGGAGAAGCTTTGATTCACCTTCCGATGCCGGAATCTATTTCTCATATCTTTTTCGACCAACGACTGTTCCGGCAGATACGGCAGAGATTACTGCCTGGTCTGCAGTAGCGGTTCAGAATTCCATCCGCAGTGTCTGCGGTTTTGAATCCGAGATCAAATGGATCAATGACCTTGTCGTCGGAGATAAGAAACTGTGCGGGATCCTTACAGAACTGGCAGTAGAAGCAGAGAGCGGACAGGTACAGTTTGTTATCATAGGTGTCGGGATTAATTGCAATGAATTAACAGAAGATTTCTCAGAGGATATTCAGGATCGGGCGACATCTCTTTTTCTGCAGACCGGAAACAGGATTGACCGTAATGCTTTGGCAGCGGAACTGGTGCAAAACTTTGATCAAATGATTTCGCACTGGCCGGATGAACACGACTGGTACCTGGAGCAATATTGCCGCTGGTGCAGCACCACCGGACGCATGATTCGTATTATAAAAGGAAATGAGACCGAAACTGCTTTTGCAGAACGTGTCAACAACAGTTTCGGTCTGGTGGTAAAACTGGCAGACGGATCAATGAAAGTATTAAATAGTGGAGAAGTTACTACTCGAAATGCGTGAAAAAAGCAATCGGATGAACAATTAAGTTCAATTTCCGATTGCATTTTTTTAGGCTCTTTTTTTGGAATAAAACCAGAACAATGATAGCAGCAGTGCGGCCAGGAGTGCCAGCGTTCCGTAAAACATTGGATAAAGATAAAAGCCTTTCAGGTATGCGTGATAGCCCAGCAGAGAAGCAAACTGGAGAAGGCACGGAAGCAAAAAATATGCAGGCGCTGTGAAGGCTGCAGCTAAAGAAAGAATGTCTGCCAGGAAAAAGTATCGTTCATGCATATGCGGCAGCAACAGCGGAACCGCGATGGTCAGCAGCAGCGCGGAACACAGTACTTTCTTCTCGGATTTATACTGCGTACGTATATTCATGAACAGAATGATGCAGACGCTTAAAGCGGCTGTGACGATTCCCATTTTTCCAGCAAAATCTTTGCTTGCCACATCTCCGAATACAGTAAAAACAGAAGGAGAGTTGTAATTGAGTCCCTGTCCTACAGTTCCCATCTGATCCAGGTACAGCATCACGGCATCTTTTATCGGGAGTCCCGCATATACGGCGGGGAAAACAAGTATGGCGTATGTGATCGGGAAAAGAAGCAGGTGCCACCATTTCATCCTCCGATGGATAATCAGTACTAATATGATGGGGAGAATAAAGACGGCCTGAAGCTTAAATGCAAAGGAACACGCAAACAGAACCATGGAAACGGATGGACGATCTCTTAAAGCCTGATCCAGTGCCAGAACCGCGAAGGCGGCATAGATAGAATCACACTGGCCCCAGTAAGAACCGTTTAAAAGAACCGTAGGGAGATAGAGGGTAACGAAGTAAGCTGCCAGTTTTCGGATGTTTGACGTGGTAAACTGCTCGACGATTCGCATCACTGACCAGGCAAGAAGTATATCAAATAAAATGCTCAGGAGCTTTATCAGATAAAGATCGGATATCCTAACGTAAGAGATCAGAGCAAGAAAGTACAGATAGGGGACGTTATAATTGCCGATGGGATGCGCAATGGCCTTCCATCCGCCGTTGTCACGGAAGTAGGCGACCCATACTTTCAGGAAATCCTGATAATCCAAAGTCTGGTGAGTAAGCATCAGTCCTCGCAGCACAAATGCGCCGGCGATGATCACTGCGGAGAACACGATCTGTTTCGGGTTTCGCAGAAGGTGATGGAAATAAAGAAGCAGAAGCGCAAAGACTCCTTCCAGGATGAGAATCAGTATTGCATCGTAACTCATATGGTACCTCGTAAAACAAAAAAGGCCGGAGCGAACCCCGTCCTAAAAAAGATCATATTTATATTGACTCGAAAAACTGGGAATGATATAATAACTTGCTATGTGTATCTACAAAAACATCATAGTACCCCATGTTTTTTGTTTATCATAGCAGTTTGACCAAGTAAAATCAACACTATCGACGCATATTTTTTCAACGCATCCTGGTGTTTCAAATTCATTAAAGGAGAGTGTATCAATGCCGAAAGATGTTCTTTATGGTAAGACTCTGCGTAAGAGTTTTGCCCGCAGTGAAGAAATCCAAGACATGCCGAATCTTCTCGAGATCCAGAAGGCTTCTTACAAGTGGTTTTTGGAAACCGGCCTTCGGGAAGTGTTTCGAGATGTAGACACCGTTACGGACTTCTCCGGTAACCTGGAACTGAGCTTCATCGACTATAAGATGGACGAACGGCCTAAATACAGCATTGAGGAGTGCAAAGCACGTGATTCGACGTATGCTGCACCGCTCAAGGTTCGTGTTCGACTCAGAAACAAAGAGACTGAGGAAATCAAGGAGCAGGAAATCTTTATGGGTGATTTCCCCCTGATGACTCCCGCCGGCACATTTGTCATCAATGGTGCGGAACGTGTCATCGTTTCCCAGATCGTTCGTTCTCCTGGCGTTTATTATGATAAGGCTACGGATAAAACGATGCTCTCCATTTATTCTACCACTGTTATTCCTTATCATGGCGCATGGCTGGAGTACGAGACGGATTCCAATGATGTCTTCTGGGTGAGAATCGACAAGAACCGCAAGCTTCCCATTACCTGGTTTTTGAAAGCTATGGGTGCGTACGATCCCGAGCAGCCGGCTTCCTGGCTGACCTGCGTTCCGGATACTACTGTGGGATGCATCACCAATGAACGTCTCCTTGAGATCTTCGGTGAGGACAGCCGAATCGTTGCCACTCTGGAAAAGGATTCCTGCGAAAACCGGGATGAATGCCTGATTGAGATCTATCGCAAGCTGCGTCCGGGCGATCCTCCCACGGTGGAAAGCTCCGAGTCCATGCTCAACAGCCTGTTCTATGATCGTCATCGCTATGATATCTTCGGCGTGGGCCGCTATAAATTCAATAAAAAGCTTGCTCTGTATCCCCGTATTGTGGGTTACGAGATCGTAGATACCGTATCCGATCCCACCACCGGCGAAGTGATCGCCGAGGCAGGGGAAGTGATCACCCGTGAACAGGCCAGAAAAATGGACGAATGCGGCGTCTTCTGCGTCAACGTAAAAGTTGAAGCTACTCTTTCCAATGAAGAGAAGATCGTAAAGGTGTTTTCCAACGGAATGGTTGACATGGCTCATTTCGTGGATTTCGATCCTGCAGAATGCGATGTCAATGAGCGCGTTCGCTATCTCGTGTTGAAAAACCTGATGGATCAGTACGAGGGAGAGGAACTGAAGGAAGCGATCCGTGAAAATATCGATGTCCTGATTCCGAAACATATCGTGCTGGATGACATCTATGCATCTGTCAATTATCTGAACTGTCTGGCATACGGTATTGGTGATGCTGATGATATCGACCACCTGGGTAACCGTCGTGTCCGCCGTGTCGGCGAACTGCTTCAGAACCAGTTCCGTATCGGTTTCAGCCGTATGGAGCGTGTGATCCGCGAGCGCATGACTCTGCAGGATCTGGATATCGTCACTCCGCAGAGCCTGGTCAATATCCGTCCTGTCACCGCAGCAATCAAGGAGTTCTTCGGATCTTCTCCGCTGTCTCAGTTTATGGATCAGACAAACCCGCTGGCAGAACTGACGCATAAGCGCAGAATGTCTGCTCTCGGCCCCGGCGGCCTTTCCCGTGAGCGCGCCAACTTCGATGTTCGAGACGTTCACTACAGCCATTACGGAAGACTGTGCCCCATTGAGACTCCAGAAGGACCGAACATTGGTCTGATCTCCTACCTGGCATCCTATGCCAGAGCAAATGAGTACGGATTCCTGATCGCACCGTTCCGCAAGGTTGAGAAGGATACCTGCCGTGTTACGGATCAGGTTGATTATATGACCGCCGACCAGGAAGACCAGTTTATCGTCGCTCAGGCTTCCGAGCCTGTTGATGAGAACGGCTGCCTGATCAATGATCGTGTGACCTGCCGTCACCGCGATGAGATCATTGAAGTTGAGAAGCACCGTGTTGATTATCTTGACGTCAGCCCGCGCATGATGGTTTCCATCGCAACAGCAATGATTCCGTTCCTTGAGAACGACGACGCAAACCGTGCACTGATGGGTGCTAACATGCAGCGTCAGGCAGTTCCTCTGATGACTACCGAGGCTCCGATCGTTGCTACCGGCATCGAACATAAATGCGCTGTGGACTCTGGTGTTGTTGTTCTTGCAGAAGGCGACGGCGAAGTAGTCAAGGTCGATGCCGAACAGGTCGTTGTTAAGTATGACGAAGGCGAGACTGTTACTTATAAACTTGTCAAGTTTGCCCGTTCCAACCAGGGTACTTGTGTCAACCAGCGTCCCATCGTGGCTCTTGGTGAGCGCGTGAAGGAAGGCGATGTTCTGGCTGACGGTCCGGCCACCAGCCAGGGCGAGATCGCTCTTGGTAAGAACATCCGTGTCGGATTTATGACATGGGAAGGCTACAACTACGAGGATGCTATCCTCATCAGTGAACGCCTGGTCATGGAAGATGTGTTCACTTCCATCCATGTGGAAGAGTATGAATGCAATGCCCGTGACACCAAGCTTGGACCCGAAGAGATCACTCGTGATATCCCCGGCGTCGGTGATGATGCTCTGAAATATCTGGATGAGCGTGGAATCATCAGCGTTGGTGCAGAAGTCCGTGCAGGAGACATTCTTGTTGGTAAGGTCACTCCCAAGGGTGAGACTGATCTGACTGCGGAAGAACGTCTGCTTCGTGCTATCTTCGGTGAAAAAGCAAGAGAAGTACGTGATACCTCGCTGAAGGTTCCTCATGGTGAGAGCGGTATCATCGTTGATGTAAAACGGTTTACCCGCGAAAACGGCGACGAGATGAGCCCCGGCGTTAATGAAGTCGTTCGCGTCTATATCGCACAGAAGAGAAAGATCTCTGTCGGCGATAAGATGGCCGGCCGTCATGGTAACAAGGGTGTCGTCTCCCGTATTCTGCCTCGTGAGGATATGCCTTACCTGCCGGATGGTACTCCGCTGGATATCGTACTGAACCCGCTGGGCGTTCCGTCCCGAATGAATATCGGACAGGTCCTGGAAGTACATCTGGGATACGCGGCACAGGCTCTCGGCTGGAAAGTTGCAACCCCGATCTTTAACGGTGCCAACGAGTCCAGCATCCGCGAAACTCTGGCGCAGGCCGGCATCCGTGAAGACGGAAAGAGCGTGCTTTATGATGGAAGAACTGGTGAACGTTTTGACAACGATGTCACGGTTGGCTGGGTTTACTTCCTGAAACTCCATCATCTTGTTGATGATAAGATCCATGCCCGTAGTACTGGTCCTTACAGCCTTGTTACGCAGCAGCCTCTGGGCGGCAAAGCTCAGTTCGGCGGTCAGCGTTTCGGTGAGATGGAAGTCTGGGCACTGGAAGCATATGGCGCTGCCTATACGCTGCAGGAGATCCTGACGGTCAAGTCCGACGATGTCACCGGACGTGTGAAGACTTATGAAGCAATCGTGAAGGGTGAGAATATTCCCACTCCCGGTGTTCCTGAGTCTTTCAAGGTCCTTGTGAAAGAGCTTCAGTCTCTGTGTCTTGATGTCAAAGTCCTGGATAAGGATGGAGAAGAGATCGAATTGAAGGATGATGAGGAAGAAGATACCTTCATTAATTATAAAGAAGAGATGGTTTCTTCCGATTCTGAGATCGAAGCAGAAGGATATACCATTGAAGATGTCCCTGAACAGGATGACATAGGAATGGATTTTTCCGATAGTTATATTAATGAAGAGGAGGACAATTAATATGAGTTATTCACCTTTTGATGCCATACAGATTGGAATCGCCTCTCCGGAAACTATCATGTCCTGGTCTTATGGTGAGGTAAAGAAACCTGAGACGATTAACTACCGTACCCTGAAGCCCGAACGCGACGGTCTGTTCTGCGAACGGATCTTTGGGCCGACGAAGGATTGGGAATGCCACTGCGGAAAGTATAAGAAAATCCGCTACAAAGGAAAGATCTGTGATCGCTGCGGCGTTGAAGTTACTCGCGCCAAGGTGCGTCGTGAGCGCATGGGACATATTGTCCTGGCTACTCCGGTTTCTCATATCTGGTACTTCAAGGGAATTCCCAGCCGCATGGGCCTGATTCTGGATCTCACTCCGAGAATGCTGGAAAAGGTTCTGTACTTTGCAAACTATATTGTCATCGATCCCGGCTT
>CAJOQP010000003.1 GCA_905236515.1 uncultured Oscillospiraceae bacterium | reverse complement strand
GCTTCCGCCGGTGTTGATATTACCGCCGGCTACAAAGCAGTCGAATTAATGAAGAGCCATATCGCAAGAACCACCACAGAGGGTGTGATCGGATCGATCGGCGGCTTTGGCGGACTGTTTCAGCCCAACCTGGCCGGCATGGAAGAGCCGATCCTGGTCTCCGGCACAGACGGCGTCGGTACCAAACTGCGCATCGCATTTCTGATGGATAAACACGACACCGTCGGCATCGACTGCGTGGCCATGTGTGTCAATGACATCGTCTGCTGCGGTGCCCGCCCGCTGTTCTTCCTGGATTACATCGCATGCGGAAAGAACTATCCCGACCGGATCGCCTCCATTGTTTCCGGCGTTGCCGAGGGCTGTGTTCAGTCCGGCGCTGCGCTGATCGGCGGAGAGACCGCAGAGATGCCCGGCTTCTACCCGGTGGATGAATATGACCTGGCCGGTTTTGCAGTCGGTATCGTAGATAAGAAGAAAATGATCGACAATTCCACCATTCAGGCCGGAGATGTCATCATTGCACTTCCCTCCAGCGGCGTCCATTCCAATGGATTCTCCCTGGTCCGCAAGGTTTTTGATGTCGAGAACAGCGATATCAAATCTCCCAACGAACGTCTGGGCGGAAAATCCATCGGAGAGGCCCTGCTGGCCCCCACTAAAATCTATGTGAAGCCGGTGCTTGCGGTACAGGAAAAGGTTACCGTCAAGGGAGTTTCCCATATCACCGGCGGTGGTTTTTACGAAAACGTTCCCCGCAGCATTCCTTCGGGTTTCACGGCAAAGATCGAAAAAGCAAGCATTCGTACTCCGGTCCTCTTTGATCTCATCGCAGAGGCCGGCAACATTCCCGAAAGAGACATGTTCAACACCTTCAACATGGGTGTTGGCATGTGCATGATCGTTGACCGCAACGATGCGGACACTGCCCTTTCCGTTCTGAAGGAACAGGGCGAAGACGCCTATGTGGTCGGCGAAGTAGTAGAAGGCAGCGAGGGGGTCATCCTGTGCTGAACATTGCTGTTATGGTTTCCGGTGGCGGAACCAATCTGCAGGCACTTATCGATGCTCAGAACAACGGCATCATCCGGGACGGGAAGATCACGCTGGTAGTTTCCAGCTCCCCCACCGCCTATGCCCTGACAAGAGCGGAAGAGAACGGGATCGAGGGTCTCGTTTGCAACGACGAGGAAGAACTCGTCCGCATTATGGAGGAGCATCAGATCTCCCTCATCGTTCTTGCCGGTTATATGACCATTCTCAGCGAAAACTTCGTAAAACGCTATCCGGAACGGATCATCAACGTCCACCCGGCTCTGATTCCGTCCTTCTGCGGGAAGGGCTTTTACGGACTTCGTGTCCATGAAGCCGCGCTCAATTACGGTGTCAAGATCACCGGAGCCACGGTCCATTACGTAAATGAGATCCCCGACGGCGGGAAAATCATCCTGCAGAAAGCTGTGGAGATCCATGAAGATGACACTCCCAAGACGCTTCAGAAGCGCGTAATGGAAGAAGCGGAATGGGTCATTCTTCCCCAGGCCGCACAACTGGTGTGTGAAAAACTATTATCGGAGGAAAAACATGGCTAAGTACGACATTGCAACTTTATTGGAGACCAATGCATATCCCGGACGAGGGATCATCCTGGGCCGCAGCGCCGACGACAAGTATGCCGTAGCCGCCTATTTCATCATGGGCCGCAGCGCCAACAGCCGCAACCGCGTTTTTACGGAGACCGAAGACGGCATCAAGACCGAAGCTTTTGATCCCGCCGCAATGGAAGACCCTTCCCTGATCATCTATCATCCTGTCCGTGAGCTGAGCGGACAGCTCATCGTTACCAACGGAGATCAGACCGATACCATTCGGGACGGTCTGGCGGAAGGCAAGACCATGAGTGAGGCCCTGAAGAGCCGGGAATTTGAACCGGATCAGCCCAACTACACACCGAGAATCTCCGGTGTCATCCATGCTGACGGCAGCTATGAGATGTCCATTCTCAAGTCTCTTTACGGCGATCCCTCCTGCTGCTGCCGCTATACCTTTGATTATGACAAACCGAAAGCCGGGCTTGCACACTTCATCCACACTTATGTGGGCGATGGAAATCCGCTTCCCTCTTTTGCAGGAGAGCCGGAAGATGTTGCCATTGACAGCCCGGATCCGCAGGCACTTGCCCAGCTGCTGTGGAAGAGCCTGAACGAAGACAACAAAGTATCTCTTTATGTATGCTACACCGAGCTTTCCACCGGCAAGCGCAGTGTCGTCATTTGCAACAAGAATCAGTAACGGAGGAAAACAGAATGAAAAAGATTGAACTGAAATACGGTTGCAACCCCAACCAGAAACCCTCCAGCATTTATGTGGCCGACGGCAGGGATCTTCCTGTTGAAGTCCTGAACGGACGCCCCGGTTATATCAACTTCATGGACGCACTCAATTCCTGGCGTCTGGTCAGCGAGCTGAAGAAGACCACCGGACTTCCCGCTGCCGCTTCCTTTAAGCACGTCTCACCCGCTGGAGCCGCTGTTGCAAAGGAACTGTCCGATCTTGAGCGTCAGATGTATTTTGTCTCTCCGGATCTGGATGTCACTCCCATTGCCAGCGCATATATCCGCGCCCGCGGAACCGACCGGCTCTGCTCTTACGGAGACTGGGCCGCACTGTCCGACACCTGTGACAAGGCAACCGCTCTTTATTTGAAGGACGAGGTTTCCGACGGCGTGATCGCACCGGATTATACCGAGGAAGCTCTGGAGATCCTGAAGACCAAGAAAAAGGGCAATTACAACATCGTAAAGATCGATGCCGATTTCGTTCCCGATCCCATTGAGCATCGCGAGATCTACGGCATCACCTTTGAACAGGGCATCAATGACTATGCCGTCACCGATGAAACTTTTGCCAACATCGTTACTACAAATACCGATCTGACCGAGCAGGCCCGTCAGGATATGGCCATCGCTCTTCTCACTCTGAAATATACTCAGTCCAACTCCGTATGCTACGTGAAAGACGGTCAGGCAATCGGCGTAGGCGCCGGTCAGCAGAGCCGTATCCACTGCACCAGACTGGCTGGCAACAAGGCTGACAACTGGCTTCTGCGTCAGCATCCGAAAGTACTGGGACTGGATTTCATCGACGGGATCCGTCGTCCCAACCGCGACAACGCCATCGATGTCTACATCTCCGATGAATACGAAGATGTCCTTCGCGACGGCGTATGGCAGGAGACGTTCAAGACCCGTCCCGAGCCGCTGACTCTGGAAGAAAAGAAAGCCTGGATTGCCACGCAGTCCGGACTTACCGTCGGTTCCGACGCGTTCTTCCCCTTCGGCGACAACATCGAGCGGGCAAGAAAATCCGGTGTTAACTATGTGATTCAGCCCGGTGGAAGCATCCGGGACGATAATGTTATCGAAACCTGCAATCAGTACGGCATGCTCATGATCTTCACGGGCTCCCGACTGTTCCATCATTAATCGAATCCTATCCAACATTCCGCGCTGAACAGCGCGGAATTTGGTCGTTAATAATCTTGTGTGGAGAGGAATACTTTTATGAAGATCATGGTCGTAGGTGGCGGCGGACGCGAACACGCTGTCATCAAAGCTCTTAAAAAGAATCCCGAAGTCTCTGAGATCGTTGCACTTCCCGGAAACGGCGGCATCGCTGCGGACGCAGTCTGTGTTCCCGTCGGCGCGACCGATCTGGAGGGACTTGTGAAGTACGCCTGTGACAACGGGGTGGATTTTGCCGTGGTGACTCCGGACGATCCCCTGGTCATGGGTGCCGTTGACCTGCTGGAAGAGGCTGGGATCCCCTGCTTCGGCCCAAACAAAAACGCCGCTATTCTGGAAGGCAGCAAGGTCTTCTCGAAGAACCTGATGAAAAAATACGGGATCCCCACGGCCGCATATGAAGTATTTACCTCTTCTGCCGAGGCGCTGGCATATGTGGAAAGCGCGCCCCTTCCTCTGGTGGTAAAGGCTGACGGTCTTGCCCTTGGCAAGGGCGTTCTCATCGCCCAGACCCGTCAGGAGGCGCTCGAAGCAGTCAAGACCATCATGGAAGACAAAAAATTCGGTGCCAGCGGCAATCAGATCGTAATTGAGGAATTTCTGGAAGGTCCGGAGGTTTCCGTTCTGGCGTTCACCGACGGAAAGACTGTTGTTCCCATGATCTCTTCCATGGATCACAAACGCGCAAAGGACCATGATGAAGGCCTGAACACCGGGGGAATGGGCACCATCGCCCCCAACCCCTACTACACGTCTTCTGTAGCAGATGCCTGTATGGAACAGATCTTTCTCCCCACCATCCGTGCGATGGCGGAAGAAGGTCGTCCATTCCGCGGCTGTCTGTACTTTGGTCTGATGGTCACCAAAAACGGACCGAAAGTCATCGAATACAACTGTCGTTTCGGCGATCCGGAGGCACAGGTCGTGCTTCCTCTGCTGGAAAGTGATCTTCTCACTGTCATGCAGGCCTGCCGCAACGGAACACTGGCTGAGACGGAAGTCTCCTTCTCCTCTGACAGCGCCTGCTGCGTCATCATGGCAAGCGACGGATATCCTTCCAGTTATCAGAAAGGCTTTGAGATCACTTTCGATCCGGATCTTTCTGCAGACGTCTATATTGCCGGCGCCAAACTGGAGGAGGATAAACTGCTCACCAACGGAGGGCGCGTTCTGGGTGTGACCTGCAAAGCCGACAGCCTGAAGAGCGCGATCGCTCTCGCTTATAAACAAGTGGAAAAAATTCATTTTGACAATGCTTATTATCGCAAGGACATTGGGCAGCGCGCGCTGAATGCCGGCGCTGAGCAGGAGGGATAACACATGGTATACCGTATTTATGTTGAGAAAAAAGAAGAGCTGGCCAACGAAGCAAGAGAACTGGCCGGTGAGGCAAGAGATTTTCTGGGGATCCAGTCTCTGGAAAAGGTCCGCATCCTGAACCGTTACGATGTGGAAAACATCGACAAGGAACTCTTTGATCAGGCTGTTCGCAATGTCTTTTCCGAGCCCCAGCTGGACCAGACCTTCGAACACCTTCCAGAAACCGATGCACAGGTATTTGCCGTAGAGTTTCTTCCCGGTCAGTATGATCAGCGGGCAGATTCCGCCGCACAGTGCATTCAGATCATTTCCCAGGGTGAGCGTCCCGCCGTTCATACGGCGAAAGTCTACCTTCTGTACGGGAATCTCTCCGCGGAAGACCTTGCCGCAATAAAAAAACACGTCATTAATCCGGTTGAAAGCCGGGAGGCTTCCCTGGACCGTGTTGAGACTCTGGCAACTCAGTATGAGATTCCGGAAAAGGTCGACATCCTAGACGGCTTCACTTCCTATGATGAAAACCAGCTGGCAGCTTTTGCTCGGGAAAAAGGACTGGCCATGGATCTGGGCGATCTGATCTGCTGCCGGGACTACTTCCGGTCTGAGAACCGGGATCCCAGCATCACCGAGATCCGTGTCATTGATACATACTGGTCGGACCACTGCCGCCACACGACTTTCAACACAGTGATTGATTCTATCGAGACCGATGACCCCGAGCTTCAGAACGCTTATGATGAGTACATTCGTACCCGTGAAGAGCTCCATCGCACGAAGCCCGTTACCCTGATGGACATGGGCACCATCGGTGCGCGTTATCTGAAATCCGTTGGCATGCTGGACAAACTGGATGAGTCCGAAGAGATCAATGCCTGCACGGTAAAGATCAAGGTAAACGTCAACGGAGAAGCTCAGGACTGGCTCCTTCTCTTTAAGAACGAAACCCACAACCACCCGACGGAGATCGAACCCTTCGGCGGTGCCGCCACCTGCATCGGCGGCGCGATCCGTGATCCGCTGTCCGGCCGCAGCTATGTATATTCTGCCATGCGCGTTACCGGCGCTGCCAATCCGCTGCGCAGCATCAGCGAGACTTTGAAGGGAAAACTGCCTCAGAAAAAGCTGGTTACTACTGCCGCTGCCGGTTATTCTTCCTACGGCAACCAGATCGGTCTTGCTACCGGACAGGTGGATGAGCTTTATCATGACGGCTACGCTGCCAAGCGTATGGAGATCGGCGCCGTTGTTGCTGCCGCTCCCGCAGAAAACGTTCGCCGTGAGCGTCCTTCCGGCGGAGACGTCATCATCCTCCTCGGCGGACGCACCGGCCGTGACGGCTGCGGCGGAGCAACCGGATCGTCCAAAGCGCACACGGTGGAATCTCTGGATACCTGCGGTGCAGAAGTCCAGAAGGGCAATGCACCCGAAGAACGGAAACTTCAGCGTCTGTTCCGCAACCCAGAAGCATCCCGCATGATCAAACGCTGCAATGACTTTGGTGCAGGCGGTGTGTCCGTTGCCGTTGGTGAACTGGCAGACGGACTGGATATTGATCTGAATACCGTCCCGAAGAAATACGACGGACTGGACGGCACCGAACTGGCTATCTCCGAATCTCAGGAACGCATGGCCGTAGTTGTCGCCGGCGAAGACGCAGAGAAATTCCGTGCACTGGCTGCGGAAGAAAACCTGGAATCCACGGTGATCGCAAAGGTGACCGAAGACCGCAGACTGAAGATGAAATGGAACGGTGCCACCATCGTGGACATCTCCCGTGATTTTCTGGATACCAACGGCGCGGAGAAACACATGTCGGCTTCTCTTCCCAAGACGAAGACGTGGGCAAAAGACATTCCCGCTTCCTTTAACGAAGGTCTTCTGTCTCTGGCGGATGATCTCAATGTCTGCTCCAAGCGGGGACTGTCGGAGCGTTTTGACTCTACCATCGGTGCCGGCACTGTTCTGATGCCGTTCGGTGGCAAGACACAGACCACCCCGATCCAGGCAATGGTCAACAAGGTTTCCTGTGAAAAAGAAGATACCGATACCTGTTCCGTAATGGCATGGGGCTTCAACCCCTTCATCATGGAAAACTCTCCCTACCACGGCGCTTATCTTTCCGTGGTGGAGTCCGTTGCCAAGCTCATCGCCACCGGCGCCGGATATGAAGATATTTATCTCTCCTTCCAGGAATACTTCCCGCATCTTGGCCAGGACCCGGAGAAGTGGGGCCAGCCAGTATCTGCGCTGCTCGGTGCATTCCGCGCACAGAAGGACTTCGGAGTTGCCGCCATCGGCGGAAAGGATTCCATGTCCGGAACCTTTGAGGACATGTCGGTTCCTCCCACACTGGTCTCCTTTGCCATTACCACGACCTGCGTGGACAACATCGTCTCCAACGAACTGAAGGGCGCCGGCCACTCTCTGTACTGGTTCAAACCCGATTACCTGGAAAACGGTCTGCCGGATGCAGAATCCCTGAAATCCGTCATGAAGACCGTACATTCTCTGGTCAAGGAAGGAAAGATCCTTGCCGCATATACGCCGGGTTACGGCGGTGTGGCGGAAGCACTGATGAAGATGTGCTTCGGCAACCGCATCGGTGTGAAACTGGACGGCAGCTGTTCACTGGACGACATTTTCGGATACCGCTACGGTTCCTTCATCGTGGAATCCGAGGATGACCTAACCTCCTGCGGTGCGGTCCTTCTTGGCACAACATCGGAAGATCCCGTATTCTGCTGCGGCGACTCCTGTGTTGCTCTGGAACACCTGTCCGAAATTTACGAAAACAAGCTGGAATCGGTATATCCCATGAACGTGGAGGAACAGGCCGAGGAAGAGGTTCCTGCATACAGCTTCTCTGCGGACAATCGCGTGGCTCCTGCAGTAAAGATTGCAAAACCCAAAGTACTGATCCCTGTTTTTCCCGGCACGAACTGCGAGTACGATTCCGCAAAAGCTTTTGCACGCGCCGGAGCGGATCCGGAGATCGTGGTCATTCGCAACATGACCTCTTCCGATATTACCGAGTCGATTCAGTATTTTGCCAAACAGATCCAGCAGTCCCAGATCATCTTCATTCCCGGTGGATTCTCCGGCGGCGATGAACCGGAAGGAAGTGCAAAATTCATCACAGCATTCTTCCGCAATCAGGAGATCTCGGATGCTGTCAGTGATCTTCTGGAAAATCGTGACGGTCTCATGGCAGGCATCTGCAACGGTTTCCAGGCGCTGGTGAAGCTTGGTCTTGTTCCCTACGGAAAGATCATGGATACCGACGCATCCTGCCCGACTCTGACCTACAACACCATCGGACGTCACCAGTCCATGCTGGTACGCACACGCATTGCTTCTAACATGTCTCCGTGGCTTGCCAACACTCAGCCCGGCGAGATCTATACCGTTCCCATCTCTCACGGTGAAGGCCGGTTCTATGCCTCCCGCGAGCTGGTGGAACAGCTGGCAAAGAAGGGGCAGATCGCCACTCAGTATGTGGATCTGAACGGAGTGCCCACTATGGATATCGCAGCCAACCCCAATGGCTCCATCTGCGCCATCGAAGGCATCACTTCCCCGGACGGACGGGTCTTCGGGAAGATGGGACACGCGGAGCGTGTGGGCTATGGTCTGTACAAAAATGTCGAGGGCGATTTCAATATCGGCATGTTTGATTCTGCGGTGAAATATTTTAAATAATCCTTAGGGAGGAACTCAAATGCTCCACTCCAATCTGAATATAAACGACCAAGATCATCTGGAATTTGCCGGTGTCGATGCGGTGGAAATGGCAGATAAGTACGGCACCCCTCTGTACCTGATGGACGAGAACCGTATTCGTGAGCGCTGCAGAGAATATATCCGCTGCATGCAAACCTACCTGGGAGAAAACTCCCATCCTCTGTTCGCAAGCAAGGCCTGCAGTTTCAAGCAGATGTATCGCATTGCCAAAGAGGAAGGGATGTTCATCGACGTGGTATCCGGCGGAGAGCTTCACACTGCTGTTTCCGTAGATTTTCCCGCCGAGCAGATCTTTTTCCACGGCAACTACAAATCCCCGTCGGAGATCCGTTATGCCATGGAAGTCGGCCTGGGTTATATCGTGGTCGACAATCCCGATGAGCTTCACCTGGTGGACGAGATCGCCGCGGAGCTCGGAATCCGTCAGAAGATTCTTCTCCGAATCACCCCGGGCGTAGACGCCCATACCAACAAGAAGATCAACACCGGCCTTGTAGACTCCAAGTTTGGTGCGACCATCGAAACCGGACACGCAGAAATGATCGTCCAGGAAGCATTAGCCTGTAAAAACGTGGATCTCAGAGGTTTCCACTGTCATGTCGGTTCCCAGATCTTTACCGCCACACCGTTTATGGAAGCGACGGATATCATGATCGCTTTCTGCAAATCCATTCTGAACCGTTATGGTTTCGCTGCCGAGATCCTGAATCTTGGCGGTGGACTCGGTGTCCGGTATATCAAATCGGATCCTACGCTGAACATCGATGTGATTGTCCGCCAGATCTCGGAAGAGCTCGCCCGGATCTGCAAGATCATGAAATACCCGCAGCCGGCAATCTTTCTGGAGCCCGGAAGAAGTATCGTGGCGGACTCCGGCATTACCCTGTACACGGTTGGCAGCATCAAGCAGATCACCGATGACATCTGTTATGTTGCCATCGACGGTGGAATGACCGACAATCCGCGCTACACCTTATATCAGGCGGATCACACATTCCTTCTTGCAAACAGGATGAGCGCGCCGGTGGATTTCAAAGCTACCATCGCCGGACGCTGCTGTGAAAGCGGTGACGTACTGAAAGAGCGTGCCTGGATTCCGAAACCGAAAGTCGGGGACAAAATCGCTACGCTGGTAACGGGAGCCTATAACTACTCCATGGCTTCCAACTACAACAGGATCCCCCGCGCGCCTGTGGTTATGATTCGAGACAAAGAAGACTATTTGGCTGTGAAGCGGGAAAGCTATGATGATCTGCTCCGCAACGATGTCTGACTGCGGACAGCGATTCTGAATACAGAAAATGCTCGATGGACCGAAGATCTGAAGATTCGATTCCATCGAGCTTTTTTTGTGCTATAAAAAATCCCCAAAGGCCGCTGCCTTTGGGGATTGCAATATCTTGTCGTTATACGCGGGAAAGATATTCGCCGGTACGGGTATCGATCTTGATGGTCTCGCCCTGTTCAATGAACAGAGGAACTTTGATCTCTGCGCCGGTTTCCAGCGTAGCCGGTTTCGTTGCATTGGTAGCAGTGTTCCCTGCAAAGCCGGGATCGGTTGCGGTAACTTCCAGTTCAACGAACATCGGAGGCTCAACATTAAACACGCTTCCCTTATAGGAAGAAACGATACAGCTCATATTCTCTTTCACGAATTTGAAGTTGTCGTTCAGAACGCTCTTTTCGATCGGCTCCAGCTCGTAGGTCTCCGGATCCATGAAATAATACAGATCTCCATCCACATAGCTGAACTCCATGGTCTTTCTGTCCACTGTTGCGTTTTCAAACTTTGCAGTGGGGTTGAAAGAAGTTTCGGTAACGGCACCGGTAATGACATTCTTCATCTTGGTACGGACGAATGCAGCGCCTTTACCCGGCTTGACGTGCTGGAATTCCACGACCTGCATAACCTGTCCATCCATCTCGAATGTAACACCATTTCTAAAATCGCCTGCTGTAATCATAAAGGATCTCCTCCTAGTAATATATCAACTAAACAGTCTTTCGGCTTATTCTACAATATATATATTGTTTTTGCAACCTTATTTTCCCTCCGCGAAGCGCTCTGCCGAGGAGCTGTTTCCCGCTCGTTTTGAGTTATTTTTTTCTTGCTGCGAGAGATAGAATCATGTAAACAATGAGAAGGCATGTGCCAAGTCCGTACAGGATGACATAAACCGCAGCCGGTGCTTTCGGAATGCAGAAATTTACGATCGCAGTGACCGCAATGATCAGCAGGCCTGTGAAAAGCCATCGGTTTACGCCTTCCAGAAACGTGTTTTTCGCTTTCTTCAGCATAAGTTCCCTCCATTACAAAATGATCAGCTGTTTTGGTGCCTCTGTGATCACATCTGCATGATCCTTGCGCAGGATCATCACGTCTTCGATCCGGACTCCAAAACGTCCGGGAAGATAGATCCCCGGCTCCGCTGACACCACAGCACCTTCCGGCATGATAGTCTGCGACCGCGGCATGGCATAGGGAGCCTCATGAATATCCAGGCCAAGGCTGTGCCCGAAACTGTGTCCGAAATACGCTCCGTAGCCGGCGTTAGCGATCACCTCTCTGGCCGCCTTGTCGATCTCAGCGCCCGTGATTCCCGCACGGGCGTTTTCAATTCCTCTCAGCTGTGCTTCCAGTACGATGCCATAGATCTTTTTCATCTCGTCCGTTACGTGTCCCACAGCTACGGTTCTGGTCATATCCGAACAGTAGCCGCCTTTCAGACACCCGAAATCCATCGTGACAAAATCGCCGTCCTGTACGACCTCATCTCCCGGGACGCCGTGAGGCATGCTGGTCTTTTTCCCTGTAATCGAGATGGTATCGAACGAATTGCCTTCCGCACCGTATTTCATCATCCGGTAATTCAGCTCCGCTGCGATTTCTCTCTCCGTGATTCCCGGCCGAATGATCCCGAGAACATCTTCCAGTGCACGCTCGGAAATCTTCTGCGCTGCTCTCATATATTCCAGCTCATCTTCTGATTTCGAAGCTCTGAGTTCCTGGAAGATCTCCTGTGCGGGGATCAGCGGCAGCCCCAGGACTTTTTCGTAGCGAAGATACTCCTGATAGGAGAGCTTCTCCTCTTCTGCGCCCAGTTTTTCAATCTTCTCGTTCTGAAGGATCTCCTGGATGCACTGCACGAGCCGGTGCTCCTGACCAAACAGGATCACCTGTGTGCGTTCCGACACGGCCTGCTCCGCAGCCTCCACGTATCTGGAGTCCGTGATCAGATAGGCGTGTTCCCTGGTGACGATTACTGCACCGTCAGTAAAAGCAAATCCTGTCGCATAACGCTGGTTTTTTTCGTCTGTGATCAGGACCGCGTCCAACTCTTTTTCCTGTAATTTTTTCTGAATCTCTTTAATCTTATCCATTGAAAAATCCTTCTTCGATAGTTTCTTTTGTGGCCGTGCAAGGCGGCCCTTTTGGCAGTGTAACAACAAAGCGCGTCCCCTGTGGTTCGACGGCTTCCACGTCAATGGTTCCCCGGTGCTGCGTCACCGCATCATGCGCAATGCTGAGTCCCAGTCCGCTGCCTCCGGCCTCTCGGGACCGGGCCTTGTCCACGCGGTAGAACCGGTGAAAAATGGATTCCCGTTCATTTTCCGGGATCCCGATCCCCGTGTCTTCCACGTCCATACGGATACGGTCTCCGACGGTGCGCAGTGTTACAGAGACGCTCCCATTGGGCACGTTGTACTTGATCGCATTTTCCACCAGGTTGAACACCACATGGTACAGGTCGTTTTCAGTAGCCAGTACGATTGCATCCGGCTCGAGGTCCAGGCGGATGTCCACACTCTGTTCGGTAGACAGCGGCTTTAAGAGTGCGACCGCTTCCTCGGTTACCTTAGTCATATTAACCGGGACCGATTTTCCGACATTGCCGTCATCCATCCGGCTGAGATCCAGGAGTTCCTCCGTCATTTTCTGAAGCCGATGGCTTTCCTGTACGATATCCGAGACAAACTCCCGGATGGTCTCTTCCTCCATGTTCTCATTCTGAACGATGCTGTCTGCCAGCAGGGTGATCGCTGCAATCGGCGTTTTCAGTTCGTGAGAAGCGTCGGAAACAAACTGTCTTCGCTGTTTTTCCGTGGTCTCCAGCCGCTGCGTCAGTCGGTTGAACTCTTTCCCGAGTTCCGCCACTTCATCTTCTCCCTGTGTGAGAAAGCGCTGGGAATAATCTCCCTCTGCCACTTTCTTTGTCATCTCTGCCAGCGTGACAATGCGCTTCGTGAGAAGGCTTGTCATCAGGATGTCTGCCAGCAGTGCCAGGATGCAGATGAATGCGGAAATCGTCCGGATCCTGCTTTGGATCCCGGTAATGATCCCCGCCTGCTCTTCATCTTTCTCATCCAGATAAACAGCGCCGATCACGTTGGCATCCCGAAGGATGGGCACAGCGACCTGACTGAAAAAGGCCTCGCTGGTAAAGCGGGAATAGAAAGACGTCTTTCCTTCCATTGCACGGGAGATCTCCTTCATTTCCGCCTGCTGTCCTGTTTGGTTTTTCTCTGCCGCTGTATCATAGAGGACCCTGGCTTTCTCGTTGGTCACCAGGACTCTCTCATAATTATCCAGTTCCAGCAGATTCAGGACCTCCGCAATGCTTTCCCGGGAAAGATGATCCAGAGAAGCCAGGGAAGACGCCGCAGTACTTGCCTGATTCGTCAAGGAGGTCTGTTTTTCGGAAAAGACCAGGTCCCGGGAGGAACGAATGGGATAGGAGTTCAGCAGTGCCAGCAGGATCACGACAAGGGCAGTGGTCAGTCCGACAAACTTGAACCGTACGCCGGTGAGGCGCTTCCGGAAGCTTCGCCTTGACTCATTATCCTTGTTCTGCAAAGTGATATCCCACCCCCCGTTTCGTGATCAAGTATCTGGGATGTGCCGGATCACGTTCCAGCTTTTCTCTCAGCCGTCGGACATGCACATCTACCGTACGGATCTCTCCTTGATAGTCGTATTCCCATACCATGCTGAGAAGCTGCTCCCTGGAATAAACGATCCCCGGATGTTCCATCAGAAACTCCAGCAGGTCAAATTCTTTCATGGTTAGTTCTACCGGCTGTCCGTTTTTTTCCACAAGGCGGGTCTTTGGAAACAGCGTCAGCTCTCCGAAACGGAGGTTCCGCTCGCCTTCTTTCGCCGTGGTGGCCACAATCCCCGCTCTTCGGATCAGTGCTCGGACCCGGGCTTTCAGTTCCATGATGCTGAACGGCTTGGTGATATAATCATCTGCTCCGGATTCGAACCCCATCAGTTTGTCGAATTCCTCTCCTTTCGCCGTAAGCATGATCACAGGCACTGTAGAAAACGTCCGAATCTCACGGCAGGCCTGTAACCCGTCTTTTTTCGGCATCATCAGATCTAAAATGATGAGATCATAATCCGTCTGCTTTGCCTGCAGAACTGCCGCTTCTCCATCATAGGCAACGTCCACATCGTATCCCTCGGTCTGAAGGTTGAACTTTATTCCTTTCACAAATGCTTTTTCGTCATCGACTACCAGTATTTTCAAATAAGTCCCACCCTTCTCCTCTCCGGGAATACTGTTGCGCAAGTTGCTTTTCGGCCGAATAATACATATAATAAACTCATATGTACGGTTATTATATAACATAACCCTGAAAATTTGGAGTAATAATCGATGGTAAAATCATTTAAAGCTGTTATCGTTCTGCTTCTATTGAGTTTTTGCCTGTGGTTCCTTCAGCCTGTGATTCACGTCTGGGCGGAGCCTGCTTCCGAGTCAGTCTCTGAATCATCAGACTCCGAAGAGAAAGAAAACGGCGAAGAGACGGAGGAAAAAGAGGAATCCGTCAAACCCGAGACCAATGATGACGGACTTGAGATGCCAACGCTCAATTCCAAAAGCATCCTTCTTTTGGACCGGGATTCGGGGAAGGTACTCTACTCCCGCAATCCTGACAAAAAGATGGAGCCGGCGAGCCTTACCAAGATCGTCACCTGTCTGATTGCAGTGGAGGCGATTGAGGCCGGAACCATCTCGGAGGACGAAAAGGTTGAAGCATCAAAACACTGTATGGACGGGCTGGATGAAGAATCCTCCTCCACCGGAATCGTTCCCGGGGAGCGGCTCACAATGAAAGATCTTCTTTATTGTGCCCTTCTCGGCTCTGCCGGAGAGGCATGCAATATCATCGCCGAATCCCTTGCCGGAAACATTTCGGATTTCGTTGAAGCGATGAATGAGCGGGTCCTTGATCTGGGATGTACCGGCACTCATTTCGTCAACACTCATGGAATGCCGGCAAACGACCATTATTCCACCGCCAGTGACATGATGCTCATCTCTGCCGAGGCCATGAGCCATCCGCTGTTTGCAGAGATCTGCAACACGGTCTCTTATACTGTTCCCTCAACAAACAAATCCGACGAACGGATCGTATATAATTCCAATGCTCTCATCTGTTCGCAGGGCATATACGGCGGTAATTTCCTGTACAGCTATGCCGCCGGTATTAAGACCGGGCATACCGCTGCAGCGGGATACTGTCTTTCCTCAACGGCGGAAAAAGACGGGGTCCGTCTGATGTGTGTCGTTATGGGCGGCGGAACTTCCATTCGGGATGACATGGCTACGGATTTTCAGAATTTCTCTGATACCATCCATTTGTATGACTGGGCTTTTGAAAACTACTCATACTACACGATCCTTCATTCCGAAGACCTGGTAAAGGAGATCTCCCTTCTGTATGCGCCATCCGATGATTCCACTGTCACACTGCATCCGGAAAAGGATATTTCCGTCCTGCTCCCCTCCAATGTGAATCCCGAGGATTTTGAGATGCGCATTTCCCTGTATGAGGAAAACCCTGCAGCTCCGGTGGACGCCGACGAGGCAATGGGAGACATCACCGTCACATTGAACGGTGTGGATTACGGAAAAGCGAAATTGCTGACGACGTCTTCTGTTGACGTTTCCCAGTCACAGATCCTGAAAGCGCAGCTTCGGAAGGCCTTCGGTCACACGTGGATCTGGCTCCTCCTTCTGATCATCCTGATCTTCATCCTGCTCTACGCGTTTCTGGTGATCAACTACCGGCGCAAACGGCAGAGACAGCTCCAGAGGAAGCGTCAGCAGGCACAGGCCAGAGTGCAGCAGAAAACGCAGCAGGCGCGGAGTCAGATGGCTCCCAAGACCGGCAAGATGAGGGACTATGATTCCTCCGGCAGGCCGAAGGATCCCAACGCCGACAAACACGATTACTTTGAGGAATTCTTCCGAAACGAAGAAAAAATGAATAAGAAACATCGGTGATCCCGTTGTTGAAG
>CAJOQP010000002.1 GCA_905236515.1 uncultured Oscillospiraceae bacterium | reverse complement strand
TCACTTTTTCAAGGTTGCCGCAAGTGAGCAGCGGAATCAGTTGATTGATTTCCCCAACACTTTTATCCCACCACTTGAAATCCAGCAAAAGCTGAATCAACTCATCATCAAAGCGTTTGCGGATTTCTGTGGCGGGATTTCCTACAACGATCGTATATGGCGATACGTCGCTTCCAACAATGCTGTTTGCTCCGATAATCGCGCCGTCGCCAATGTGAACGCCGGGCAGGATAACAGCGTTCTGCCCAATCCACACATCGTTGCCGACGATTGTGTCACCTTTGAGCGGCATGTCGGAAGCTGCCGGCGGTTTCATATCCCAGCCTTCCAGCGTATAGAACGGGAAGGTTGATACAGCATTCATCTGGTGGTTTGCGCCGTTCATTACAAACTCGACGCCAGCAGCAATCTGACAGAACTTTCCAATAATCAACTTGTCGCCGTTCCATTCATAATGATGGGTAACATGGCACTCAAATTCTGAATCAGCGATATAGGTAAAATCTCCAACGATGATATTGGAATCCTTAATTGTCGGCTTCACATAGATTTCTTTGTCATAGCCCGGAATGGGATGTACCGTATTGGGATCCGGTTTGATACCATCTTTCACTCGTCATTCCTCCATCGTCATTAATAACGTAATTATAAGGAGTAGGACGTTCGAAATCAATGACCGATCGACAGACCCTTCGCGTTGCATATCGCGTCTGGTCTCCCCGTGCAACGCGGTTTTTTGGGATTATGGGAAACGACACTATTGCAGATAGCAATAAAAAATTCCTTACCCGAATCACTGCCTTTTAGGCAGGGGTTTGAGTAAGGAACTTTTGGTGGAGGTGAGGAGAGTCGAACTCCTGTCCGAAAACACTTCCAAAGGAACTTCTCCGTGCGCAGACGATTATTTGCATTCCCTCAATCATACGTGAGTCGTCACACTTATGAGATCAGTAGCTTCATGATGCATGGCCGGCGCAAAGCTTAACCGGCTCACGGACGCCGCTAATCGACGCCGCACATCCCGGCCGCGGCGCTCCGGGAGGCGACGCTCACTGCTTAAGCAGCGAGAAGTTCAACGTTATTGTCGTTGTTTAATTTATAATTGCCCGTTTTATGGATGTCAGGCGCATCCGCACGCTATTCCAGATTCCGCATCCCCGTCGAAACCGGTACACCCCCATATTTCCCCGCTGATAGCGGGGATTGAATTATGCCTTAATGGGTTCGGGGTATTCCACGCCAAAGGTATCCACCGTGACTTTTTTCATGACCTGTGCCTTTTTCGGCTTGTCACGGAAATCTGTCTGTACTTCTGCGATCTTATCCACATTCTCGATACCCTCGATGACCTTACCGAATGCTGCATACTGGTTATCCAGATGCGGGGCATCTTCGTGCATGATGAAGAACTGGCTTCCTGCAGAATCAGGGATCATGGTACGGGCCATGGAAAGAACGCCTCTGGTATGCTTCAGCTCGTTCTTGTAGCCGTTGGCGCCGAATTCGCCGGGGATCTGGTATCCCGGTCCGCCGGTACCGGTACCGTTGGGGTCACCGCCCTGGATCATGAATCCGGGAATGACACGATGGAAGATCACTCCGTCATAAAACTTTTTGTTGATCAGGGAAATGAAGTTGTTGACCGTATTGGGTGCGACTTCCGGATACAGTTCCGCTTTGATGATATCGCCGTTTTCCATTTCGATGGTTACGATCGGATTGCTCATATTCATTGATTCCTTTCTTTCATTATACGATCCATGTCGCGCTGGGCATCTTTTTTTGCACTGGCTTCCCGCTTGTCATAGAGCTTCTTGCCCTTGCATACTCCGATCTCCACCTTCACCTTGCTGTCTTTGAAGTACAGTGAAAGCGGGATCAGTGCGACTCCCTGCTGCATAACCTGGGAATTGAGCCGGTTGATCTCCCGCTTGTGCATCAGAAGCCTCCGCACACGAACCGGATCGCGGTTAAATATATTACCTTTTTCATAGGGACTGATATGCATACCGCGCAAGAACAGTTCCCCATTCTTGATAGAACAGTACGAGTCTTTCATGTTCACCTGTCCTGCACGGACTGATTTGACCTCCGTCCCGGCAAGCTCGATCCCCGCTTCGTATTTCTCCAGCACGAAATAGTCATGGAATGCCTTGCGGTTCTGCGCGATTTCCTTGATCCCCTGCTGTTTGGGCATAAGCTCACCTGCCTTCTCTACTGTTCTTCCCTCAGACGGGCAAAAATGATTTTAACATAGAAGAGTATAAAATAAAAGAAATAAACTATTAATGTTTTACGGAATCTTCATGCCTGCCGCACTCTTGTGGTCGGCTTCTCTTTATGCTAAAATCTCATAGAAAACAACGGTCGAAGCACTAGCATTCCGATTTCGTACCGCAAACCAAGGGGGAACAGTACCATGGCAGATGAAGATAAATACAAACGGTTAAAAGAACTCATTGAACAGCAGGAAGCGGAACTGGATAAAGGTCCGGAAGAACTTTGGTACAACGGAGAGGGCGATCTTCTGGATACGGAAGAAGGACGCGCCAAGTTCTGTCAGCTGAATAAGTCATCCGTCTTCACCAAAGACGATCCCGACTTCTTCGGCAGCCGCATCACAGTATTCAACATTCAGGGAAAAACCATGACCATCAAGCGTAGATGCAAAGCAGATCCCACGCTGTTTGAATCCAAGGTTTATGATGCAGACGGCAAACAGACCGACAAGTTTTATGAACCATACGAAGACGTTCTGTAACTCATGCGTCAAGATAACTTTTCAGAATCGATTGGGCATCCTCGGACACCCGGTCGATTCTTTTTTGTTCGAAATCTCACCGCCGCGGAAACTGACCAAAGCTGCAGAGATCTGTTGGTTCTCTAACAGAAATTTGCAAATACCACAGGATTATGATATAAATGGTGAATACAAGCCGAAATACCGGCCATTTTTAAGCCCAAGTGGTGAATTAGGATCCTAATCACCCCTTCATTTGGAGTTTTATCATGAAAAAAGCAAGTGCCATCCTGTTTATCACCATGATACTGTCTGTGATTTCCGCATGCGGAGATATGGATCTTACGGAATCCAACTCCGCACATCAGCGTTATAACAGCAACGTATCGGTATGGTATGTGGATGATCACAGCGATTTATGGACCAATTTCGAGAATCTTTCTGACGAATACAACAGCACAAACGGAAAAGAACAATCCGTCAAGATTTCTTCCCGCTCTTTCCCTGACGATCAAAGTCTCGTTCACGAACTGATGGACGCTCCCAAGCCTCCCTCAGTGGTCCTCTGCAGCGGCGAAACAGCCGCTTATCTCGATTTCATCGGAATCCCTCATTCTACAAACAAATGTTTTCAAGACTGGCAGCTGGCACATTTCGATCAGGATTATCTGTCCTCCGGAATGAATGACCGCGGCCGATTCAGCGTACCCATCTCTTTTTCTCCTGAAATACTATTCATCAACAATCAGCTGGTCGATGGAACGGAGAGCTATTCTCCGGAGAACCTTTCCACACTGGAAGGACTTAATTCCACTTCATTCTATTATGAGAAGGAGACCGGCAAACCGTTCTTCACCGCGGAATCATTCTCTTCCATCATCCGTACCACGATGGCTTCCCGCGGAGAGGATTTTCACGCCAAACGCAATGTGGATATCGACAGCGACAATTTCAAATATGCTTACAACATTCTGGCACAGATTGCTTTTCACCAGGCTCTGATCCTGTCGGACGAAGATGCTTCTCAACTTGTTCTGAACGGAGAGATCCCCTGTGCGATAGTACGGTCGGACAGTCTGATGAAGCACATTGACAAGGAAGATGTCGATTCCTACACCTTCCTCCCCTACCCGTACCTGGAAAACGGAGAAAAAGTATACGGACTTCATTTCTGTTCTGCGATGGTCACCGCGAAAAAAGAAAAGGAGATGTACGCCGCTGCGGAGTTTTTATCATGGCTGTGCAGCAACGGTGATCGGCTGACTGCGGATACCGGATTCTTTCCATCCTGGGCGGTATCCGAGGGGGAGACTCATACCAGCAGAATCATCGGAAGCGACGCATTTTACCGTGTCATCGGCAATGCCTTCAGCCAGATGGAACAAACAGGTCGTCCCTATTATTCCGGGAATCCCTCGGAATACTATGAGAACTGGCAGACATTCGAACAGGACTACCGCGAACGGATGTCCCATCTGCTGGATTACTGAATTACATACGAACAAAAGCCGGCTCTGACATTGAAAAAGGGCCGGCTTTATGCTATTGTGAATGAAGTGACAAATCAAACCTGAGGTGATAAAAATGGAAGGTTATAAAATCATAGAAGTTAAGGAAAGCGTTTTTGCCAACAACGACAAGCAGGCGGACGAGCTGCGCGGCAAGCTGAAAGAGCAGGGCATTTTCCTTCTGAACCTGATGAGTTCTCCCGGCTCCGGAAAGACCACCACTTTAAAGGGAACCATCGCCGCTCTGAAGGATGACCTCAAGATCGGCGTTATGGAAGCCGACATCGATTCGGACGTGGATGCTGCCACCATTGAAAAGACCGGCGCTAAAGTCATCCAGCTTCATACCGGCGGCATGTGCCACCTGGACGCGGGCATGACTTCCCAGGGACTAGAAAGTCTGGGAACTGACACTCTGGATCTCGTCATTCTTGAGAACATCGGAAACCTCGTATGTCCCGCGGAATTTGACACCGGAGCTGTAAAGAACGCCATGATCCTTTCCGTACCGGAAGGACACGACAAACCTTTGAAATATCCGCTGATGTTCTCCATCTGCGATGCTCTCATCATCAACAAGATCGATGTCATGCCGTATTTCGATTTCGACCTGGATGCATGCGTCAAGTATGCCAAAAAGCTCAATCCCGACATTCAGATCTTCCCCATCTCCGCCAAGACCGGCGAAGGCATGGAAGCATGGGAGAACTGGCTGAAAGAACAGGTCCTCGACTGGCAGAAAAAATAATCATATCCAAAATGGAACGACCGTACCAGATCGATTGGTACGGTCGCATTTCATTCTGTCAGTTTTTTCGTATATCTCTTTGCCGCACGAAGCATAAGCTTCTTTCTTCCGGCACTTTCAAATTCGATCTCCACAAGGCAGTCATTTCCCATAGGACGCATATCGGTAATGACACCTTCTCCGAAGTTCTTGTGTTCCACGCGGTCGCCAACATCCCATTCCGGAAGGTCCTCCGAAACCGTGTCCTCCCGGACCTCCCCTACGGGACGTACAGATTCTCTCCGTTTACGCGAAGAATAACCGCTGCCGTACCGTGACGAGCCTCCGCCGTATCCACTTCGTCCATAGCTGTATCCGTAGGAATAATTGTCATAGTTTTCCGAGGAACGTCCGAAGCTGTCGAACGTATTGTTCTGGAATCCTTCCTTGTGGATATCCTCTTCCTGGATCTCGTCCAGAAACCGGGATTCCACATGACTCTGTTCCTGCCCGAAGATCATCCGCCGTTTGGCACAGGTCATATAAAGATGTTCCTCGGCACGGGTCATGGCCACATAGCACAGACGGCGCTCTTCTTCGATCTCCTCCGCCTCACCGATGGCACGGATACTGGGGAACACGCCCTCCTCCATGCCGATAACGAACACGGTGGGAAACTCCAGTCCCTTGGCCGCGTGCATGGTCATCAGAGTAACGCTGTCCGCCGACTGGTCGAAATTGTCCAGATCGGTATAGAGTGCCACATCGGACAGATAGCCCTCCAGAGAATGATCCCCGC
Source organism: uncultured Oscillospiraceae bacterium (assembly GCA_905236515.1). Classification (GTDB taxonomy): domain Bacteria; phylum Bacillota; class Clostridia; order Oscillospirales; family Oscillospiraceae; genus UBA2922. The sequence continues at coordinate 5,854 of CAJOQP010000002.1, read as the reverse complement.
TTTCGTTTTCATAGGTGATCATGGTGGAGCGGATCTCTCGTACGTTCTCTGCTCTTGCCTGATCCTCTACGGTCTTCTTCTCTTCCAGGGCTCTCACGTATCCCGTTTTCTCCAGAAGCTGATCCAGGATCTCCAGTGCAGTATGGTCCTTGGCAAATTCCTGAAGGGAGAGAATGATCTTGGAAAACAGGGTCAGTTTCTGAACACTTCTCTGAAGCTCCGAGTATGCTCCCGCGTTCTTCACGATATCAAACATGGCGCAGCTGTTTTCCTGAGCCAGTCTCTGCACGGTCTCGATGGTCTTCGACCCGATGCCTCGCGCCGGTGTGTTGATGATTCTCACCAGCCGCAGATCATCCGACGGATTGGCGATCACATTGAGATAGGACAGGACATCCTTGACTTCCGCACGGTCGAAGAATCGAGTACCGCCGATGATACGGTATGGGATGTCATATCGTTTGAGTTCACGTTCGAGACCGGCGGACATGGCATTGATGCGATACAGGATGGCATGATCCTTCCAGCATCCGCCTTCATTGACCGCCGTCACGATCTTGCGGGCAATGAAATGCGCCTCATCCTCCTGATTTCCTCCTCGATAGGCCTGCACCAGTTCTCCCCCGGCCTTATTGGTCCAGAGGGTCTTTCCCTTTCTCCCCTTGTTATTGGAGATCACGGAGTTTGCGGCGTTCAGGATATGGGTGGTGGAACGGTAGTTTTCCTCCAGGCGGATCGTCCGGCAGCGGGCATGCTGATCCTCAAAGGAGAGGATATTCTCGATCGTTGCTCCGCGAAAACGGTAGATGCTCTGATCGTCATCTCCCACCACGCAGATGTTGTGCCATTCGCTGGACAGCAGAGCCGCCAGCCGGTACTGAAGATTGTTGGTGTCCTGATACTCATCGATCATGACATACTGGAACTTCCCGGCCCAGTATCGTCTGGATTCCTCATTGGCATCCAGCAGTTTCACAGTGTTGGCGATGAGATCATCAAAATCCATCGCACCCACGGACACCATACGTTTCATGTATTCGATATAGATCTCACCGATAGTGGCGTGCCACTGGTCGCCCATCTTCCGATAGGTCTGCAGATAATCCTGTCCGGAGATTTCCTGGTCTTTTGCCTTGCTGATCTCCGCCAGCACCGCCCGCGGTGCAAAACGCTTATCATCGATATTCAGATCTTTCATGATCTGTTTGACAAGGCTCTGGCTGTCGCTGGTATCGTAGATCGTAAAATTATCCGGATAACCGATTCTGGCGGCATCACGGCGCAGGATGCGGACACAGCAGGAGTGGAATGTGGATGCCCAGATATCCCGGGCCGCATCCCCCAGCATCAACTGAAGACGGTTCTTCAGTTCTTCCGCTGCCTTGTTGGTAAAGGTGATGGCCAGGATCCTCCAAGGCATGACAGGTTCCAGAGCTGCAAACAGGTCCGCCTGCTTTCCGCCGTTTCTTATCACCTCCACATCGGAGAAAGAAGCGCCGGCGGGAAGGGTATCGCTGTCGGATGCATGCCCGAACCGCATGAGATTGGCAATACGGTTGATCAGTACCGTCGTCTTGCCACTCCCGGCACCGGCAAGGATCAGCAGCGCGCCTTCGGTTGCCAATACTGCTTCCCGCTGCTTGGGATTCAGATGGGAAAACTGACTTTCTATGTATTCCCTGCGGGCATCGATATACTGTTGTTTTTCCGAATTGGTCATAGAGATCATTCCTTAAATCATGGACAGGGCGCCACGGTAGACATGGCGCCCTATGTTTTAGCTTGCTTGGATCAGCCAAGACCACTCAGACTCTTGTTGAGGTTTTCGATCAGGGCTTCCAGTTTGTCTTTTTTCTCCCGTTCCATGTTGACGACATGTTCCGGTGCGCGGCTGACGAAATTCTCATTGGCCAGTTTGCCGATCTGAGACTGCAGCTGTTTTTCCGCTTTCTCGATCTCTTTCTTCAGACGTTCCCGTTCTTTCTCCAGGTCCACCAGTTCTGCCATGGGCATGAACATACGGGCGTGGTCGGTAACGACAGATACCATACCGGAAGCTTCCTCCGGCTCCTGACCGGACACTGCAATGGATTCGGCATAGGCCAGCTTGCAGATATAGCTTTCACCGGCGTTGAATGCTGCCGGGCTGTCGGTAACGATATAGAGATGTGCCTTCTTGGAAGGCGGAACATTCATGTCGCTTCTGCGGGCACGGACTGCCTTGATGGCTTCCATGACCATCTCAAAGTCCGCCTCTTCCTGCGGGAAGCTCAGGGACTCGGTGTATTCCGGATACCGGGCAATCATCAGAGACTCGCCGTCATGAGGCAGTGCCTGCCAGATCTCTTCCGTGATGAACGGCATAAAGGGATGAACGATGCGGAGGATTCCGTCCAGAACATACAGAAGGACTTTCTGGACATTCTCCTTTGCTTCCTCATCATCTCCGTAGAGTCTGGTCTTGCTCAGTTCAATGTACCAGTCACAGTACGTATCCCAGATGAAGTCATAGATCTTTCCGGCGGCAACGCCAAGTTCGAAATGATCCATATTCTCACAGACTTCCCTGGCCAGTGTATTGAACTTGGAGAGGATCCAGCGGTCTTCCAATTCCAGTTTCTCGGGAAGTTCGTTTTTGTCGATGGTAAGGTTCATCATGACAAAACGGCTGGCGTTCCAGATCTTGTTGCAGAAATTCCGCATGGCTTCACATTTTTCAGTATAGAAGCGCATGTCGTTTCCGGGAGAGTTGCCGGTGATCAGATTATAGCGCAGTGCATCGGCGCCGTACTGATCGGCCATCTCCAGCGGATCGATGCCGTTGCCCAGGGATTTGGACATCTTCCTGCCCTGGGAGTCACGTACCAGTCCGTGGATAAATACCGTTTTGAAGGGTTCTTCCTTCATCTGCTCCATGCCGGAGAAGATCATACGGGCGACCCAGAAGAAAATGATATCATATCCGGTGACCATGACGCTGGTGGGATACCAGTAATCCAGTTCCGGAGTCTTATCCGGCCATCCCATAGTGGAGAACGGCCACAGCGCAGAAGAAAACCAGGTATCCAGAACATCTTCCTCGCGGCGGATGTTCTTGGAATGGCAGCGCTCACATTCCGTGGCATCTTCACGGGAGACCGTGATATGGCCACAGTCATCGCAGTACCAGGCAGGGATCTGATGGCCCCACCACAGCTGACGGGAGATACACCAGTCACGGCAGTTCTCCATCCAGTTCATATAGATCTTGGTAAAACGTTCGGGAACGAAACGGATCTTTCCCTCATCCACGACCTTGATGGCAGCTTCCGCCAGAGGTTTCATCTTGACGAACCACTGCGGGCTGGCAAGAGGCTCTACGATGGTTCCGCAACGGTAGCAGCATCCAACGTTATGGCTGTAATCCTCTATTTTAAGGAGATAACCCTGTTCATCCAGATCACGGACGATAGCTTCTCTGGCCTCATCACGGTCCATTCCGTCGTACTTTCCGCCATTGATGATCTTGGCGTCCTCATCCATGATGAGGATCTGTTCCAGATCATGACGGAGTCCCACTTCATAGTCGTTGGGGTCATGGCAGGGGGTCATCTTAACTGCACCGGTACCAAAACCAAGCTCCACGTATTCATCCGCCACGATGGGAAGCTCTCTTCCCACCAGCGGAAGGATGCAGGTCTTCCCTACGAGATGCTGATAGCGCTCGTCATCGGGATGGACAGCGACACCGCTGTCGCCCAGCATGGTCTCCGGACGGGTGGTAGCGATGGTGAGGTATTCGTCAGAATCCTTGATGGGATATTTGATGTACCAGAAATGTCCGGGAACGTCCTTGTACTCCACTTCCGCATCCGACAGAGCGGTACGGCAGGCCGGGCACCAGTTGATGATGCGTCTTCCCTTATATATAAGGCCCTTCTCATACAGATCGCAGAAGGTCTCACGTACAGATTTTGCGCGGGGTCCGTCCATGGTAAAGGAAGGTCTGCTCCAGTCGCAGGATGCACCCAGAACCTTCTGCTGCTCCACGATACGGTTTCCGTATTTCTCCTTCCAGTCCCAGACACGGTCCAGGAACTTTTCTCTGCCGAGGTCATAGCGGGAAAGGCCTTCATTGACACGGAGTTCCTCTTCCACCTTGATCTGCGTGGCGATACCGGCATGGTCGGTGCCGGGGAACCATTCTGCGGCATATCCCTGCATTCTCTTATAGCGGATCAGGATATCCTGCAGCGTGCAGTCCAGTGCATGTCCCATATGCAGCTGTCCGGTGACATTGGGAGGCGGCATGACGATGGAGAACGGCTTCTTGTCCGGATCGATCTCGCCCCGGAAGTAGCCTCCCTGCTGCCACATGTCATAAACTTTCTTTTCAGCTGCTTTGTGATCATAGATTTTCGGCAGTTCTTTCATACAATACAACTCCTCAAAAATAAAAACGCCCTGAGATCATTCTCAGGGCGCAGAATTTACGCGGTACCACCTGAATTCCGTAATGGATACGGCACTCATTTGCTCAGTAACGGGAGCTCCCGTTCGGACTACTTCTCCTTCACCCGAAATGCTCCGGCCCGACCTTCCGCAGCGCATCATGAAAACTTGCACCGTCCGTTTTCTCTCTGCAAATCTGCTGCTGCGTACTCCTGACCTTCTTCGCAGTTGATGAAGGAATTATAGTATTCGGAAAGGCGGTTTGTCAAGCCGCTTTTATTTCACGAGAGCTTCCAGAGTGGCAGCGTCGGTCACGCCGACTTTCTTCTCAGCCACTTCCCCGTTTTTCAGGATCACCAGAGTGGGGATGCTGGATACTCCGAAGCGGTTTGCCAGTTCCGGCTGCTCATCCACATCCACCTTGCCGATGGTGACAGCGCCGTCCAGTTTGGCGTCCAGCTGCTCCAGGATGGGAGCCTGCATCCGGCAGGGTCCGCACCAGGTGGCCCAGAAGTCTACCAGAACGGTTCCTTCCTTTACGGTTGCGTCAAAGTTTTCATTGGTAAGAGTTACGATTGCCATAGTTAGTTCTCCTTTAATCGAGTCAGTTTATTTGTTTTTATTCTCTACATAGCTGCTGGCGCTCAAAGCGGCGACATTGCCGTCGCCGGCAGCTTTTGCTACCTGATAGGGTTTGCCGACGCAGTCTCCCGCGGCAAAGATCCCGGGGATGTTGGTCTGCATATCGGAATCCACCACGATGGCGCCGTTATTGTACTCCAAGCCCTGCACCAGCTTGGACAGAGAGATGGTATCCTTCAGAATAAAGACACAGGACACCTCGTGCTCTTCTCCTCCTGCCACGATGGAATTGACCTTCTCCTCACCGCGGATCTCGATGCCTTCCGAACCGGTGAGTTCCAGCACATCACAGCCGATGGAGCGAAGGAATTCCATGTCCTCCTTTGCCTCGGAACTGGTTCCGATCACTGCGACATTCTTTCCTTTATACAGCATGCCGTCACAGGTCGCGCAATAGCTGACGCCCTTTCCAACATACTCGTTTTCTCCCTTGTAAGCACTCTCACGGGTAATGCCGGCGGCAATGATCACCGCTGTGGCCTCATGGAAATCATTTCCCACTGCAACACCGAAGGTCTCCCCCAGGCTCATTACGGAAAGAGCTCTTCCGTGGATCAGTTCCACTCCCTCCTCCGTCATCTGATCCAGCAGTGCCTGCTGGAACTCCGGACCGGTGAGCTTGACCCCGGGATAGTTAGCCAGCATAGGCGCCTTATACAGGCTGCTGGATTCGGGGGCATTGGCCACCACGGCCACAGTCTTGTTTCTGTGACGCAGCGTCAGAGCGGCGGATGCACCGGCAGGGCCGGCACCAATGATCAATACATCTGTTTTCATATTA
>CAJOQP010000001.1 GCA_905236515.1 uncultured Oscillospiraceae bacterium | reverse complement strand
TCCCTCATCGTCAAATCCCGGTGTATCTATGATCATGACCGGTCCCATAGGCAGAAGTTCCATGGCTTTCATGACCGGATCGGTCGTGGTTCCCAGCGTATCAGAGACCACTGCCAGGTCCTGTCCGGTCACAGCATTGACAATGCTGGACTTTCCGGCGTTCCGTCGGCCGAAAAATCCGATATGGATCCGCTCTCCGGACGGCGTCTCATTGAGTCCCATCTTCATTCTCCTCATTCTTTTTTTGAAATCGGTCCACCAGCTGCCGGCGGAACATCCGTCCGGAGAACGCAAAGTGGATCTCCGGCGTGAAGTGCACATCGGGAGGACAGATATGGCGGTACAGAGGATCGGCTACGATCTCTGAGGCATGGGCAATCTCCCGTTCTACATCCTCTTCTCCCCGGGTCATGGCATCCTGTTCTCCTATAAGTTCGGAACCTGCCTCCACTGGACAGATCACCCGGGCACGAATACCCTGACGTGATTTCATCGCCGCCATGGTCCCCATGCATACAGGATCGCCGATGAAAACGAACTCTTCAGTGCCCCCGGATGCCCGATCCAGATACGGGATCTGATGTTCTCCCGTCTCCATCGCACGGCGCAGTGCCGAATAAATATCATTTTCAAATCCCGGCAGGGGCAGCCCCGCGACATACGGCGTGCCGAATCGCTCATAGAGCCATTTTGCCGTGGAAAGGCCCACTGCCGACACCACGAGATTCACATCCCCGCACCCGGCCGCCTTCAGAGAATCCAGACCATCTCCCATGGCCCAGCAGGAGCCGATGGAAAACCCTCCGTCCCGGATCCGGTCTTTCAGGGAATCCACTTCACCCTCCGCCGGAAAGTCCAGCGGTGTGCATCCCAGGAGATTGACCCTGCCGGAACCATCCGGTTTCTGTGTGCGTTCCACCACGCACTCCGCCAGTTTCCGAAACGCTCCTCCGGCTCCGTAAACATAGTCGTGGCATCCATTGGTGGGGACATAAAACACAGGAACGCCTGTGTTTTCCTCTATTATGGAGGAAATGGCATCAAAATCTGTTGCATTTAGATATGGAATGGGGGAATTGACCAGCGCAACGAAATTCGGGTGAAACTCTCCGCAGGCCTTTTCAATGTCATGGATCAGCCGCTCATCGTCCCCCAGGATCGCGTCCTGATCCGTCAGCCCGGTAATGAAGATCAGACTGTCCTGATCATACCAGCGGATCTCGTCGTGGGTGTTGTAGGTGGAATTGCATCCGGAGGGATCATGCATGACCGTCATGCCGCCCAGTTCAAACAGTGCCGCTGCCGCACCGGATACGTCGCCGGAATATACCGGCAATATTCGATATGCTCTTCTCATATGCAGCTGGCACACCCCAATCCTTTGCGGGGAACCAGATCTCTGGTGTCCTTTTCTTCCTTTACTGCGCGGACCATCTCCTCCGCAATGAAGGTCATGCTCCCAAAGCCCCAGCTTCCCCCGTTTTCAATCATATTGACAAAGTGTCCGGTCCCGCCAAACCATGCCGCTTTTGGTCCTATTGCCAGCACCGGCTCAGTGCCGCGGGGCATCACTCTCATTTTTACATTCATGGTGGATGCCAGCTCCAGCTCCGGCGCATTCTTCTGCAGCCAGCGAAGATCCTCTTCTTCCTCCGGGGTAATGGCATCCAGATAGACTCTCTGTACTTGGAATCCGTTCTTCCGCAGTGCTCTTGCCAGGCTCAGCGGCCGCGGAGTAGACATGTAGTCGATGGTAACGGGCATCTCTCCCACGGCAGAACGGGCCTTCTGCAGGGCACGATCCCGCTCTTCCAGCCAGGGAGACGGATCGATCTCTTTCATGTTCAGCCGTCCCGTCAGCTCATTTAAATTCCGTAAGATCGCCTCGTCATCATAATCCGACGGCATATAGAGATAGTCCCTGCCCATCCGTTTGTTCATCATCCGGACGGCATAGTCTCCCGACGGGTAATAGCACAGATTGAGGAAACTCTCTCCCATAGAGAGGAACTCGTCATAGGTCCGGTTCGTAGGAAGCTGCCGAACGGTAAAACCTCCCGCTTTCAACACCCTGGCGATGTCATTTTCTTCCCGCATGGGCAGGTCCCCGCCGATGACATTCACGCTTCGCGGATTCACCGGAAGCGGCCGCACCGGATCCAGAATTGCCTTCCGGTCTTTCTGCTCCGGAGTCAGTCCGGTCTTCTGCATGATGGGATCCATCCAGCAGCGGGCAAAGTCGATATCCGGAAACATCGCTTCCAGCTCTCCATAGATCCGATCGGTATCGCTGCCCAGAAAATGGTGCAGACATACCAGATAGACCTGAACACAGCGCGGCCGGTAGGGCAGCTTCCGAATGATATCCGCGACGCCCTCGATGGTCACATCCTCCAAATTCCCGTCCAGAAGATCGTCCTCTTCCAGAATGACCGTCGAATAGCGGTCCAGGGCATTCATCTCCGCCGCTGTCATCACGACACCTCTCATACAGTTGTCGCTGCCGACGTAGATCTCATGTGCCTCCGGGATGAGCATCCCGATATGAACGATATTCCAGTTCCCGTGGGCGGGAGCATTGAATTCCAGTTCTCTTGCGAAAGGCAGGGGATAATTGGCATCCGCGACGGAGACGATGGCTCCTTCCGGATCAAAATCCCGTCCAATCTGTTTCAACATGATGGGTACTCCAATCCGCTGATCGCCGCTACCTGATCGGCCAGCAGCCGGTATTCCTGTGCCATGCTGCTGTCCGGATATGCTTCCAGAACGATCTTGTTCTGTTCCTCCGCATCGGTAACGATCTCATCCCGGTGCAGGGTGCCGGCAATGACGGTGTGAACATCCTCTGCCAGTTCCCGCACTTTCTCTTCTTCGTTTTTCACATTGCGGCGGTTCAGGATCAGCCCGCCAAGAGTGGCATATCCTCTGTTTTTGAAATTATCCACCGCTACTGCAATATTGGCCGCCGCGTGAATGGACATGTTCTCGCCGGAGGTCAGGATAAACACCTTTTCCGCGTGCCCTTTCCTCATGGGCATGGCAAAGCCTCCGCACACCACGTCTCCCAGCACATCGTACAGGACAACGTCCGGGTGGTACGTCTCATAGACGCCTTTCTCCTCCAGCTTCTCCAGCGCCGTGATGATGCCCCGGCCGGCACAGCCGAGTCCCGGAAGGGGTCCTCCTGCTTCCGCACAGATCACACCGGCGTATCCGATCCGCACCATCTCGTCCAGCGTCATGGCGTCCTTTTTCTGTCGGAACAGATCCAGGATCGTGGGCACTTCCTCACCGTGTCGGAGATACAGGGTGGAATCCGCCTTCGGATCGCAGCCGATCTGCAGGACTTTCAGCCCTTTCTGGGCAAAGGCGGCCGCGATGTTGGAAACCGTTGTGGACTTTCCGATACCGCCCTTTCCGTAAAATGCCAGTTTGATCATGATCACACCGCCTGGTCGATCGGGGTGATCACATTGGAGTAGGCCGTCTTTGCCGATACTCCCGGCAGCCGTCCGATCTTCCCGGACAGTGCGCTGATCACGTCCTGCGGCGCGTCGATGGCCACACTGATGATATTGATCCCCCGTGCTTTATACGGGATCCCCATGCGCCCGATGATATATTTTGATGCGGATGACAAAAGCTCGTTGAGCGACTCGGTCACGGCACCTGATTCCACAATGATGGATATTACCGCTACTCTTGTTTCCATGTTTTTCTTCTCCTTGAACAACGATCAGCAGATCCTCGGCAGAAGCTCATTTCCCGGCTGAGGAAGCAGAGTCTCCGATCCGATCTCCGTGGTCATGACGACTCGTCCCTTCTGATCTTCCGTGATCGTTCCGATGGCCGCTGCGTTTTCGGTATATTTCTGACGGTGCAGGACATCCAGCACCTTTTCGGCTTTTTCCTCAGGAACGATCATGACCATCGTTCCCTCACAGGCGAGATACAGTGGTTCCAGTCCCAGCATTCCGCATACGCCCCGGACTTCCGGTTCCACCGGAATGCGGGCGGCATCCAGCCGGATCCCCACATTGCTCTGCTCTGCGATCTCATACAGGACAGTGCCGACTCCTCCGCGGGTGGCATCCCGTACCGTATGAATCTCCGGAACTTCTTCAAATGCCGCATGGATGGCGTTCCAGAGGGGAGCGCAGTCGCTCTTGACGTCCGCTTCGATCCCGTACTCGTCCCGTGCCAGCAGGATTGTGCATCCGTGACGGCCCACATCCCCGGTGGTGATGATCACGTCACCCGGTTTTGCCATCGTTCCGGAGGTCTGGATCCCTTCCATGATCTGTCCGACGCCGGTAGTGTTGATGAACACACCGTCCACCTGTCCCTTCCCGGCTACCTTGGTGTCTCCGGCCACGATCTGGACACCTACTTCCGCTGCAGTCTTTTCCATCGCCGCAACGATCTCTTCCAGTTCGTCCATAGGAAAGCCTTCTTCAATGACGAATGCGCTGGTCATATACAGGGGCTTTGCACCCATGCACGTCAGGTCATTGACCGTTCCACAGATCGCCAGTTTGCCGATGTTTCCGCCCGGGAAGAACCGGGGCGAGACGATGAATCCGTCCGTCGTCATGGCGATTCTGCCCTGCGGTGCCGGGAGCACCGCGGCATCGTCTCCCGTAAAGTTGGGATTGGCAAAATGGGATTTAAAGACCCGGTCAATAAGTTCAGCTGTCTGTTTTCCTCCGGCTCCGTGAGCCAGTGTTACGAAATCCGTCATGTCTCGCTTCCTCCATACAGATAATAGGCGGAGCAGGCACCCTCTCCGGACACCATGCAGGCACCTACCGGATGTTCCGGTGTACATACTTTTCCAAACACTCCGCAGTCACCGGGCTTGCATTTGCCCTGCAGTACTTCGCCGCAGCGGCAGGCAGGATTGCTCCGGCCCTCCACCGGCGGGAGCCGGAATTTCTTCCGGGCATCAAACGCGGCATATTCTTCCCGGAGCTGCATGCCGGATTTCGGGATCACTCCCAGTCCGCGCCACTCCGTGTCGCAGGCCTCCATAATGGAATCCACCAGTTTCACACCGGCAGGACTTCCCTCTTTGGTAACGACGCGGGGATAGCAGTTTTCAAAGAACGGTTTCCCTTCCTGCGCTTTGGAGATTGCCACCGCCAGAGCGGTAAGCAGTTCTCTTCCCGTGAATCCGGCAATGACACCACTGACCCCTTCCTTCTCTGCCATATCCTCGCACAGCTGCGTTCCGATAATTGCGTGTACATGGCCCGGGTAAAGGAACACATCGGCACTGTCCTTCAGTGCCAGGTACGCTTCCGGCATGGTCTTGTTGGCAGTGAGCAGTGAAAAGTTCTCCAGCTTTGCATCATTTGCCCGTTTGACGGCCAGACAGCTTGCAGGCGTGGTGGTCTCAAATCCCACCGCAAGAAAAACCACCTGTTCTTCCGGATGTTCTTTGGCGTACTCCACCGCGTCCAGCGGAGAATACACTACCTGGATCTTTCCGCCCTTGCTGCGAGCTCCGGCCAGACTCATTTCCGTTCCCGGGACGCGGACCAGATCCCCGAAGGTGCAGATGGTGGCACCATGATCCAGTGCCAGCATGACTGCCTCATCGATAAATCCCACCGGAGTCACACAGACCGGGCAGCCCGGCCCGGAGATCAGGTCGATATTTTCCGGCAGGAGTTTCCGGATTCCGAGACGAAAGATCTCGTGGGTGTGGGTTCCGCACACTTCCATGATCCGAAGCTTCGGACCGTCATAGGAGGAAATAATCTTCCTCGCCTGTTCCAGTTTATCTTCGTTCATCCCAGTGCCTCCATGATCCGATCCGTTTCTGGGATGTCCTCGTCGGTGATCTTGGCAATGGCAGTTCCGGCATGGACCATGACATAATCGCCCGGTTCCAGGTCTTCCAGAAGCTCCACGGAGATGTTCCGTTTGGCTCCGGACGCATCCACCAGCGCAGTACCGTCGGTGATTTTAATTACTTTCGCCGATAATCCAACACACATTGTTATTTCCTCCCTATTGATAGTGATGTCTTTTTTATGTAAAGGTTGATTATTTCTTCTGATCTTCCAGCGCCTGCATGGCCACAACGGCCTGTCCCAGCGCAATGCCGCCGTCGTTTGGCGGAACCAGCCGGTGGATGAGCACCTGCAGTCCGGCTTCTTCCAGACGCTTTTGCGTCAGTTCCAGAAGCAGTGTGTTCTGATAACAGCCACCACTGAGTGCAGCAGTGCGGATCCCCGTCTGCCGGGATGCCTCAATACAGGCCCTTGCCGCCATGGATGCCAATGCATCGTGAAACATATAGGCCAGCACTTCCGGATCTTCTCCCGCCAGCCGTTCTTCCAGCAGTTGTGCTGTCAGTTCGTCCGTTGGCAGGATTTTCCGCCCGTTCAGTTCTCTCAGGCTTCCGTTCCAAGAATTCCGCTTTTCTCCAAGTGTCCGGCCTCTCTGTGCCGCAAACTGGAGCGATGTCGCCGCTTCGCCTTCGAAAGTAGATGCCTTCCGGATCCCGAGGATCGCGCTGACGGCGTCAAATAGCCGTCCCACACTGGTGCTGTCCACCGCATTGATGCGTTTTTCAAACATCATCCTCTGCACCTTCGCCGTCTTGTCATCACAAAGATCCAGCGTTCGGATAATCTCCAGCGCACGGTCCGGATCCTCATAACGGTCCAGGATCATGGAGCAGGCGATCCGCCACCCTTCACGGGATGAGTGGTCTCCTCCCATCTGAAGGAAGGG